>NZ_JBITHP010000012.1:158976-184259 GCF_044458105.1 Embleya sp. NPDC050493
CAGGCGGGGGTGGGGGCGGGGGGGGGGGGGGCCGGCCCCCCCGGCCCCCCCCCGCCCCCCCCCCCCCCCCCCCCCCCCCCCCCCCCCGACTCCGGATGCCACCTGTACAGAACCTGGGCAAAACCTGGGCACCAGCTGGGCAAGATTCGGCATTGATTCGGTATCGGCCCGCGCGCCGGCCGGATCGGTGCCGATGCGGCGGGCGTCGACTCGGCCCGGATTCGCATCGTGTTCGACTCGATCCGGTCCGTTTCGATCTTCTCGGTGACGCTCGGCACCGGTTCGACTCCGTTACGAACACATGTGGCGTGCGGACGAGCGCAGTTGCTCGCGGTTGCATGCGCGTGCGATCGAGCCCGGTTGGGTTGCGTGGACGCGACCCCGGCAACCGCACCACACACGCGACCGACCGCGCTCGACCGGAAGCGCCCATTCCTCTGCGAAGCCGCCAGCTCGTGAATCCCGACATTCGCGATCGGGCGGCTCGGCGGCGTTCGGCGTCCGGATTCCGGTGGCTCACCACGTGTTTTCCGGCCAACTCGGCGCCGAATGGTCGGCCCGGGCGGGCGGGCAGCGTCGTGCGATCGGCATCGGTGCAGGTCGGCGCGGGAGGGGAGGCGATTCGTACGACCAGATGATGACGCAGGCATGGTGAAGTCATCGATTGGGTTGACGATGGTCCGCGCCGGCAGTCGGTAATCTTTGAGTCGGAAAGCGGTTCACCACCCCCGCATCGCCCGGCCGACCGGAAATGTCGCAACCGCGGAGCGTCCGCCCAGCGTCAAATCACCGACCGGTGTGTCGTGTCCTCGTTTTACGATGACGCAGCTGAGGGCAGGGCGTGGTGCATGCCACACATCGCCACCGGCCCGGGTCCGTGGCCGCCGGACTCGACGAGTCGTTGGGGGTTGATCAGCAGTGTTGCGCGTTCTCGACGATTGCCGGGACGACGGCGACGGCGTCGCCGGCGGATCCGCCCCGACCGGCACGCTCACGCGGGCCCGGGTGCCGGAGGCCGCCGAGGTCCGGACGGCGGATGCCGCGAAGGCTCCCGACGGCGACGACGCGAAGACCGCGCGACGCGGCTGGCGCGGCCGGCTGTGGTCCGCTCCCTGGCAACTGGTGCTCTTCCTGTGGCGAACCCTGTGCGGCGAGTGGCGTGGCATCGTCGCGGATCCGGTTCGCCAGCTGTGGCGCAGCCGCGGCAAGGGGCTCGCGCTCGCGGTCGTGGCCAGCTCCGCGGTGATCTTCTTCCACGGGATCGGGCAGACCCCGGCCGGCAAGACCGTGGTCCGCATCCTCGGTGGGGTCAGCGCCGACCTGCCGCTGTGGCTGGCCCTGTTGCGGACTCCGGTGTCGCTGTTCGTACCCGCGTTGAACCTGCCGGTCTGGGCGGGCATTACGCAGTTGTTCCTCGCGTTCGCCATCGCCCAGCTCTCGCTCGGCGCGGCCCGCACGCTGATGGTCGCCTACGTGACCACCCTCGCGGGCACGATGGGCGCCCGGATCATGATCGCGATCGGCCCGGACCACGCGCTCGGCCTGCCGTCGTCGGCCGCGCACGTACTGGACACGGGTCCGTCGGCGGCGGTGGTCGGTCTGTTCACGTACCTCTCGATCATTCACCGCGCGCCCATACTCTTCACCATCACGGGCGGCTCGATGGTCCTGGAGTCGATCATCCTGCCCAACCTGGCCGGCCGTGAACACCTGATCGCGGTGGGCGCGGCGATCGTGCTGGGCCTGTTCGCGGGCCGCACTCGACCGGGATGGTTGGCCTGGACCGACGGGCCCCGGGCGCGGGTCCGGGCAGTGACGGCGGGGCCGCGGGCGCGGGCGCTGAGCGCGAAGCCCGGCGAGTTGCTGCGGAGGTTGCGGGGCGCGCGGGGTCGGTCGGGGTCGGTACGCGTGGGCGACGCGGAGCCGGAGGCCAAGGCCGTGGTCGGCCGAACGCGCGAGAACGCCTGATTCGGCAGGTTGGTGTACCCACCCGTTGCGGCGGGTGCGGAGGCCGGGGTTTCACAAGCAGCGGGCCGGCCCGCCCCGGCCCCGCGGCCCACCACGCCGACGCCAAAGAGGTCCAGACCAATATTGCAACTCCTTCGGCGCGGTGGATACCTTCGGGGCACCGCGCCGGACGTCGTTCCGGGGTGTTCGAGGCACGTCGGGTCCATCACTTCGTGCTCCGCTTCGTCGCAGCCGGAGGTATCACCCCATGCCCGCTTCTCCCGTGCCCGGGTCGGTGATGGCCGGTGAGATCGCGGCCCAGCCCGAAGGGTTGGCTCGGATCCTGACCGAAGGGCTCGACCCGATCCGTACCGTCGCCGCGGAAATCCGGGCGCGCGACCCGAGGTTCGTCCTGTTCACCGGGCGGGGGACCTCCGACAACGCCGGGCTGTATGCGCGCTACCTCACCGAGGTACTGCTCGGGCTGCCCGCCGGCCTCACCTCGATGTCCACCACGACCGCATACCGTGCCCGGCAACGTCTGGCCGACTGCCTGGTGGTAACGGTGAGCCAGTCCGGTGGTTCGCCGGACCTGATCGCCTCCGCCCGCCAGGCCCGCGCGGACGGCGCGCTCACGCTCGCGGTGACCAACAACGCCGATTCCGTGCTGGCCCGCGAATCCGATCTGCACCTGGACGTGCTGGCCGGTCCCGAACTCGCGCTGCCCGCGACCAAGACCTACACCGCCGAACTGCTCACCCTGTTCCTGCTGGTCGACCACCTTCGGGGTGGCACCGGCGAGGCCGCCCGGGCGCTGCCCGAGGCGGCGCGCGCGATCCTGGATCGGCAGGCCGAGATCGAGGCGCCCGCGGATCGCTACCGGTTCGCCGATCGGCTCGTGGTCACCGCGCGCGGCTACGGGTATCCGACCGCACGCGAGGCGGCGCTGAAGATCATGGAGACCAGCTACATCGGCGCCCAGGCGTTCTCCGGCGCGGACCTGATGCACGGCCCGCTCGCGATCGTCGACCGGGCCTGGCCGGTGCTCGCGGTGGCGCCGGACGGCGCGGGCGGGCAGGCGCTGCGACCTGTGCTCGACCGGCTGCGCGAGCGAGGCGCGGACCTGTACGTGATCGGGTCCGCCGAGTCGGTGGCCGAGTACGGTCGGGGCTTCGTGCTGCCGACCGGGCACGCCGAGGAGGTGTCGCCGATCCTGGAGATCCTGCCGCTGCAACTGCTCGCGCGCGAGGTCGCCTTGGGCCGCGGCTGCGACCCGGACGCCCCCCGGGCACTGGCGAAGGTCACCGAGACGCGTTAGCCGTACCGGGCCGCCCCTCGGGTCGCGACTCGCGACCCGAGGGGCGGCGCCTCGCCGCCCTGCCCGCTCCGGGGCACGTGGTTCGGCTCGGGCCGGCGCGGCTCACGCGGCCGGGCTCACCCGGTCCGGTTCAGGTCCGTGGATGCCTCGCGTGCGTCGAGGAGTTCCTCCCAGTTCGCCGCCGTCCACGCGCACGCGGCCTCCATCGGGACCAGCATGCTGCGTCCCAGCGGGGTGAGGGCGTAGGTCACCCGGCGGAGCGGGGTCTCGTACTCGGTGCGGTTGATCAGGCCGTCGCGTTCGAGCGTACGCAGTGACCGGGTGAGCACCTTGGCGGTGATGCCGCGCAGTGGCACCCGCAGTTCGGAGAAGCGCCGCGGACCACCCTCCAGGCAGCGGATGATCATCCCGGCCCACTTGTCGCCGAAACGGATCGGGGACAGGTTCGACGGGCAGACCGGGTCGAACATGTCCGCGCGCAGAGGTTCTCGGATGGCCTCGCTCATGGGTCCACCGTAGTCGGTATCCGGGAGGTAACCACCGCCCTGGGTAGCGTGCGTGGCGGTGGTCGGAGCAAGGGCTCGACCCGGACGAACGGGGGTGGATCGATGAGCGACATCATCGTTTTCGGCGCAGGTGGTCGGACCGGACGCACGGCCGTCGCGGAGGCGCTGCGTCGCGGACACCGGGTCACCGCCGTGGTGCGCGACCCGGCGAAGTACCCGGACCTGGCCGGCCCGGACGTGCGGGTGCTCGCGGGCGACGTGACCGACGCGGACGCGGTGGCCGAACTCGCGGCCGGGCACGATGCGGCGATCGCCGCGGTGTTCGATCCGGCGGCGATGCTCGGGGACTTCTTCGCTCGGGCGGTGCGGGCGCTGCTCGACGGGCTGGCCCGGGCGGGCGTCGGGCGGCTGGTGTGGGTGGGGCTGGCCTCGGTGCTGCCGACCGCCACCGGCGAACCGCTGATGGACGCGGCGGGTTATCCGCAGGAGTACCGGGCGTTCTTCCTCGCGCATGCCGAGGGCAACGCGGCGCTGCGGGCGGCCGGCGTGTCGGGTGCCCCGGGTGTCGGCGACGCCTCGGGTGCCGTGCCGGAGTGGGTCGTGCTGAGCCCGGCCGGCGACTTCGACCACGAAGGCGTCCGTACCGGCTACTACCGCCCGGCCCCCGGCGCAGCGGAAAGCCGGGTGTCCTATCCGGACTTCGCGATCGCGCTGCTGGACGAGATCGATGCGCCGAAGCTGCGCGGGGTGCACGTCGGGATCGAGGACGGGCGATGACGGAGCCGGTCGCGAACCATCCGATCCGTGGGTGGCCGGACCCGTCCGTCCCGACCGCCGCGGTGCGGGAAAGGTCGCGTCAGGCCCTGGCGGAGCCCGTGTGTTCGACCGCGAACAGGCGGTTCTCGACCCGGTCGAGGGCCACCCGTACCGCGCCGAGGGCCACGCCGTCGGCGCCCAGGGCGGACAGTTCGACGCGCGGCATCCGCAGGCACAACCGGCGCAGCTCGGTGGTCAGCGGCGGGACCGCGTCCGCGAGGCCGGCCGCCCAGCCGCCGATCACCACGATCTCCGGGTCCAGCGCCAGCACCAGCGCGGTGACGTCGTGGATCAGCCGCTGCACGAAACGGTCCACCGCCTCGGTCGCGGTCCGGTCGCCCTCGGCCGCGTGTCGGAACACCTCGCCGACGGCCGCCTCGTCCAGCGGGGGCAGCGGCGTGCCGGTGGTGGACAGCAGGTTCTCCGGGGTGACCTGGCGGCCCAGCAGGTGCAGGGCGCCGATCTCGCCGGCGGCGCCGCCGAAGCCGCGATGCAGGCGGCCGTTGATGAACGAGCCGGCGCCCGGGCTGAGGCCGGCCATCACGTAGACGATGTCGTCGGAACCGACCGCGACGCCCTTCCAGCGTTCGCCGATCGCGGCCAGGTTGGCGTCGTTCTCGACCTGGACCGGACAGCTGAACGAGCGGCCGAGCCGGCCGCCGAGGTCCAGGCCGGTCCAGCCCGGCATCGCCGAGGACAGCGTGACCACGCCCCCGGTGTCCACGATCCCGGGCGTGCCCACGCCCACACCCCACAACGAGCCCCGGGACACCTGGGCCCGGCGCAGGGTCTCGCTGACCAGGCCGCGCACGCGTTCGAGTCGGTCCTCGGCCTCGCAGTCCTCCTCCACGGTGCGCGCGCCCCGGCCGACGATCGTGCCGGCGAGGTCGGCGAGCACGACCCGGATGTGGTGCACGCCGACGTCGATGCCGAGCAGGTGACCGGCCTCGGCGTGAAAGCGGAAGCGTCGGGCCGGTCGACCACGCGGTCGACTGCCGTCCTCGCTCTCGGCGGTCGTGGTCTCCACGACCAGACCCTCGGCGAGCAGGCCGTCGACGACTCCCTCGACGGTGGGGCGGGACAGACCGGTGGCCTCCATCAACGCGGTCACGGTCAACACCTCGCCGGCGCGCAACGTGCGCAGGGTTGCCGCGGAGTTGATCCGCCGGACCACGGAGGAGTCTCCGCCGGTCGCCTGTGCCACAGCTCTTGTCCTCTCATCGCGCCGGCGCGCGGTACGTCCGTCCGGGCCGCCGCGCCCGTCGTACACGTCGCCGCTCAGGCGCGGATGGTACCCAGATTTCGCGTCGAATCAGGACGCGGGCCGCAACGCGGTCGGCCCCGCCTCGGCGAACGCCAGCCGGCAGGTGTCCGCGCGGTAGGTCGCCACGGTGACCGCGGCGGTCCGGCCGAGCGCGGTGTACGTCGTGGTCACGATCAGCACGGCGGTACCCGGCGGACGCTCCAGGTAGCGCGCCTCCTCGGCCTCGGCCACGCCCAGCTCGACCGCGCGGTGCCGGCTCTCCAGGCGGTGCCCGCGCAGTTGGCGCAGCATCAGCGAGGCCCGCTCGAAGCCCGGGACGCGGGTGGACAACGAGGGCACGACGGCGCGGGAGACGTACAGGCATTCCAGGCCGACCACCTGGCGCATGGAGAACTGGCGGCGGCGCAGCCGGTGCACCAGGGCCGAGGGGCGGCCCTTGAGGGTGTCCGCGAAGTCGTCGGTCACCGGCACCGTGGCGCAGTCGATCACCTCGCGGTCGCGCAGGTCCACGCCCGGCCAGCCCTCGCCGTCGGCGCTGAGCGAGACGTCCACACGCGGTCCGGCGACGGTGGTGCCGGCGCCGCGCTTGCGGACCAGGCGGCCTTCGAGTTCGAGCTGCTCCAGCGCGTGCCGCAGGGTGGCCCGGGCGACGCCGAAGCGGGCGGCGAGGTCGCGCTCGTTGGGGAGGATGTCGCCGGAGCTGAAGTCCTCCTCGATCGCCTTCAGCAGCGAGGTGCGCAGTTGCCAGTACTTGGGCTCGCCGAAGACCGCTTCGTCCGGCAATGTCGCCATGCTGCTCACGGACGCCCCCTCGGCTGGCCGACGCCTGCGCGGCGCGGACTTATTGCATGCTCGGTTTAGTAAAGACGGTTGAATATAACCGCGTCGGACCACGAAAGGTCCAGACCAAGTCGGTCGAAGTTCCCGGTGACCTGGCTCACATCACCCTGCCCGGGCCGCCGGCGCCTAAGCTGACCTGCGCGAATGGTTCACGCCCCCGACCGGGGTGCGTGTCGCAAGAGGGAATCCGGTGCGAGTCCGGAACTGCCCCGCAGCGGTGAGTGGGAACGAGAGCCGTCATCACGCACTGGACGCCGAGCACGGTGTCCGGGAAGCGACGGCCGGTAGGTGTCGGTGCCCGGACGGGCCGACGTGCCCACGAGTCCGAAGACCTGCCTTCGCCCGTGCGCGGCCCGACCGTGCGCGGCCCGTCCGGGGCCCCGCGGGAGGGTCGGTCGCGTGTTCGTGGCCGGCTCCGCCGCTTCGTCTCGGTCGGGACCCGGATCGAACTCGCGAAGGAGAGTTCCCATGACCCGCTCCGACCGCTCCCGCTCCGATCGCTCCGACCGCTCGCAACGTGCCGCTCGTCGTGATCGCGCGGCGCAGCCCAAGCAGCCGAAACAGCCCAAGCAGCCCGCCGATTCGGCCGCCTGCACGATCACCGTGTGCCGGGGCTGCTGTTGCGGCACCGCCAAGATCGCGGGTACGGATCACGCGGGCCAACCGGCCGCGCTGGGCGCGGCCCTGGCCGGCACTCGGGTCGCGGTCCGGCTCAGCGACTGTCTGGGTCCGTGCGAGCGCGGCAACGTGGTCGTCGTGCAACCCTCGCCGACGGGCCGTGCGGCGGGCGGCCGGCCGACCTGGTTCGGGACGGTCAACGACCCCGAGACGACCGGCGAGATAGCGGCGTGGGCGGCGGCGGGCGGTCCGGGGATCGCGGACGCCCCGGGGGTGTTGGACCTGTACGAATTCACGCCGAACCGCAAGGCCCGGCAGGGGTTGGACTCCTGACGAGGGCTCATCCCCGAAGCCTGCCCGGCCGCGAAGACGACCCGACGAAAAGGCCGCCCCACCCGGGCGACGCCCGGACGAACATCGGGCGCCGGACCGGCCGGGCGGCCGACACCGATGCGGAACATCGGGAAAATTGGTCCAGTCCAATGTATTGACGGGCCGGAAGCGGAAGGCCACCCTTTGGCCATTGGTCTATACCAAGTCCATCGAGGGAGTCCCCCGTGGCACGTCGCTACGTCCCCGTCCTGGCCGCTGCCGCCGCGTCGGCCGGATTGATCTCGCTGTTCGCATTCACCGGTGGTGCGACCGCCGCCGGCCCCGCCGCGTCCCCGGCGGCCACCGGCATCGGCAGCAACTGGTACGCCGCCGCCCCCTACCTGATGCCGCTCGACAACGACCCGCCGGACGCCGGCGCGGTGATGGACGCCACCGGCCTGAAGGCGTTCCAGCTCGCCTTCATCCTGGCCCCCAACGGCGGTGGTTGTACGCCGACTTGGGACGGCACCAAGCCGACCTCGACGGATACCGCGGTGGCCGGTGTGATCGCCGCGATCCGGGCCAAGGGTGGTGACGTCTCGGCATCCGCCGGCGGCTACGGCGGCACCAAGCTCGGCCAGACCTGCGGCACTCCCGAAGCGACCGCCGCCGCGTACCAGCAGGTGATCGACAAGTACTCGCTCAAGGCGCTGGACTTCGACCTGGAGGAGCCCGAGTACGAGAACGCCGCGGCCATCCACAACGAGATCGGCGCCGCGAAGATCATCCAGCAGCGCAACCCGGGCATCTACCTCTCGGTGACCACGGCCGCCACCGCCGACGGTACCGGCTGGTTCGGCAAGCAGATGTTGAACGAGGCCAAGGCGCAGGGCTTCGTCCCGGACAACTTCTCGATCATGCCGTTCGACGGCGGGTTCAACGGCGCCGCCGCGCAGACCTCGGCGCTGACCAACTTCAACACCATCCTGCGCAACACGTTCGGCTGGGACACCGCCACCGCCTATGCCCACGAGGGCATTTCGCAGATGAACGGACGCAGCGACACCGGCGAGTACTTCTATCAGGCCGATTTCCAGACCGTGTACGACTACGCGGTCGGCCACCACATGGCGCGCTTCACCAACTGGTCGGTCAACCGGGACCGTCAGTGCACGCCGCCGGACAACAACGGCAAGACCTCGGGCGTGTGCAGCAGCGTGCCGCAGGGCGCCTACGACTTCACCAAGTTCTCCGTGCGGTTCGCGGGCGCCACGCCGCCCACCACGACCCCGCCGACGACGACCCCGCCGACCACCGTCCCGCCGAGCACGTGCAGTACCACGGCGTGGGACCGCGCCGCGATCTACGTCGCGAACAACTCCGTGTCGCACAAGGGTCATTCGTGGAAGGCGAAGTGGTGGACCCAGGGCGAGGAGCCGGGTACCACCGGCCAATGGGGCGTGTGGCAGGACCTGGGCGCCTGTTGACCCGAACCATCCGCCGACCCGAACCACCGCGGGACCGGCGCCGCCGCGCGTGACGACGCAGCGGTGAGCGCGTGGACGGGCCGGAGTCGCCGATGCGGCGGCTCCGGCCCGTCGGCGTCCGCGGTGGCCTGCTGCCGCGCCCGACTCGGCGCAGCGGCCGACTCGGTGACCGGGGAGGAGAGCGGCCCCGGCGCACCCGCGCGGGTGCGGGGCCGGCGAAGGGTGGCAAGGGGTGCATCAGGGCAGGCACGACTGCCGAGGGCCGCGCCATGGCGAACGTGAGCCGGGGCAGAGGTGAGCCCCGGCCGATGTGAGCCCGGCAGCCGCGAGCCGCGCAGCGCCGCACCCGGCGCGAATACTCGCTCGTACCGATTCGGCGGCCTGCCTAGGATCGAGCGATGACCACTTCCGACCGCGCCGTCGTGCCGGACGCCGTGCCGCAGGCCGTGCGCCGGGGCGACGTCGGCTGGCTCTCCGCCTACTTCGACGGGATGCCCTGCCCGGTCGCGGTGCTGCGGCAGTTGATCGGGCATGCGGACCCTGCGCTGCGCCACCTCGGAGTCGTGCTGCTCCGTGAGCGCTCGGGGCGACCCGACCAGGGCATCGCGGAGTCGACGAGCGAGGGCCTGATCGCGGAGTCGGCGAGCCTGCTGTCCGGGGTGTCGCCCGGGTCGGCCGAGACGGCGGCGGTACTGGCCGAGGCGTGCGCGCGACTGCGCGTCCCGGCGCCGGAATGGCGGTCGGCGGCATGGCCGGCCAGGGTGCGGATCGCCTGGCTGCGCGCCGAGATCATCGGCCGACCCGAGCCGACCGTGCGGGCCGAACCGCTCGGCGAGGAGTTGTACCAGGCGGTGCGCTTGATCGACGCCGAGGCGCCGGCCGACCTCGACGGCTACCTGCGCGGACTGATCGCCCGGCCCGATCCCGTGCTGCGCGCGGCGGCGCTGCGGGTGCTTCGTGAGGCGGTGTGCGGCGCGCTGCTGGTTCCCGAGCAGGCGCGCGGCCGATTGGTCGAGTTGCTGGATCCGGCCGGCGGTGCGCGGGTGGTCGCGGGGGCGCTGGCCGAGCTGGCCGAACCGTGGGCCCTCGGGGACGCGCCGGCGGGCCTGGAACCGGCGTTGCGACGGGTGGTGTCGGAGTATCCCGAGGCCGTGGAGACGGCGGCCCGATTCGGCCTGTCCGGGCTGCTGCGCGAGATCGCGGCGGATCCCGGATTGCCGGGGAGCCCGCGGCGGCGCGCCCTGGAACTGGTCGGGGAGTTCGCCGAACGTGGCGATACGGCCGCACTGTCGGCGCTTGCCGGCACGGACCCGCTGCTGTTCGCCGCGCCGTATGCCGCGTGTCTGCGGGCGATGCATCGACGCGGTCACTTCGTCCGAGCCGACGACGTGCCGGCCGTGATCGAGATGGCACTCGCCGACTACCGCGTGTCCACCGCGGACTTCGCGATCGTGTCGTTCACCGTGCGGCACGAGGTATTGCGGGCCCTGACGGCGGTTCCGGACGACGACCCGCACTGGCCCCGCTGCGCCGAACTGCTGTCCGCGCTCGCCGCCCAGGGCACGCCCGACCTGCCGGTCGGTGCGGTGCTCACCGCGCGACTCGCGGGCTCGGCACGACCCGAGCCGATCCTGTCCGTACTGCGCGAACTGCGGTACACGGAAGCGGAGGGCGTCGTCCTCGCCACCCTGCCCCGCGCACCCCGGGCCGCGCTGCGCGCGTTGGAGGCGATCGGCGGACCGGCCACGGTCGCGGCACTGCGCGAGGCACTGGGCGTCGCCGATCCCGACCGCGTGGTCGCGCCGTATCTGCGCGCGGTGGCGGACCTCGCGCTGGAGGTGTTATGGCTCCTCACCGACGACCCGGCCGCGCGCCGGGAGTTGCGCGGGCGGCTCAATCGTCGCGAGCTGCCCGAACGGGTCGCGGCGGACCTCGGCATTCCCGACGCGGACGAACTCTGGGCGCTCACCGCGGACTTGGATGTGCTCCGACCGGACGAGGCCCTGTGCCGACTCGCCGACCACGGCGATGCGCGCACCGTTCCCGTGCTCGCGGACCTGCTGCTGCGTGTGGTGAGCGAGCTCGTGGACAACCGCGGCGAGGAGGTCGCCGAACCGGTTGTGCCGGACGGCGTCCACCGCTCGATCGGCGAACTCGGCGAACGCCTCTACCGACGGCGCGCGTTGCGCCCGGCCTGCCTGCTCGACGCGACCTCCGCGGAGGCGGCGCGGGACGCGCTCGTCGTGGATCTCACGCTCGACGTCCTGGGACGCACCGGAGTCACCGACGCCGAACTGGTCGTGCTGCTCGAACTCCTGGGCCGGGTACCGTCCGCACACGTCAAGGACCGCGTGCACCACCTGATCCGGCACCGCGATCCACACGTTCGCAAGCACGCCATCGCACTGCTCGCCCGGGACGCCGACGTGGACGCCGCACGCTCGCTGTCCGCGAGCCTGATCCCGCTCACCTCGGCCGCCGACCCGCAGACGGTGCGTCAGGCCCTGCGCGCCCTCGGCCGGGCGCGGGCCCGTTGGGCGGGGGAGTCGATCGCGGCATGCCTGGACCACCCCGTGATGAACATCAAGAAGACGGCGGCACAGGCGTTGATCGACGCCGGTACGCCGGCCCAGGTCCCCGCGCTGCTCCGATGGCTCGGCGGCCATGACAACCCGGGCCTGCGCGAGTCGCTGACGGCCGCGCTGCGCGCCATCGTGGGCGGGGTGTACGCGGCGTGCGTCCTGTCGGCGGCGGAACGGGCGACGGACGCGCGCGAACGCGGGCTGCTGCTCGATGCCTTGGACGGAGAGTTGTCCGTGCGGGCCGTGTCGACCCTGGTCCGGCGCGGATCCCCGGTCGCGCAGCCGCTGTTGACCCGCTTGGCGAGCGGTGCGACGGCGTTGGATGGCGGCGAACCGCAGGATCTCGCCCGGGAGTTCGCGGCGTACGACATCGCCTGGTCGCAGCCGTCGGCCGGCGAGGACGCCGAGGTGCGGGCCGATCTGATCACGCTCGCCCGGCACGGCGGGCCCGTTCACGAGGCGCGCGCGGTGCGGCGCTTGGCCGAGCGGCCCGGGAGGATCGGGGCCGGGCAACGGGCCGCCCTACGGGCGGCGTTGCCGCAGTTGCTGGCCGTCGCGCGTGATCGACCCGCGGATCGGCCAGCGGATCAACCCGCGGATCGGTCCGGTGATCGGCCCGCGGATCGGGCCGCCGTGCTGCGCCTCGCGCTGGACGTGTGCCCCGCCCCCTGGTCGGCCGCCGAGCGCGACGCGTTCGCGGACGCGTGCGACGTGCTCGCGGCGGAACTCGGCGCCGTGGCCGGGGCGGGCGAGGTGCTTGAACGGATCGCGGACTCGTTGTCGGAGGTCGCCGCGTTCGTCCTGGCCGCCCGCATCCGTGCGTTGCCGGCGCGATCCTTCGCGGGACGGACCCCGTTGGCGGTGCTGCGGCGCTGCGGAGCCGTACTCACCCGCGCCGACGTGGACCGGGCGTTGGCCGGCGCGCGGCTGGGTCCGAACCCGTGGCAGGCGGAAGCCGAGGTGCTCAGGCTCGCGTTCGGGTCCGAGTCCCGGGCGGGTGCGGCGGCCGGCGAGCGCGATCGGCGTGTCGACAAACCCGATCCGCGTGCCGGCAAGTCCGGCTCCGTCGAGGACCCTGCCGCACCCCCGGATCCCGACGCACCGGCCCGCGTCGCCGCGTGGCGGTCCGCGTTGCACGTCGCGGTGCGCTCGGCCCGAGCCTTCGCCGCCATCCGCGCCCGAGCCGGCTCAGCCGACATCGACTCCCGATCGCGCGTCGACGCACTGATCGAGGTCTTCCCGGAGGTCGATCCCGAGCATCGGGCGGCGCTGCTCGACTGGCTGACGGAGCTTCAGCCGATCGACGCGCCTTCGTGGGTCCTGGCCGAACGAGCCGCGCGCGCCGTCGCGCCCACGCGCGTACCGGACCCGGCCGACCTGGACCAGCCCCGTTCGACCCCGCAACGCGAACGCCTGCTCGCCCTGCTCACCGCCGATGACCCGGCGCGTCGCAGCGCCGCCGCCCGCATGCTGAGCGGCTGGGACGAGCCGCAGGTGCGGCGGGCGATCCTCGACGCCTGTCTGCGCGGCATGCTCGACCTGCCGCCGCGGCCCGGGCTTGGCCGCGGCCTGCTCGACATCGCCCACGTCACCGACTTCGCCGACTACGACGAGGGTGCTCGGGAACGCGCCGCCGCTCTGAGCGCGGTGCTGCCCGCGGAAGACCTGGAGCAACTGGCACCACAGCTCGTCTCCTGGTGGGAGAACGGCACACCGGCGACCAGGGCTCGGGTGCTCGCCGCCATCCGCCGAATCCCCGCCGACACGCTCGCCGAGGTGTTGCGGACCCGACTCGAAGCCGGCCGCTGGCACTGCCTGGATCTGCTGCTCGATCGTCGGATCCGGCGCACCCCGGAACTCACCGAGACCGTGCGCCGGCTGCGCGCGGGGGGACACACTGCCCTGGCCGACCGACTGGAGCCGACCGACGGCCTCCTGCTCGGCGTCGACGCCGCCACCCGAAACGGCACCGCCCTGGCCGCGTTGCGCACCCGCTCCGTACCCGTGGGCGCCGAGCGCCCCACCCGCGACGAATTGATCGCGACGATCCGAGGCGATGCCCCGGAGCAGGCCCGCCGGGCGCTGTCCCGACTCGCCGACGAGCATGCCGCCGACGACGAAGTACGGGCCCTCGTGGTGGAGTTGCTGGGTCATCCGGTCCCGAGGGTGCGGCTGCACGCGCACCGGATCTCGCGCCGCCTCCTGGACCGCGCCGCGTACCTGCGGCATACCGAGTACTTGCTCGCCGACCCGCGTCGGGACATCGTGCGGATGGCCATTCGTACCCTGTCGTACGCCCGCTGGGAGCCCGCCGTCCCGACCCTGGTCACCCTGTTCGGCGCCGCCGATCCGGTGCTTCGCGAGGCCGCCGCCGAGGGACTGGCCCGGATCGGCACGCCCGCGCTGCCCACCCTGCGCAAGGCCGCCGCCCACGCCCGCCCGGACCGCCGCGCCCGCTACACGAGGCTCCGTGACCGGATCGAGGCCGCCCCGAACCGACCTTCGTGACGACGAGGAGGAATGGCGGCGATCACGGGAGCCGCCGGTGCAGCCACATGTCCAGGGTGAGCGGGCTGCCGCGGCGGTCGCGGACGATCGTCGGGGCGTCGGTGCGGACGAACCCGGTGGTCCGGGCCACCCCGATACTGGCGGCGTTGTCCGGCGGGATCCGCAGCCCCACGGCGTGCACACCCACCACCTGGTAGGCGTAGTCGGTCATCAGTCGGACCGACTTCGCGGCCAGACCCCGCCCGCGATGGGCGGCTCCGATCGCGTAGGCCAATTCGGCCTGATCGTGGCGGTCGTCGAGGCCGAGGAACATCATGACCACGCCGCACGGTGCGCCGCCGTCGACGGTCACGGCGAGTTGGATCGAGCGGTGTTCGGCCTTGGCCAGGCGGGCCTTGGCGAGGAACTCGCGGGCGGCTTGGGCATCGAAGGGCGAGGCGAGTGGGGTCCATCGGGCCGTCTCGACCTCGTCGAAGAGGTCGACCAGTGCCGGGAGGTCGGCGTCGGTCCATTCGCGCAATCGCATTCCGGGGCCGGTCAGTTCGACGGCGGAGGCCAGTCGGTACGTGCTCGGGGGTTCGGTGGACATGGGTCGAGTGTGCCTGGTGTGCCTCGGGCCGCGTCGCAAATCGGCGGGGCACGAGGCGGGTGTCCCGAGCCGGCGACGACGCGAAGCGCGGTCGCGAATCGGCCGGTCACGACGAATCGGCCGGTCACGACGGACGGGGTCCCGCGTCGAGCGCGGGACCCCGTCCGTGGTGAGCCGGTGGGTGAAGGTCAGCGGCGGTTCGTGGCCGCGTCCCGTGGGTCCTGGACCTTGGTGCGGTACAGCCACAGGGCCACGCCGACGACCAGCACTCCGCAGGCGACCCCGAGTTCCTTGTAGCCGCCGTAGCCGGTGATGGAGAAGCCGGTCGCGCCGACCACCAGCACCACGGTCAGGAACGCGGCGAGCAGCCAGGCCAACGGGACGAAGAAGTTCGGCAGCCGGATCGGGCGGGCCAGGTCCGGGCGGTCCCTGCGCAACATCGCGAAGCCGGAGATGGCCAGGATGTGGGTCAGGATGTAGCCCAGGTTGCCGGTCACGATGATCGCCAGCGGCGTCTTGAGCGCGATCAGGATGACCACGTTGACCACGAGCGCGATCATCAGCGCCCGGGCCGGCACGCCGCGCTTGTCGAGCACGCCGACCTGCTTGATCGTGGTGCCCTCCTTGCCCATGTTGTAGAGCACCCGGGAACCGTCGGCCAGACCGGTGATCATGATCAGCAGCAGCGAGGCGATCAGGAAGACCACCATCAGGTCGGCCGCGCCGCCCACCAGGTCGTTGAACGCGCCGACGTAGAAGGTGGTCGGGTCGAGCGCGATCGCACCCTCGCCGACGTACCCGGCCAGCGCCAGCGGCAGCAGGATGAACACGCCGAGCGAGAACAGCACGCCGGCGCGCAGCGCCCTGGAGGTGTCCTTGACGGTGTCCTTGTACTCCGGCGCGAAGGTCGCGCAGACCTCGACGCCGAACGACGTCCAGGCCATCACGTACAGCCACACGAGCGACTCGCGGATGCCCGCCGAGCCGTGCAGGTTCCAGTGCAGGTTGCTCGCGCTCCAGTCGCCACTGGCGAACGGCAGCACGATGAACACCGCGAGCGGCACCAGGAGCATGCCGCCGGTGACGTAGACGACCCACATGGCGACGTGCAGTCCGAACATGGCCGCGCCGAACAGCAGCACGATCACCGCGAGGCCGACCACGATCGGGAAGGTCAGCTCGGCGATGCCCAGGTCGAGGGTCCAGTCCTGGCCCTTGAACCACTGGGCCTGGACCAGCGAGCCGATGATGCCCGCGTACACGGACAGCGCGGTGGTCCAGGGGAACCAGTAGCCGATACTGGCCAGCGGGCCGACGAACGGTGCGCGCTTCTTCCAGCCCTCGGTCGCATAGTGCGCGATGCCGCCGGAGGACTCGGGGAACATCGCGGCGAGCTCGGTGTAGATCCAGTTGGCGATCGTGGCCAGGACCATCGAACCGGCCCACAGCGCGATCGCGCCCCACGCGCCGAGTCCGCCGATCGACGCGCCGAGCGAGGCGATCAGGGCGGCGGGCATGGTCAGCGACATCGCGAAGCCGTCGTACCAGCGCATCTTCTTGGCGAGCGCGGGCGGATTCGCCGCGGTGCCGGTGGCGGGACCGGTGGAGCCGGGGGCGACTGGCTGAGTTGATGCGGACATCTGTGTCCCCTTCGCGGGGTGGGAGCGGCCGGTGGGTGATCCCGGGGGACGGCCGCTTGGGGGAGGGGTCGCGGGCTCCGGGGGCGCCGCTGTCGGCGACGTCGTCGGCCCTGCTGATGGCCCTGTTATAGATGCGAGTTTTCGACCACGTCAAGGGTTCGTCTTTGTTCATTCGACAAATGAGACCTGTGTAAGTTGCTCATTGAGACCTATTGACAGGTCAAAGTTGCTGATGAAGTCTGAGCACACGCCGTCCGAGGACAGAGAGGGAACCCCCCGCATGAGCAGCAACGGCTCCGCCCGCCACCAGTTCTTCATCAACGGCGCCTACGTCGACGGCTCCGGCGCCGAGGGCTACGACGTGATCAGCCCGGTCACCGGCGAGTACGTCGCCACCATCCCGGTCCCCACCGCCGCCGACCTGGACAAGGCCGTCGCCGCCGCCAACACCGCGCAGCGCGCGTGGGCCAGGGTGAACGTCTGGCAGCGCGCCGAGCTGTGTCACCGCATCGGCGACGAGATCACCAAGCGCGTCGACGAGCTGGCCCGCCTCCAGACCCTGGAGCAGGGCAAGCCCCTCGCCGAGTCGGTCGCCGACATCGAGGAGGCCGCGCAGCTCTTCCACCTGCACGCCGAGGACGCGGTCCGGCTGCACGGCGAGACGATGCCCTCCACCGACGGCACCAAGCGGATGTGGACCTTCTACGCGCCGGTCGGCACCTGGGGCATCATCACCCCCTGGAACTTCCCGCTGCTCATGCTCGCCGAGTTCGTCGCCCCGGGCCTGGCCACCGGCAACGCGCACGTGGTCAAGCCGCCGGCCAACACGCCGCTGACCGTGCTCAAGGCGATGGAGGCGTTCGTCGCCGCCGGCGTCCCCGAGGGCCTGATCAACATCCTCCCGGGCGAGGGCGCCACCGGCGACGCACTCGTGCGCCACGACGGCATCGACGCGATCGGCTTCATCGGCTCCTCCGCCACCGGCGCCAAGATCCAGGCCACCGCCGGCCTCAAGCGCTCGATCATGGAGTGCTCCGGCAACGGCCCGCTGGTCGTGCTCGAGGACGCCGACCTGGACGCCGCAGCCAAGGCCGCGGTGTACGGCGCGTACCTGTGCGCGGGCCAGGTCTGCTGCGCCACCGAGCGGGTGATCGTGGTGGACGAGGTGCACGACGCGTTCGTGGCCGCCGTACTGCGCGCCGCCGAGGACGTGGTGCTCGGCGACCCGTTCGACGCCGCGACCAACCTGGGCTCGCTCAACAACGAGGGCGTCGCCGCCAAGATGGACCGGCACATCGCCGACGCGCACGAGCGCGGCGCCAAGGTGCTGCTCGGCGGCAAGCGCCGCGAGGGCATGCCGACCGACCTCTACTACGAGTTCACCGTCGTGGACCAGGTCCCGGTGGACAGCCTGCTCTCGCGCGAGGAGTCGTTCGGCCCGGTCGTGCCGATCATCACCGCCGCCGACGAGGACGACGCACTGCGGCTGGCCAACGACGACAAGCTCGGTCTCCAGGGTGCGGTGTTCACGAGCAGCATGCGCGCGGCCTACCGCTTCGTCGAGGAGATGGCCGTCGGCCAGGTCGTGGTCAACGACAGCACGTGCTTCTGGGACGTGAACATGCCGTTCGGCGGAGCCGGCAACCGGGGCACGGGCTGGGGCCGGATCGGCGGCAAGCACACCCTGCTGGACATGTCCGACCTGCGCACGGGCGTCATCAACCTCTGAGGTCTCCGATTGCCGGGCCGGGCTGTTCGACCACGAGCGCCGGCCGGATCAGCCCGGCCGGCATTCGAGGCCGAACAGCCCGGCCGGCGCTCGAAGCCACGGAGCCCGGCCGGCGTTCGAGGCCAAACCGGCCCGGCCGGCGCATCAGGCCAAGCAACAGCACGTACATCGGCCACAACCCGCAAGGGAAACCGCATGACCCCCAGCCACCGCACCGCCTTGCGCCGCACCGCCCAGGAACCGTTCTGGCTGGACCGGCCCGAGTGCCCGGAGCCGCTGCCCCGTCAGGTCGGGGACACCCGGACCGACCTGGCCGTGGTCGGCGGCGGATACACCGGCCTGTGGACCGCGCTGATCGCCAAGCAACGCGATCCCGACCGCGACGTACTCGTGCTCGAACAGGGCACCTGCGGCCACGCCGCCAGCGGGCGCAACGGCGGTTTCTGCTCGCCCAGCCTCACCCACGGGCTGGCCAACGGCCTCCAGCGCTGGCCGGACGAGATCGACACCCTGCAACGCCTGGGTACGCAGAACCTGGACGCGTTCGAACGTGACCTGGACACGCACGGCATCGACTGCGGCTTCGCCCGCACCGGCAAGGTCGCGGTGGCTGCCACCCCATGGCAGGCCGAGGCGCTGCGTGCGTCGGTACCGGTGGCCAACCGCCACGGCGAGAAGGCCGAATACCTCGAACACGACGCACTGCGGGCGTACGTCGACTCGCCGCTGTGGTCGGCCGGCGTGTGGCAGCCCGACTATGCGCTCCTGGACCCCGCCCGCCTGGTGTGGGGGCTGCGTCGGGCCTGCCTGGACGCGGGCGTGCGGATCGTGGAGCGCACCGAGGTCACCGCGATCGACACCAAGCCCACCGACCTGATCCGGCTCACCACGGCCTACGGGATCGTCGGCGCGCGTCGCGTCGCCCTGGCCACCAACATCTTCCCGCCGCTGCTGCGCCGGCTCGGCCTGAGCATGGTGCCGGTCTACGACTACGCGCTCACCACCGAGCCGCTGACGGACGATCAGCTCGCCGCGATCGGCTGGACCGGTGCGCACGGCGTCACCGACGCGGGCAACCAGTTCCACTACGTGCGCAAGACCGAGGACAACCGCATCCTGTGGGGCGGCTACGACGCCATCTACCACTTCGGCAGCAAGGTGGACGAGGCGCTGACCCAGCGCCCGCAGACGTTCGACGTGCTCGCCGAGCAGTTCGCCGCGACCTTCCCGCCGCTGGCCGACGTCGCCTTCTCGCACGCGTGGGGCGGCGTGATCGACTCGACCACCCGGTTCTGCATGTTCGCCGGCACGGCCGCGGCCGGCCGGGTCGGCTACGCCCTCGGTTTCACCGGACTGGGCGTGGGCGCCACCCGGTTCGGCGCGGAGGTCGTGCTCGACCTGCTCGCGGGCACCCGGTCCGAGCGTACGGAACTCGAGATGATCAGGCGCAAGCCCATCCCGTTCCCGCCCGAGCCCGCCCGCTGGATCGGCATCCAGGCCACCCGCTGGTCGATGGCCCGCGAGGACGCGCACGGCGGCCGCAACATGTGGCTGCGTACCCTCGACCGGCTCGGGCTGGGCTTCGACTCGTGAGCGACGCGAGCGGGGCCGGCGGGCCGGGCGTGGCGGGGGAGTCGGCCGAACAGGGCAGGATGGCTGCCGAAGATCGAGAGGACGTGCCGAACTCGGCGCCGCAGCAGACCCGGAGCAGCCGTATGAATCCCGCAGGCCCGTTGGACGACATCGACCGGCGCATCATCGCCATCCTCCAGGCCGACGGCCGCCGTGCGTACAAGCAGATCGCCGAGGATCTGGGCATCCCGGCGTCCTCGGTGCGCTACCGGGTGCAACGCCTGGAGGAGAGCGGCACGCTCCAGATCGTCGGCATCGCCAACCCGCTGACGATCGGCTTCGATCGGCTCGCGATGATCGGCATGCGGGTCCGGCCCGGCACCGCCCGGGAGGTGTGCCGCGAACTGCGTGAACTGCCGGAGACCTCCTACGTGGTGATGGTCGCCGGGCAGTACGACGTGATGGTCGAGGTGATCTGTCGCGACACCGATCACTTCACCGACCTGCTCAATCGCCGGCTGCTGCTGATCGACGGCGTGCTCTCCACCGACTCCTTCTTCGTCCTCGAAGTGCACAAGTTGGCGTACGGCTGGGGCGTCGGCGGCGTCGAGTCCTCGCTGCTGGACGCGCCGGAGATACCGCCCGGGTCCGGACTGGATCAGCGCGACAGCCGCTGAGCACCGGGCGCGTCGTGTGGTCTCCCGCTCCCTCGGAGGGCGGGCGGACCCCACGGCGCGCCCGTGCCGCGCCGTCAGGGCAGGCGGCGGCCGGTGCGTTCCCGGATGAACGCGTCGATGCCGTCCAAGAGCCGATTCAGGCCGAAGTCGAACAACGTGTCCAGGTCGAACACGGAGTTGCGGGCCGCGACTCCGGAGTACATCGGGAAGGCGCCCGACTGGAGGACGTGGTGGAGCGCGGGTGCCTGGGAACGTAACCAGTCCGTGTTGTTGAGTCCGGTCGTACGTTCGGCCTCGACCTCCGAGTCGATGTCGGTGCCCGCGCCCCGGGTGAAGCCGATCACGGTGAGCGCGATGTAGAGCATCTCGTCCTGGTCCAGGCCCTCGACCTCGGCCATCATCCACTCGATTTGCGCCATTGCCTTGGGCATCGGACGCGGTCGGGTCAGCGACACCGCCTGGGCCAGCCACCGGTGACTGCGGTAGAGGTCCCACTGCACCCGGCACGTCGTCTCCATCCGGGCCCGCCAGCCGGTGATGTCGGCCCGGGAGGGTTCCAGGTCGCCGAAGACCGTGTCGGCCATCAGCGCGACGAGTTCGTCCTTGCCCGGCACGTATCGGTACAACGACATTGCGGAGACGCCGAGTTCGGCCGCTATTCGGCGCATGGACAGCGCTGCCATGCCCTCGTCGTCGGCCACCGCGATGGCGGTGCGGACGATCCGCTCGCGGGTGAGGAAGTGCTCGGGGTCGCGGGTGTCCGTGCGCGCGGCCGGGGTGCCGCGTCCGGGTGCCGGGCGCGACGCGCCGGCGGAGCGCCGGGAGGCGGGTGCGGCGACCACCGTGGCCACCCCCGGCACCACCTGCACCAGCCCCTCCCGGCCCAGCGTCGACAAGACCTTGGTGGCGGTCGCCATCGCCACGCCCCACTCGCGGGTGATCGAGCGGGTCGAGGGCACCCGGTCGCCCGGACGCAGTTCGCCGGTGGCGATCCGCCGGCGGATCTCGGCGATGATCCGCACCGACGGCGGATCGGGCCGGGTGTCGGGCCCCGACCGGGTCTCGGGACGGGCCTCCGGCTGCGTTTCGGTGCTGGTCACGTTCGCCTCTCCGTTCGTCTGTGACGGGCTCGTCGAATCAGTGCACTAGTGCGGAGGTTCGGTGCTCGTGCGGCCGACGGTGCGGGTGCACCGACCGGCGCCGTCCGCCATCTCCCCCCGGCCACCCGCGCCGCAGCGTTTCAATACGTCCACCCGGTGGACCGTGCGGTCCGTCGAATCGCCGCCCGGGAATGATGCGATTACGTTGTACGCGCCCCGGCGGTAGGGGCTTTTCGCCGCTCCAAGTGGCCCACCTCGGTTACTCGTTGACAACCCGAACTCTATCTGCGTATAACATAAACTCAAGCATCTACGGCATATACAGTTCCAGTGATTCGAAGCGGAGAACCCAGATGCCCACGCTCTTACGAGCCACCCCGATCGGCGCGGCGGCGTGCTGCGGTGAACAGCCGTGACCCGCCGACCCGGGCGTGGCATCGCGGCAAGACTCGGCGGGTGGAGCACCCGCCACCGCAAGACGGCGATCTTCGGCTGGCTACTGTTCGTGGTGGTCAGCGCGGCGGTGGGTGGCAACGCCGGTCTCCAGGAGGCGACCGTTGCCGAGTTGGACGCGGGCGACTCGGCCCGGGCCCGACAGATCCTCGAGGACCACAAGATCGAGGAACCGGCCGTCGAGTTGGTGATGGTGACCGGTCGGGACGCGGGCGAGTGGAAGAAGGCGGCCGCGGACCTGACCGGCCGGCTCCAGGGCATCGACGTCGTTCAGCAGCTCAAGGCGCCACTGCCGGCGGACAACGCCAAGTCCGCGCTGATCACGTTCGAGATCAAGGGCGAGAAGGACACTGCCGACAGCCGGATGAAGCCGGTGCTGGCCGCGGTCGGGGAGGTCAAGAAGGCCCACGGCGACGTCAAGATCCGCCAGTTCGGCGACGCGAGCGCCAACAAGTGGCTCAACGACATGCTCTCCGAGGACTTCGAACGGGCCGAGTGGACAGCGGTGCCGCTGGCCCTGGGCATCCTCCTGGTCGCCTTCGGCGCGCTGGTGGCCGCGCTGCTGCCGGTCGCACTGGCGATGACCGCGTTCATCGCGGCCAACGGCCTGTTGGCGCTGCTCAGTTACAAGATGCACATGTTCCAGACCACCAGCTCGGTGATGCTGCTGATGGGTCTGGCGGTGGGCATCGACTACTGCCTGTTCTACCTGCGCCGCGAGCGCGACGAGCGGGCCGCCGGTCGGGACGCGGAGACCGCGCTGCGGATCGCCGCGGCGACGTCGGGCCGGGCGGTGCTGATCTCCGGGGTGACCGTGATGGTCGCCATGGCCGGCATGTTCCTGTCCGGGCTGCTCATCTTCAAGGGCTTCGCGGCGGCCACGATCCTGGTGGTCTTCATCGCGATGCTCGGCTCGGTGACCATCCTGCCCGCGCTGATGTCCTGGCTGGGCGATCGGGTCAACAAGGGGAAGGTGCCCTTCCTCGGCGGGCGCAAGGGCCGGCCACGGGCCAGTGGCGGCCTCTCCGGCGCGCTGCTGAAGCCCGTGCTGGCCGCGCCCGCGCTGTTCGCGGTGCTCGGGATCGCCGCGATGGTGGTGCTGGCCTCGCCGGCCCGGGACATGGAGACCGAACAACTGGGCCTGCAGAAGCAGATGCCCGCGGACGCCCCGTTGCGCCTGGACTACGAGCAGATCACCGCGACCTTCCCCGGCGGCCCGGCCCCGGCAACGGTGGTGGTCGAGGCGGCCGACATCGGGTCGGGCCCCACCCGGGCCGCGCTGGCCGACTTCGAGGCGAAGGCGAAGGCCAGCCCCGACTTCGGCAAGGCCGTGGAGACGCAGGTCTTCCCGCAGGCGAACGTCGCCAAGATCCAGGTGCCGCTCGCGGGCAACGGATCCGACGCCCGCTCGAAGAAAGCGCTGGATCACTTGCGGGACGAGCTCATCCCGCAGACCCTGACCCCGGCCACGACCAAGGTCTACGTCACCGGCGACCTGGCCTCGTCCGTGGACTTCACCGCCAAGCTGAAGAGCGGAATCCTGCCGGTCTTCGGCTTCATCGTGGCCGTCACCTTCCTGATCATGCTGATCTGCTTCCGCTCGCTGCCGATCGCGCTGCTCTCCATCTGCCTCAACATCCTGTCGGTGCTCGCCGCGTATGGGGCGATGACCCGGGTCTTCCAGGACGGTTGGCAGGCGGAGCGGCTGCATACGGAGCCGGCCGGGGCAATCGAGGCGTGGATGCCGCTGTTCGTGCTCGTGGTCCTGTTCGGGCTCTCGATGGACTACCACGTGTTCGTGGTGTCTCGAATCCGCGAGGCACACGATCAGGGAGCGTCCACGAAGGAGGCGATCCGCCAGGGCATTCGGGCCACGGCGGGCGCGATCACGGGGGCGGCCACGATCATGGCGGCGCTGTTCGCGGTCTTCGCCACCTTGTCCATGCAGGACATGAAACAGATGGGCGTGGGCCTCGCGGTCGCGGTGCTGCTGGACGCCACGATCGTCCGGATGATCCTGCTGCCCTCGATGATGATGCTGCTCGGCGAGAAGAACTGGTACATGCCGTGGTTCCTGCGCTGGCTGCCGCATCTCTCCCACAGCGTTCCCGCGGAATTGGCCCGACCGGAAGCGTCGCACGTTTCTCCGGAGCCGGTCCGAGTCGATTGACCGAGGGAAAATCCCGCGTCGGCGAATCGGGGCCGTGCGATGTTCGTGAAGAAGTCGTGACGAAATAAAAGGGGTGCAATGCACATGTGGAATCATGAATACAGCATCGACACCGATGCCGCTCCCGAGGTGGTCTGGGCACACTACGTGGACCTGACCACGTGGCCCATCTGGAACCCGGGCATCAAGCTGGTCGAACTACACGGCCCGTTCGCCGCCGGCAGCGAGGGCACCATTACCAGCGAGGCGTACGGTCCGGTGCCGTTCCGGCTCTCCGCGGTCACCACGCAGCACAGCTTCACGATGGAGACGCAGGTCGACGAGAACGTGCTCCTGCGGACCATCTGCCGGGTCGCGCCGCGGACTTCGGGCGGCGCGCAGATCACCCACCGGCTGGAGCTGGCGGGACCGGGCAACGAGGCGCTCGGCGAGGCGCTCGGCCCGGGACTGACCACCAACCTCGCCATCGGAGCCAGGGCCCTCGCCGAGGCGGCAGTCTGAGGGGAGCCCACCAAACCGCACCGCCACGTGCCCCCCGTCACGGTCGCGCGGTGCGACCGGAGCCTCCGCCGACCCCCGTCCGCGGAGGCTCCGGCTTCTTCTTTCCCTCCTCACCGGCTCGGCGATCCGCTATAAGTTGCTCGTCGAGGTGATGCCGTACTCACGCGTCACGCCTTCGGTGCCTCGACGCAGAGACTGAGGAGTCGACATGACGGTGAGCGCCGAGGACCCGGACCCGAACCCACACCGGGAGTGGCGGACGGTCGTTCGACCCGCGCGCGACACGACGGTCACCGTCACCGCCGACGGACGTCTCGAGCTCTACTCCGCCTGGGCCGACGAGTCCTATCGCTACGCGCCGCCGGCGGTGGCCATGTGGATCGCGCTCCAGCGGCACCAGGGGCGACCCGATCTCGCGGTGGCCATGCTCGCCGAACTGTGGGGCACCGAGCCGGTCTGGGTCCGCTTCGAACTCGACGGGTGGTTGAGCGAGATCCGGGCCGCCGGACTGGTCAGCTACGACGGGTGAGCGGGAGCGCGGAAGCGGGGGGGGGGGGGGGGGCCCCCCCCCCCCCCCCGCCCGGGGGGGGGGGGGGCCGGGCCGGCGGCCCCCCCACCCCAAGGGTTGGGTTTTTGACGCGGGTTGGGGGTGGG
>NZ_JBITHP010000012.1:184269-297822 GCF_044458105.1 Embleya sp. NPDC050493
TTGGGGCACGAATCTAACTTTTCGGTTGTTTGCGGTTTTGCGGGGCGGCCGTTTTTTTCAGAGTCTGGGGTTGTGTTGTTGGGGGGCGCTGGGGGTGGGGGGGCGCCCCCCCCCCCCCCGGCCGGCCGGTGGCGGTCAGCCGTCGCTGCTCGCGCCGATCCGGAATTCGGTGGGAAGTTCCTCGCGGTTGCGGATGCTCATCTTCCGATAGACCCGGGTCAGGTGCTGCTCGACGGTGCTGATCGTGACGTGCAGGCGGTCGGAGATCTCCCGGTTGGCATAGCCCTGCGCGGCCAGGATCGCCACCCGACGCTCGGAGTCACTCAGGATCGCGAACCGGTCCCCCTCGGTCGGGGGGCCCTGGGCGTCGTTCGGCTTCGCAGTCGACGGATGCGTGGACACGAGCCTGCGGCACAGGAGTTCGGCGTGGCAGCTCTCCGCGATCCGGCGGGCCCGGCGGGCCGCGGTACGGGCCTTGGCCCGGTCGCCCAACACCTGGTACGCCTCGCCCAGGTCGGCGAGCGCGTGTGCGCTCTGATAGCGGTCACCGCTGTGCTGGAGCAGTTGGAGCGCCTCTTCGAGCAGGCCGGGTCGGTCCCCGACGGGGCGGGTGGCCGCCAGTGAGCGCAACTCGATGCCCCGGGCCCGGGGCAGGGCGATCCCCGAGGGAGAAGCCTTCTGCTCGGCCCAGCGGGCCGCGCCCGCGTCGTCGCCCAGCGCCAGCGATGCCTCGACCGCACCGGCGCGCCAGGGCGCGAGTGTGGCCGTGTCGATGTCCCAACGCATCATCCTGGCCCCGCAGTCGGTGAAGTCGGCCAGTGCCGCGCGGGCCCGGCCGGTGGCCAGGCGGTGCCTGCCGCGGGCGTACAGGTAGTGCAACCCCGCGCGGGTTTCGAACAGGTCCCCGGGCGCCGGGCGGGCGAACTCCCGGGCGGCGGCCTCGTGGTTGCCGATCGCGGTGTACGCCTCGGCGAGGGTCGCCGTCGCCAGCACCGAACTCTCGTTCCAGGTGGCGCCCTTGATGTGCGCCAGCGCCGCTCGAGCCTTGTCCACGGCGATGTCCAGGCGCCCCTCGCGGAACGAGACCAAGGCACCGATGGTGCCCAACACCCCCTGCCAGCCGGGAGTCTCGTGACTGCCGGCCCCGGTCAGGAAGCGCGTGCACCAGATGGCGGCCGAGTCGATCAGATCGGCGTAGACCAGGGAGAGCAGCGCGGGGGCGATCACCCGGTACGACCCGTGCGCGAAACCGCCGTCCTGCAAGACCTGTTCGGCCTGGGCGATGGTGTGCTCGTCGGCGCCGCCGGTGAGTACGGCGGACAGGGCGTGCACCGCGCGGTGACCGGGTGCGGAGGTGGCCGGCGTGACCGCGCCCGATTGCGGCGCCTCGGCGGCGGCCGGACCGGGGAGTCTGGACACCAGGCCCGGATACGTGGACGCCACCAGCAGCCGGGTGCGCGGCACGGCGGAGCCGACCGCGGGCCGCGCGGCCGGTATTCGATCCCGGGTGTCGAAGCGGTCGACGAGGTCCAGCGCCTCGTCGAAGCGCAGGTGCCACAGCAGGCCCTCGGCCACCGACATGGCCGGTCCGAGCGTCGGCGTGCCCTCGCGCGGCGGCGAGCCGAGCGCGAGGAACCGATCCCGGGACCCGGCCGGCTCGCGCAGCCACTGCAGCCCGGCCGCCCGAACCTCGACCACGTACCGCCGGGCCTCGTCGGCGCAGCACTCGGCGGCGAGTTCGAGGCAGTGGATCGCCGTCGACGTGCGACCGGCGAGCAGGGCGGCCTGGGACGCGTCGAGAAGAACGGGCACCACCCAGTCCTGGCGCAGCGGTCCGGCGACCAGCAGATGGGCCGCGACGGCCTCCGCCGGTGCCCCCTCCTCGCGCAGCAGGCGACTCGCGCGATGTCGAAGGCGTACGGCCTCGTGTGGTGGGATGTCGTCGAGCACGGCCGAACGGGCGGCCTCGTGCCGGAATCGAAAATCGCGCACGACGCCGATCTCCGCGAGTTTGCGCAGGGCGCTTCCGGCCGTCATCGTGCTGACGTTTCCGAATCGGCTCAGCAGGTGGATATCGGTGCACTCGTCGAGTAGTGCCACGCCGCGGGCAATGGTCACCGCGATCGGGCCGAGTCGATGCAGGCAGGTCACCAGCGCATCGCGGAAAATCGTTTCGGTGCTTTCGGTGGGAGAATTCGACGCGCCCTTTGATTCCGCCGGCCCGCCATTGTCGCCGTCCATCCCGGTGAGTATCACGCCGAGGGTTGATGGATTTCCGACGAACGGTTCGAGGTGCGCTTGCGCGAGCTGGTGATCCGGCGTTCCGGTACGTAATTCGGAAATCACCGGTCCGCCGCCACGCGAGGAAGGCGGACCGATACGGATGTGCCGTACGCTCGGGCAATAGAGCAACTCTTCGAGCGCCGGGTGCGTACGCCGGCCGAGTTTGCGATCCCAGGTCAGCACGACGGCGACGGGATTTGCGGCCGGGTGCTGGGCCAGGTGGCGCAGGCAGCGCAGGGACGATGGATCGGCGTATTCGATGTCGTCGACGGCCACCAGGACAGGGCCGTGTGCGGACAGTTCGGATACCGTCCGGATCAGCTCGCGGGCGGCCTGTGCCGGCCCCGGATCGGCGGCATCGGGGGGCGCTGAAATGCGAGCCGAGCTTGCTGTGAGCACGCCGAGAACGGCCGAATCCAGGAGCTCGCGCACGGTGGAATAGGGACGATCGCGGCACTCGGGTGAGCTCCTGGCACTGAGCACGGTGACTCCGGCTGCCGCCGCCCGTTTGCGGAAAGCCCGCAGGAGGTCGGTCTTCTCCATGCCGGTGGATCCGCTGACGACCGCGACGACAAAGCACCCCGAGTCGTCACCGGCCAGTAGTCCGTCGAGCCGATTGTTCTCCTGATTCCGCTCTACCAACAACACCGTCGACATTCCCCCGAGTTCGACAACAGCGAGTTCACGAAAGGTTTACAATTCGGCCATCATACGAGCGACCGTCGTTGCTAATGACGGCCGTTCCGCGGGATTGCCCGGCGCCCCATCTCTTGTTCAGATCTTGTTTGGAATCGCAACTGTGTATCACGGGCACGCTAGGTGTCTGTGCACGTAGTGGTCAAGAGTCTTCGGTAATGCCTTGGCCAAAACACGGACCGCGATGCTTGCCGGGGGTGTACCCGCAAGCCGTTCGGTGACCTGCACTACTAACGCGTTGGAGTCCGGCTCGGTAAGTATGTAGGGGCTCCGCATCGGCCTCTGCGTGACGGGCTTGCAGACCCTATGGAACGCCAGTACCTTCGCACTGTATGCGGGGCATACGGTTCCCGTCCGATGCTGCGGGCTCGGTCGGGGGATTCGTTACTCACCGGAGGTGCGTCAAACAGCAGTCGGTCGCCCGACTCCGTACTAGTGCGCATTAAGGCTTTCGGGCGACTGCCCTCCGGTATCGAACGAGGCGAATCGCGGGGATCGGTCGAACGCGTTTCGGGGACGAGGCGGCGCCGGACGGCGTGGTCCGGATCGTCACGTCCCGGCGGTGGCGCCAGGGGCGCGGGATCGGCCGTGGTTTCAACGTCAGACACACTCGGCGCATGGGGGATTTGCTGATGTCGTTGTTGATGGAATACCAGGACATATTCGGACAACTGGATGGCGTTCTGGAGGAGGCCGCCGCAGGCGAAAGCCTGGTGGCGGTGCTCGACGGGGCCCGGGCGTCGGCCACGGAATCGGCGCTGTGGGCGCTGGGTCGGCGGGCCGCCCAGGCCGGGGCCACGGTGCTCGACGTCACCGGCTCTCCGGGTGAACAACATGTGCCCTACGCCATGTCGGCGCGGCTGCGGCACTCGTTGAGGGCGACCGGGAACGCCGGAAACGCCGGGCACACCGAGGCGACCGCGGGCGCTCCGGTACTCGTCGCCCTCGTCGACGTGGAGTTCGCCGATGTCGAATCGCTGCGTGAACTGCCCCGCATGGCCGAGGCCGTGCCCGGCCGGCCGCTCGTGATCGTGCTCGGTGGGGAGCCGCGGCCGGGCCGGGCGGCATCCGCCGCGCTGCGCGAGCTGATCGACGGGCGGCGGGTACGGCGTATCCGCCTCGAATCCCAGCCCCGCGAAGGCGTCGAGCCGGTGCCGGCACCCCGATCCGAACCCGCCTGCGGGGCACGCGAGGCGGCGATTCGGCACGCGCCGGCCGGTGGGCGCCCGGCCTCGATCGAGCCGATCCCGGACGCCGCCGCGGGAGGATCGGCGCGGCCCGGGTTCCGGCAGGCGATCGCCGGCTGCTTACACCGTATGGGCCTGCCGGCCACCCGCGTGGTCCAAGGCGCCGCCGTGCTGGGCGAGGCGACCGACATCGGCCTGCTGAGCCGGCTGTGCCGGATCGACCCGAAGACGTCGCGACACCTGGTGCGCGAGCTGAACGCGGCCGGGGTGCTGCATGGCACCCGCTTTCGGCACGAGGAGATCCGGTCGGCCATCCTGGACGAACTGCCCGTTGACGAAGCGGTATTCCAGCGGCACCGGGCCGCGCGACTGCTGTACGAGTCCGGCGCGCGGTCGCACACAGTGGCGAACCTGTTGATGGCGGCCGGCCCGCTGCCCGAGGAGTGGGCACTGTCCGCGCTCCAGGACGCGGCCCGGCAGCTGCCGGCGCACCGGCGAAGCACCCTCGCCGTCGAGTACCTGCAGTTCGCGGGCGAATGCTGCGCCGACCCGAGTCGCCGCTACGCGCTCAAGATCCGGATCGCCGAGCTGCTCCGCTACGTCGACCCCGCGGCGGCCGACGCACGATTCCTCGCGCTCAAGGGACCGATTCTGGCCGGGAAGGTGGCTCCGGAAGAGGCCCTGCGGGTGGCCGATGCCCTGCTCTGGTCGCTGCGGAGCGCCGACGCGGTCGAGATCGTCGGCCATGTCGCCGCCGAGCACGACGCCGACCGACTCGGCGAGGCGTGGCAGCTGACCAGGTTGCGCGTCGCGGCCGGCTCTCCGGGGCTCATGTCCCCGCTGGGCCTCACGGCACCGGCACCGCGGAGCGGCGATTCCGCGGTCGTCGACGGGCCCCGCTCGGCCGAACTGCGCGCCGCCGAAGCGTTGACCGCCGCGCTGGGGCAGCGGGTCGATCGGGACGTCGTCGCCCAGGCCGAGCAAATCCTGCGGGAGGAAAGCCGAGGCGGCGACGGGCCGTTCGAGGCGGTCTCCGACGCGATCCTGGCGCTGGTCTACGCCGACCTGATCGACTCCGCCGCCGCGTGGTGCGACCGACTCGTCGCCGAGGCGCGCGAGCGCGAGGAAACGGTACGCACCGCGTGGTTGGGCAGTCTCGGGGCCCTCGTCGCGCTGCGGAAGGGACAACTGGACTCGGCGATCGAACAGGCCGAGGAATTCCTCGCGTTCATGTCCGGCCACGGGTGGAACGCCCAGGTCGGCCTGGCGCTGGCCACCCTGGTCGAGGCGCACACCGCGACCGGGAACCACGCCGCCGCCGCCGAGTGCCTCGGCCGCCCCGTCCACCCCGCGCTGTTCGAGACCCGCTCGGGCCTGCACTACCTCTACGCGCGTGGCAGACACCATTTGGCGGCGGATTGCCCCCATGCCGCACTGGCCGACTTCACCGCGTGCGGGGAGCGAATGGCCCTGTGGAACATCGACACCCCCGCGCTGGTGCCGTGGCGGCTGGGCGCCGCGCGCGGGTGGTTGCGCCTGGGCCGGCGCGATCGCGCGGCGGCCCTGGCCGAGGAGCAGGCGGCGGGGCTGGGGCCGGAGTTGCCCCGTGCGTACGGACTGACCCTGCGTTGCCTGGCGGCGACCAAGCCGGTCGACGCTCGGCTGCCCCTCCTGGAGAAGGCGCTGGGGATGCTCCAGATCGGCAACGACCGCTACGAGAGCGCCGGGGTTCTGGCGGATCTGAGCGAGACCTATCAGGCGTTGGGGAACGACACGCACGCCCGGACCGCCGCGCGCCGGGCGCGGCGGATCGCCAAGATCTGTCACGGGGAGGAGCCGGTGGCCGCGACGGCGCCCGCCCAGGCCACCGCTGCGGAGCCGGGCGAGGCGCAACGGGCGGACCGGGACGACCAGTTCGCCCGGCTCAGTGACTCGGAGCGGCGGGTGGCGGTGCTGGCCGCGGCGGGCTACTCGAACCGGGAGATCGCGGGCCGGATCTACGTCACCGTCAGCACGGTCGAGCAGCATCTGACCCGGGTGTATCGCAAGCTCGGCATTCGCCGGCGGGAGGAACTGCCCATGGATATCCGGGTGTACGCCGCCGACACGGCCTGATCCCGGGAGAACGCCGACGTCGCGCCGGTCGACCGAAAGGCCGACCGGCGCGACGTTAGGCGTCGCGGCGGGTAGGCCGCTACGGGGCCACCCGCAGGGAGACCTCCAGTCCGTCACCGATCGGCACGTGCACCGAGTGGTAGCCGCCGCCGGTGCGGACGTGATCGAAGTAGGGCTGCTCGGGCAGGGTGCCCATGTCGTCGGCGATCACCACGGCGTTCGGGGCGAGCGACGACTCGATCAGCCTGAGCACCGGAAGGTAGATGTCCTTCCAGCCGTCCAGGAAGACCATGTCGATCGGGCCGGGCAGGTCCTTGAGCGTCTCCAGGGCGTCGCCCACCCGGACGTCGACGATGTCGTCGAAGCCCGCGTCGGCGATGTTCTTCGACGCGATCTCGGCCTTGCCGGCGTGCCATTCGGTGGTGATGACCTCGCCGCCGTTGTCCCGCGCGGCCGCCGCGAGGAACAGCGTGGAGATGCCGAACGAGGTGCCGAACTCGACGATCCGCTTGGCACCGCGGCTACGGGCCATCAGGTAGACGAGATCGCCGACCTCGCGCGGGATCGAGATGTACGCCTCGGCGAGCATCTCGGTCTGTTCCTGATGGCTGAAGGAGCCGAGCGGGCGGTTCTTGGCCATCACGGCCGCGACCACCGGTTCGTCCTTCACCTCCTCGTCGGCATAGAGGGCATCGAGGGCCGCGCGAACGCGGTCAGACGAGAGCGTACTCATTCTGAGCCTTTCGGGCCGAAAGTGCGGGGAGGATTCGGGACGGCACCACACGCGCAGCCGAGGATCAACTCTCGGGCGCGGTCACTGTGCACGGCCGAGATGTTACGCGTTCGGTCGGCCGAAGAGACCCGAGCGACGGCCACGAGTTCGTATATAGGGGGTTGCCGTCGAGCTTAGGGGGTGGTCCGTGTGGTGCTGCCCGCGCAGCCCCGGATTGAATGGGGTGCAGACTGCGCGCACGTTTCGACGAATGGAGTGGCGAGATGGGCCTGCTCGACCGACAGGGTGTGTTCCTGCCATATCTTCACCTGCTCGGCGCATCCTATGACGAGCCCCCGGGCTATTCGTTCGAAGAGCGGGTTTCCGCCGCCTCCCGGGACGACGTCCTCGGCATCGGTTTCGACGCGGACGAATTCGACAAGCTGCTCGAGAACAATTCGGTGGAGGACCTGCGCGGCATCCTCGATCAGTACGGGGTGACGATCGGCGAACTGCAGATTCTCTTCGCCTGGCACTTCGGCGGGGATTACCAGAAGATGGCGCGCGAGCGCGAGGAGCACATGTACGACCTGTGCGACCTGTTCGGCATCCCCCGGATCAAGACGGTCATCATGACACCCACCGAACTCCCCGGACCAGACCTGCTCGTCGAGCGTTTCGCCGGGGTCTGCGACCGGGCCGCGGCGCGCGGGATCTCGGTGGCGATGGAACCCCAGTCGGTCAATCCCGGGTTCGACTACGCGGACACCGTCGACATGCTGCTCGCCGCGAACCGGCCCAACGGCGGCCTGGTGGTGGACGCCTGGCACTTCTTCCGCGACCCCGACGCCTTCACCCAGATCGACCGCCTCCCGGCCGCGTCCATCTTCAACCTCGAACTGCGCGACGCCGCGGCCGAACCCAAGGGCTCCCGGCTCGACGACTGCCTGCACCACAACCTGATGCCCGGCGAGGGCGACTTCGACCTGGTGCGACTGATCCGCACGCTCGACGCCAAGGGCGTGGACATCCCGATCTCCGCGGAGGTGCTGTCCGCGGACCTGCGCGCGCTCACCGCGGCGGAGAACGTGGCGCGCACGGTGGACTCGGTGGCCGTGTTGATGGACGCGGCCCGCGCGCGCTGATTGCGAATATCCGGCGAGACGATGTCAGGTCCTGCGGTGAGATGGGTTGGTGTTGTTGGTGAACGACGACAAGCTCCGCGACTACCTCAAGCGCGCCACGGTCGAATTGAAGGAGACCCGGCGCCGACTGCACGAGATCGAAGCGCGGGCCAGAGAGCCGATCGCCATTGTCGCCATCAGCTGCCGCTTTCCCGGATCGGTCGCCTCCCCGGAAGACCTGTGGGACCTCGTGGCGACCGGCCGGGACGCGATCTCCGCCTTCCCGGAGAATCGCGGCTGGGACACCGCCGGAATCTATGACCCGGAGCCGGGGAAACCCGGAAAGAGCTATACCAGGCACGGCGGATTCCTGCACGAGGCCGGCGAATTCGACGCCGAATTCTTCAAGATCGGCCCACGCGAGGCCAAGGAGATGGATCCGCAACAGCGGTTGGTCCTGGAAACCGCGTGGGAGGTCCTGGAACGGGCCGGAATCGACCCGACCGCGCTGCGTGGAAGTCGGACCGGAGTATTCGCCGGAATGGTCTACCACGATTACGCGGAGAACCAGAGCACGGGTTCGCTGGCTTCCGGCCGAGTGGCCTACAGCCTCGGTCTGGAGGGGCCCGCGGTGACCGTCGACACCGCGTGCTCGTCCTCGCTCGTGGCGCTGCACTGGGCCGTGCACGCGCTGCGCGCGGGGGAGTGCTCGCTCGCGCTGGCGGGCGGAGTGAACGTGATGGCCACCCCGGACGCCTTCATCGGCTTCAGCGGCCAGCGCGGGCTGTCCGCCGACGGGCGGTGCAAGGCGTTCGCGGCCTCGGCCGACGGCACAGGCTGGGGTGAGGGCGTCGGCTGGTTGCTGGTGGAACGCCTCTCGGACGCCCGGCGCAACGGGCATCCCGTACTGGCGCTGGTCCGCGGTACGGCGGTCAATCAGGACGGCGCGTCCAACGGCCTCACCGCACCCAACGGCCCCGCCCAGCGACGGGTGATCGAACAAGCCCTGGCCAACGCGGGTCTGGCGGCCACCGACGTGGACGTGGTGGAGGCACACGGCACCGGCACCCGGCTGGGCGACCCGATCGAGGCCCAGGCGCTCCTGGAGACCTACGGACAGGATCGGCCCGCCGGCCGCCCGCTGTGGCTGGGTTCGCTGAAGTCGAACATCGGCCACGCCCAGGCCGCCGCGGGCGTCGGCGGGATCGCCAAGATGGTGATGGCGATGCGGCACCGCGTGCTGCCCAAGACGCTGCACGTCGACGAGCCGACGCCGCATGTGGACTGGTCGGCGGGCCGGGTGAGCCTGCTCACCGAGGCGCGGCCGTGGTCGAGCGACGGCCGGCCGCGGCGGGCCGGCGTGTCCTCCTTCGGCGTCAGCGGCACCAATGCGCACGTGATCATCGAAGAGGCGCCGGCCGTCGAACCGGCGCCGGTGACGGACGAGCCGGCCGTCGCCGGCCGGCCGGTCCCGTGGACCCTGTCCGCCCGGACCGAACCCGCACTGCGCGAGCAGGCGGGCCGGTTGCTCGCCCACCTGGACGCGCGTCCCGAGGTGAACCCGGTCGACCTGGCGTTCTCGCTCGCCACCACGCGCGCGGCACTCGACCACCGCGCGGTGGTCGTCGGGGAGACCCGCGAGGACCTCCGCCGCGGGTTGGCGGGACTCATCCAGGACACGCCCACGGCCGCGACCGTACGTGCCGCGGCCCGGCCGCACGGCCCGGTCGCCTTCCTGTTCACCGGCCAAGGTGCCCAACACGTCGGCATGGGCCGCGAACTCGCCAAGACCTTCCCGGTGTTCCGCGAAGCACTGGACGCCGTGTGCGCGGAGATCAACCAACACCTCGACCGTCCGCTGCGCAACGTGATGTGGACGACCGGGACCGCCCTCGACCTGACGATGTACACCCAGGGGGCGGTGTTCGCGATCGAGGTGGCGCTGTACCGACTCCTCGAATCGTGGGGAGTGCGCCCGGCATTCGTGGCCGGCCACTCGATCGGCGAGCTGAGCGCCGCACACGTGACGGGAGTGCTCTCGTTGGCCGACGCGGCCCGACTGGTGGCCGCGCGCGGTCGACTCATGTACGCCCTGCCGGGCGGCGGGGCGATGATCGCCGTGCGGGCCGGCGAGCATGAGGTGGCCCCGCTGCTGACCGAGCGGACCGGGATCGCCGCCGTCAACGGGCCCGAGTCGGTGGTGGTCTCCGGCGCCGAGGACGAAGTCCGGTCGATCGCCGACCGGTTCGCCGCACAGGGCCGTAAGACCCACCGGCTGACGGTGTCGCACGCGTTCCACTCGCCGCTGATGCAGCCGATGCTCGCCCGATTCCGGGAAATCGCCGAAAGCATCGAGTACGGGACCCCGTCGATCCCGATCCTGTCCACCGTGACCGGCGCGCTCGCCGAACGGCTCGACGCGGACCACTGGGTGCGGCACGTTTCCGCGCCCGTACGCTTTCACGACGCGATCCGTGCGCTCCGAGCCAAGGGCGTCACGACGTTCCTCGAACTCGGACCGGACGCCGCGCTGACCGCGCTGGGCCCCGACTGCGCAGCCGACGCGGACGACGTCGCGTTCGCGGCCACCCTGCGCCGGGGCCGCGGCGAGGCACGCGAGATGGTGCTCGCACTCGGCACGGCGTACGCGCAGGGAGCCCGGGTGGACTGGCCGGCGTACTTCGCCGGCGGATCCGGCCCGAGTGTCGTCGAACTGCCCACCTACGCGTTCCACCGCCGGCACTACTGGGAGCCGACGCCCACGGCCACCGGGCCGCATGCGAACGACCCGAGCGATGCGGGGTTCTGGGACGACGTCGAACAGCGGGACACCGCCGAGTTGTCCGCGCGCCTGGACGTCGACGCCGAGGCCCTGGATCGGGTGTTGCCCGCGCTGTCCGCCTGGCGGCGCAGCAGCCGCGACCTGGAGCTTCGGGACACCTGGCGCTACCGCCTGCACTGGACTCCGATCACCGACCCCGACGCTCCCGCACCGACCGGCCGATGGCTGCTCGTGGTCCCCGCCGACCACGGCGACGACAAGCGGGTCATCGCGATCACCGAAGGACTCGCCCGCCAGGGCGCCCGCGTCGTGCTGATCCCGGACCACGACGCCGACCGCGCCGAGCTCACCCGGAGCCTGCTCGACAAGGCCGGCGAGGAACCGACCGTCGGCGTACTGTCGCTGCTCGCCCTCGACTCACGCGAACACCCCCAACACCCGACGCTGTCCCGAGGCACCGCCGGCACGGTGGCCCTGGTCCAGGCCGCCGCCGACGTGGGCCTGACCGTCCCCCTGTGGTGCGTCACCGCGAACGCCGTCGCGGTCGCCCCCCTCGACGAACCCGCCGATGCGTACCAGGGCGCCCTGTGGGGTGCCGCCGCCGCACTCGCCCTGGACCACCCGGGCTTCTGGGGCGGCATGATCGACGTACCGGCCGACGTGGACGACACCGCGGTGGACGTGCTGTACCGGATCCTGTGCGCGGGCACCGCCGAGGACCGGATCGCGATCCGCGCCGACGGCGTGCACGTCCGTCGGCTGATCCGGGCGCCGCTGAACGGCGCGCTCGCCGGGCGCTCCTACCGCCCGCGCGGCACCGTACTGATCACCGGCGGAACCGGCGGCGTCGGCGCCCATGTCGCCCGGCACTTCGCCCGCGCCGGAGCCGAACACCTGGTGCTGACCAGTCGACGCGGCTCCGCGGCACCCGGGATGACCGAGCTCGCGGCCGAACTGGTGGCCCTGGGCGCCCTGGTGTCGATCGCGGCCTGCGACGTCACCGACCGGGCGGCCCTGCGCGCGCTCCTGGACTCCATACCGGACGAACTGCCGCTGACCGCCGTCGTACACGCCGCCGGCGCGTCCGGGCGGGACACGCCCCTCGCGGGAAGCACCCTGGCCGAGTTCGCCGAGGTCGGCCACGCGAAGATCGGCGGCGCGCTGCTCCTGGACGAACTGCTCGCCGACCACCCGCTCGACGCGTTCGTACTGTTCTCCTCGGGCGCCGCCGTCTGGGGCAGCTCGGGGCAGGCCGCCTACGGCAACGCCAACGCCTTCCTGGACACGCTCGCCCAGCGCCGCCGGGCCCGCGGACTCACCGCGACCTCGATTGCCTGGGGGCCGCTGGACAGCGGCATGGTGGACGCGGAGATCAGCGCGTTCATGCGTCGCATCGGCGCGCCCGCGATGGACACCGCGCTCGCCGTCGGCGCACTGAGCCAGGCGATCGAGCAGGACGAAAGTCACCTGGTCGTCGCGGAATTCGATTGGTCCCGCTTCGCGCCGACGTACACGCTCGCTCGGCCGCGCCCACTCCTGGACGCGATTCCCGAGGTGCGTCAGGCGCTGAACGGCGAGGACGGGGCCGAACCGGAAGCCGGACCCGCGCCGTTGGCCGAGCTGCTCGCGCTGCCCGCCGCGCAACAGGGCCGTGCCTTCCTTGACTTGGTCCGGACACACGTGGCCGCCGTGCTCGGGTACGACACCGCGGACGAGGTGGCGGCCAAACGGGCATTCCAGGACCTCGGGTTCGACTCCGTGGCCACCGTGGAACTGCGGACTCGGCTGAACCGCGCCACCGGCCTGCGGCTGCCCGCCACTGCGGTCTTCGACCACGCGAGCCCGGCGGCACTCGCCGACCACCTGGCGGCGGAAGCGCACCGGCAGACGGGTGCCGGTGAGATGTCCATCGCGGCCGAACTCGACCGGATCGAAGCCGCATTGACGCTGCTGCCACCCGCCGAGCTGCTCGGCCATCGCGTCCCCGCCCGGCTGCGGGCGCTCGCGGCGAGGTTGACCGAAGGCTCCGGCGGATCGGCGGAGCCGGCCGCCGAGGACCTGTTGGAGACCGCCTCCGCCGAAGACGTTTTCGCATTCATCGACAAGGAACTCGGCTCGGCCTGACCGGTCGCGCACACGGACAGTTGTGAGGCTGGGATGGCGAACGAGGCGGAGATGGCGAACGAGAGCGGCACGGGAAACGACGACAAGCTGCTTCGGTACCTCAAGCGGGTGACCGCCGACCTGCAACAGACCAGGCAGCGGCTCCAAGAGGTGGAGGGCCAGGAGCACGAACCGATCGCGATCATCGGGATGAGCTGCCGCTTTCCCGGCGGCGTGCGCGATCCCGAGGGCCTGTGGCACCTGGTCTCACAGGGCCGGGACGCGATCACCACCTTCCCCACCGATCGCGGCTGGCCCCTCGGCGACCTGCACCACGACGACCCCGACCAAGCCGGCACGAGCTATGTCCGCGAAGGCGGATTCGTGCACGACGCCGGGGAGTTCGACGCCGCCTTCTTCGACATGTCGCCGCGCGAAGCGGTCGCGACCGACCCGCAGCAGCGCCTGGTGCTGGAGACGTCCTGGGAGGTCTTCGAGCGAGCCGGCATCGACCCGCACGCGATGCGCGGCACGCCGGTCGGGGTGTTCGCCGGTTCCGGCATCCAGGACTACGGCGACCTGTTGCTGCGCGCCCCGGAAGCCGCGGAGGCGTACATGTCCACGGCCGTCTCGCCCGCGGTCATCTCCGGCCGCGTGGCGTACTCGCTCGGCCTGGAGGGCCCCACGCTCACGGTGGACACGGCATGCTCCTCGTCGCTGGTCGCCCTGCATCTGGCCGCCCAGTCGCTGCGCCGACAGGAATGTACGCTCGCCCTCGCCGGCGGCGTCATGGTGATGGCGACACCGGCCCCGTTCGTCGCGTTCAGCCGCCAGCGCGGACTCGCGCCCGACGGCCGGTGCAAGGCGTTCTCCGATGACGCGGACGGCACGGGCTGGGCCGAGGGCGCGGGCATGCTGCTGCTCGAACGACTCTCCGACGCCCGCCGCAACGGACATCCCGTGCTGGCCGTGGTGCGGGGGAGCGCGATCAACCAGGACGGCGCCTCCAACGGCCTGACCGTGCCCAACGGTCCCGCGCAACAGCGCGTCATCCGACAGGCATTGGCCGACGCCGGCGTGCCGGCCGCGCAAGTCGACGCGGTCGAGGGACACGGGACGGGCACCACGCTCGGTGACCCGATCGAGGCGCAGGCGTTGTTGGCGACGTATGGGCAGGATCGGCCGGAGGGTCGGCCGTTGTGGTTGGGGTCGATCAAGTCGAACATCGGCCACGCGCAGGCCGCCGCGGGGGTCAGCGGCATCATCAAGATGGTCGAGGCGATGCGGCATGGCGTGCTGCCGCAGACGCTGCACGTCAGCGAGCCGTCGACGTATGTCGATTGGACGCAGGGGAACGTGCGGTTGTTGACCGAGTCCCGGCCTTGGCCGGAGAACGGGCATCCGCGTCGGGCGGGCATTTCTTCCTTTGGCGTGAGTGGGACCAACGCGCACGTGATCCTGGAGGAGGGCGAGCCCCTCGCCGTTGCGCAGGAGGAGCCGCAGTGGCCGGAGGGTGTTCCGGTGCCTTGGCTCTTGTCGGCCAAGAGCGAGGCGGCGTTGAGTGCGCAGGCCGCGCGGTTGGCGGCGCATGTGCGGGAGTTGCCCGAGCTTCGTCCGCTGGATGTCGGTTTCTCGTTGGCGAACTCGCGTGCGGTGTTGGCGCATCGTGCGGTGGTGGTTGCGGGTGATGTGGCCGGTGGGTTGTCGGTGGTTGCCGAGGGTGGTGTCGGGGCGGGCGTGGTGCGGGGTGTCGCCTCGGACGGGCCGGTTGCGTTCGTGTTCTCGGGTCAGGGTGCGCAGCGGGTCGGGATGGGTGTGGAGTTGTGTGGGGCGTTTCCGGTTTTCCGGGCGGCTTTCGATGAGGTCTGTGCTTTGTTCGATCCGCTGTTGGGTGGGTCGTTGCGGGATGTGGTGTGTTCCGGTGAGGGTCTGAACGAGACGGTGTTCACGCAGGCCGCGTTGTTCGCGGTGGAGGTGGCGCTGTTTCGGTTGGTGTCGTCGTGGGGTGTGCGGCCGGATTTCGTGGCGGGGCATTCGATCGGTGAGATCGCGGCGGCGCATGTGGCCGGGGTGTTCTCGTTGGGTGATGCGGTGCGGTTGGTGGCGGCGCGTGGGCGGTTGATGCAGGCGTTGCCGTCGGGTGGGGCGATGGTGGCGGTGCGCGCGAGTGAGGCCGAGGTGTTGCCGCTGTTGGGCGACGGCGTGGGGTTGGCCGCGATCAACGGACCCGACTCGGTGGTGCTTTCGGGTGTCGAGGACGCCGTGGAACGGGTGGCGGCGAAGTTCGCGGGTGAGGGTCGGCGGACGCGTCGGCTGGTGGTGTCGCACGCGTTCCACTCGGCGTTGATGGACCCGATGTTGGACGAGTTCCGGGCGGTGGCCGAGGGGCTGTCGTATGCGGCACCGTCCATCCCGGTCGTGTCGAACGTGACGGGTGAACTGGTCGATGCGACAGTCTCGGCGGAATATTGGGTCCGGCACGTGCGCGAGGCGGTGCGTTTCGCGGACGGTGTACGTGCCCTGACCGCGCGTGGTGTGACACGTTTCGTCGAACTCGGCCCGGACGGCGTCCTGTCCGCGATGGTGCGGGAGAACGTGCCCGAGGACGGCACCGTGGTGGTGCCGGCGCTGCGCAAGGGTCGTCCCGAGGCGGAGTCGTTGGTGTCCGCGCTGGCCGAGTTGCACGTGAACGGGGTCTTCGTCGACTGGGACGCGTTCTTCGCCGGCCACGGCGCCCGCCGCGTCGCGCTGCCGACCTACGCCTTCCAGCGGGAGCGCTACTGGGTCGAGCCCTCGATGCACGGCGGTGATGTCGCCTCCGCCGGTCTGGACTCGCCCGAACACCCCTTGCTGGGCGCGATGGTGCCCCTGCCGGAGTCCGACGGAGTCGTGTTCACGGGTCGGCTGTCGGTGGAGTCGCACCGCTGGTTGGCCGATCACGTGGTCGGCGGATCCGTGTTGTTCCCCGGTACCGGTCATGTGGAACTGGCCGTGCGTGCCGGTGACCAGGTCGGCTGCGGGCGGTTGGCGGAGCTGACCCTCCAGGCACCGCTGGTGTTGCCTGATCAGGGCCATGTGCAGGTAAGGGTGGTGGTCGATGCCGCCGATCGGTCGGGTGACCGACCGGTGCACGTGTACTCCCGTCGCACGGACACGCCCATATGGACGCGCCATGCCGCCGGCGTGTTGACGGCCGGGACCGGTCGAGGCGAGGAAGAACCCGCACAGTGGCCGCCGGTGGGTGCGGCGGTGGTCGATCTTGCCGATTTCTATCCGGAGTTGGCGGCGGCGGGGTTGGGTTACGGTCCGGTGTTCCAGGGTCTGCGTGCGGCGTGGCGGCTCGGTGACGAGGTGTTCGCCGAGGTGGAGTTGCCGGAGCGGGCTGGGGCCGATGCCGGGCGGTTCGGGTTGCATCCGGCGTTGCTGGACGCGGGTTTGCAGGCGATCGCGTTGTCCGGGGCTGCGGGCGAGCGGGCGGCGTTGCCGTTCTCGTGGTCCGGCGTGGAGTTGTACGCCTCCGGGGCCTCGGCACTGCGCGTACGGGTGACCCCGGTTCGCACGGGCGCGGTGTCCCTGCGGATCGCCGACGCGGTCGGTCGCCCGGTGGCGTCGGTGGACGAACTCGCGCTGCGGGAACTGTCCGAGGATGGTCCGGTCACGGCCGAGGGCCGCGATGCGCTGTACCGCCTCGACTGGATCCCCGTTGCCGCCACCACTCGTGTGGTGACCGCGCCGGCGTGGGACGAACTCGACTCGGGCGGGGTGGTACCGGAGGTTGTGGTGCTGCCCGTACCGGGTGGCTCGGGGCCGGAGGCCGTCCGTACGGCTTTGGACCGGGTCCTGGGCGTGGTGCAGTCGTGGCTGTCCGAAGACCGCTTCGCAGACGCCAGGTTGGTGGTCTTGACCCGCGGCGCGATGGCGTTGGAGGGGGAGGGCGTCACCGACCTCGCGGGTGCCGCCGTGTGGGGTCTGGTGCGATCGGCCCAGTCGGAGGAGCCGGGTCGGATCGTACTGGTCGACGGCGACCGGGCGGATGTGGGTCTGGCGCTGGACTCGGGCGAGCCGCAGGTCCTGGTGCGTGATGGAGTGGTGCGCGCGGCGCGCCTGGTCCGGGTCGCGGTGCCGGAGCAAGCCGAGCCGACCGACCGGTTCGGCGCGGACGGCGAGGTGTTGGTCACCGGCGGCACCGGTTCGTTGGGTGCCTTGTTCGCGCGTCATCTGGTGACTCGGCACGGCGTGCGCCGGCTGTTGCTCACGAGCCGGCGTGGTCCGGCGGCCGAGGGTGCGGCGGAGTTGGTCGCGGAGCTGTCGGAACTGGGCGCGGAGGCGGAGGTCGTGGCGTGTGACGTCGCCGATCGGGCCGCGCTGGCCCAGCTGTTGGCGGGTCGTACCCTGTCCGGTGTCGTGCACGCGGCGGGTGTCCTCGACGACGGCGTGATCTCCTCCCTCACCCCCGGGCGGATCGACGCGGTCATGCGCCCGAAGGCCGAAGCCGCGTGGAACCTGCATGAGTTGACCCGGGACATGGACCTCTCCGCGTTCGTCCTGTTCTCCTCGGCATCCGGTGTGATGGGTTCCCCCGGTCAGGGCAACTACGCGGCGGCGAACGCCTTCCTGGACGGCTTGGCCGCGCGACGTCGCGCCGACGGCCTGCCCGCGCTGTCACTGGCCTGGGGACTGTGGAACCAGACGGGTGGCATGAACGGAGCCATGTCGCAGGCGGATCTGTCCCGGATGGCGCAGGCCGGCGTACTGCCGCTGACCGCGGACCACGGACTCGCGCTGTTCGACACGGCCCTCGGCGAGACCGCCGTGCTCCCGATCGCCCTGAATCTCGCCGCGTTGCGCGCCCAGGGCGACTCGCTGCCGGAGTTGTACCGCGGCCTGGTCCCGGTGGCGCGCCGCAGTGCCGCGGGGGTTCGAGCCGATGCGGACACGCTGCGGCGACGGCTGGCGAGTCTGCCCGAGGCCGAGTGGCACGACGCACTGGTGCTGCTCGTGCGCACGCGTGCGGCCATGGTCCTCGGCCACGCCGGGCCCGAGGCGATCGCCCCGGATCGCGCCTTTCGCGACCTGGGCTTCGACTCGTTGGCCGGTGTCGAGTTGCGCAATGGGCTGCGCGAGGCAACCGGGCTGCGGCTGCCGACGACGCTGGTGTTCGACTACCCCAACTCGGTGGTACTGGCCGAGTTCCTGCTGGCGGAGGTCTCCGGCTCCGTCGACGACGGCCTGATCGCCGCCGCCGGGCCGGCGCTCGACGGCGATCCGATCGCCATCGTCGGGATGAGCTGCCGCTACCCGGGCGGCATCGAGTCGCCGGATGATCTGTGGCGGCTGGTCTTCGAAGGCCGGGACGCCGGCTCGGAGTTCCCGGTGAACCGAGGGTGGGACATCGAGCGCGTCTACGACCCGGAGGGGCTGCGGCCGGACACCAGCTACGTCAACCGGGGTGGCTTCCTGCACGAGGCGCCCTCGTTCGACCCCGGGTTCTTCGGGATCAGCCCGAACGAAGCGCTGATGATGGACCCGCAACAGCGCCTGCTCCTGGAAACCTCGTGGGAGGCGCTGGAGCACGCCGGCATCGATCCGGCCACCCTGCGAGGAAGCAGCACCGGCGTGTTCGCCGGGATGATGTACCACGACTACACGTACAACAGCAGCACGGGCGCGATCGCCTCCGGGCGGGTCTCCTATGTCCTGGGCCTCGAAGGCCCGGCGGTGACGGTGGACACCGCGTGCTCGTCCTCGCTGATCGCCCTGCACTTGGCCGTGCAGGCGCTGCGTTCCGGGGAGTGCTCCCTTGCATTGGCCGGCGGGGTCGCGGTGATGGCCACCCCGGAGACCTTCATCGAGTTCAGCCGACAGGGCGGCCTTTCGAGGGACGGCCGCTGCAAGTCGTTCGCGGCGGCGGCCGACGGCACCGGCTGGGGCGAGGGCGCGGGCATGCTGCTCGTCGAGCGGCTGTCGGACGCGCGCCGCAACGGTCACCGGGTGCTGGCCCTGGTCCGCGGCACCGCGATCAACCAGGACGGCGCGAGCAACGGCCTCACCGCGCCCAACGGCCCGGCGCAGCGCCGGGTGATCCGGCAGGCGTTGGCGAACGCCGGGCTGACCTATGCCGATGTGGACGCGGTGGAGGCGCACGGCACCGGTACGACGCTCGGCGATCCGATCGAGGCACAGGCGTTGTTGGCGACGTACGGACAGGATCGCCCCGAGGACCTGCCGCTGTGGCTGGGGTCGATCAAGTCGAACATGGGCCACACCCAGGCCGCCGCCGGCGTCGCCGGCATCATCAAGATGGTCGAGGCGATGCGGCACGGCGTACTGCCGCAGACCCTGCATGTAGACGAGCCGACGCCACAGGTCGACTGGTCGGCGGGCGACGTACGGTTGCTGACGCAGCCTCAGCCGTGGCCGGAGACCTCGCGGGCCCGGCGGGCGGGCATCTCGTCGTTCGGTATCAGCGGTACGAACGCGCACGTCATCCTGGAGCAGGCGCCGGCCGAGGTCGAAACGTCGGCGCGGGCCACACCTGCCGCACCGCCCGTCGTACCGCTCGTCGTCTCCGGGCGCGGACGCGAGGCGATGCGCGGGCAGGCGGCCCGGCTGAGCGAGTACCTGCGCGGGAGCGAGTGGACCCCGGTCGACGTGGGCCACGCGCTGCTGACATCGCGCGGCGCCTTCGAGCACCGTGGCGCGGTGGTCGGTACGGACCCGGCCGAACTCCTGTCCGCCCTCGCGGCATTGGCGGCGGGCGAACCTGCCGACAACGTCGTGCACGGCATTGCGGCGGGTGAGGCCAGGACGGTCTTCGTCTTCCCCGGCCAGGGATCGCAGTGGTCGGGTATGGCGCTCGAACTGTCGGCGGAAGTACCTGCTTTCGCCCAGCGCATGGATGAATGCGCCGCCGCGCTCGCACCGTTCGTCGACTGGGATCTGTTCGCGGTTCTACGCGGCGAGCCGGACGCGCCGACGCTGGAGCACGTGGACGTCGTACAGCCGGTGTTGTGGGCGGTGATGGTCTCGCTGGCCGAGGCGTGGCGGGCCTTCGGGGTCGAACCGGCCGCCGTGGTCGGTCACTCGCAGGGCGAGATCGCGGCGGCCTGTGTCGCGGGCGCGCTGACCCTCGAAGACGGTGCCCGCGTCGTCGCGTTGCGCAGCCGGATCATTCGCCGGAGCCTGGCCGGGCGGGGCGGGATGATGTCGGTCGCACTGTCCCGATCGCGGGCCCTGGAGCGGATCGAGGGTCGGGACGACCTACAGCTCGCGGTCGTGAACAGTCCGACCTCGGTGGTCGTCTGCGGGGCCCCGTACGCGCTGGCCGAGTTGCACGCGCAACTGGAGTCGGAGGGGGTCCGGGCCCGGATCATTCCGGTGGACTACGCGTCGCACTCGAAGTACGTGGAGGAGATCCGCGACGAACTCCTGCACACGTTGGCGGACGTGCGTCCGCGTACGGGATCGATCGCCTTCTACTCGACGGTGACCGGCGGACTCTTCGACACCTCGGGACTGGACGCCGAATACTGGTACACCAACCTGCGGAACACGGTCCGTTTCGAGGAGACCACCCGGGCGCTCCTGGCCGACGGCTTCGGCCTGTTCGTCGAGGCGAGCCCGCACCCGGGGCTGCTCGTGGGACTCGCGGACACCGTCGAGTCGGCCGGCGCGGCGGCGGCGACGGTGGGTTCGCTGCGGCGGGACGAGGGCGGGCTGCGCCGGTTCGTCACCTCGCTGTCGGAGGCGTACGTGCAGGGCGCCGGCGTGGATTGGCGGCCGTTGTTCGCCGAGGCCGCGCCGCGGCCGGTCGAACTGCCGACGTACGCGTTCCAGCGTGAGAGCTTCTGGCTTCGGCCGCCCGCCGACGCCGGCGGGATTGCCTCCGCCGGACTGGACGCGGCGGATCACCCGCTGCTCGGTGCCACCATGTCCGCGGCCGATTCGGATGGCGTGGTCCTGTCGGGACGGCTGTCCCTGGGCACCCAGACCTGGCTCGCCGAGCACGCGGTGGGCGGCACGGTGCTGCTGCCGGGGACGGCGTTCGTGGAATTCGCCACCCAGGCCGGCGACCGGGTGGGCTATGCGAACGTGGCGGAGCTGACCCTGGAGACGCCGTTGCTCCTGCCCGAACGGGGTGCGGTCCGCGTACAGGTGGTCCTGGGCGCGGCCGAGGAGTCCGGTGTGCGGCCGCTCGGGGTGTACTCGCGGGACGAGTCCGCCGCCGCGGACCTGGACTGGACGCGGCACGCGACCGGTCTGCTGACGGCGAGCGCGCCGCCGCCGGCGTTCGACCTCACGGCGTGGCCGCCGGCCGGCGCGACCGCGATCGACCTGGCCGGCTTCTACTCGGAGGCGGCCGAGAGCGGGCTCGGCTACGGGCCGGTGTTCCAGGGCCTGCGGGCGGCCTGGCGGCACGGCGACGACGTGTACGCCGAGGTCGCGCTGCCCGAGTCGGCGCACGCGGACGCGGAACGTTTCGGTCTGCACCCGGCCCTGCTGGACGCCGCGTTGCACGCGATCGGGCTGACCGACGGCTTGCCGACCGGGCCTTCGCTGCCGTTCGCCTGGTCGCAGGTGGCACTGTACGCGGCGGGTGCCTCGGCGCTGCGGGTGCGAGTGTGGGCCGCGGCCGACGGTGGGGTCGCCCTGGCGATCGCCGACGTGAGCGGCCGGCCGGTGGCCGCCGTCGAGTCGTTGGCGCTGCGGCCGGTGCCGGTCGGGCCGCCGGCCGCGGGGCGGTCCGTGCTGCGCGATGCACTGTTCCGGGTGGAGTGGCCGGTGGTTTCCGGCACGGCCGAGGTGACCGGGGACTTCGTGGAGTGGGACGCGTTGGCGCCCGACGGCGTGGTTCCCGCGTGCGTGGTGCTGCGCTGCGGCGGTGGGCGTGATGCCGCCGCCGTGCATGCGGAGACGCACCGGGTGTTGCGGATCGCGCAATCGTGGTCGATGGACGAGCGGTACGCGCACGCGACGTTGCTGGTGGTGACGCGTGGTGCGATGGCCCTGCCGGGCGAGGACGTCACCGATCTGGCCGGTGCGGCGGTGTGGGGTCTGATGCGATCGGCCCAGTCGGAGGAGCCGGGGCGGATCGTGCTGGCGGATCTGGATGGTCGAGACGACGACCTCCTGGTGGCGTTGGCGTCGGGCGAACCGCAGGTCGTGGTGCGTGAGGGCGTGGCGCATGCGGCGCGGTTGGCGCGGGTGCCGATCGGGGAGACCCCGGACGCGTTCGGTTCGGATGCCACCGTGCTGATCACCGGTGGTACCGGCACGCTGGGCGCCCTGTTCGCGCGGCATCTGGTCACGCGGTACGGCGTGCGTCGACTGTTGCTGACGAGTCGGCGTGGCGTGGCGGCCGACGGTGCGGCGGAGTTGATCGAGGAGTTGTCCGGCCTGGGCGCCACGGCGGAGGTGGTGGCGTGTGATGTCGCTGATCGTGAGGCGCTGGCGGAGTTGCTGGCAGGTCGTTCGCTGACCGGCGTCGTGCACGCGGCGGGCGTCCTGGACGACGGACTGTTGGCTTCCCTCACTCCCGAGCGGATGGACACGGTGCTGCGTCCGAAGGTGGACGCGGCCTGGAATCTGCACGAGTTGACGCGGGACATGGACCTGTCGGCGTTCGTCCTGTTCTCGTCCGCCGGTGGCGTTCTCGGCGCCCCCGGCCAGGGCAACTACGCGGCGGCGAACACGTACCTGGACGCCCTGGCCACCCATCGGCGGGCGCACGGGCTGCCCGCCACGTCGTTGGCCTGGGGCCTGTGGGATCAGGCGAGCGGGATGACCGGGACGCTGGACTCGACCGATCGGGCCCGGATCTCCCGGGGCGGCGTGCTGCCGCTCGCAACCGAGGACGGGCTGACGCTGTTCGACGCCGGCGCCGGGCTCCCCGACGCCGCGCTCGTGCCGATCCGGCTCGACCCACGTGCGCTGGGCGTAGGCGAGGCGGTTCCGCCGATCCTGCGCGGCCTGGTCCGCGGTGTGGCGCGCCGCACGGTCGAGGCCACCGCCCTGTGGGCGGACGGCCTCCGGGACCGGCTGGCGCGGTTGCCCCACCCGGAGCAGGAGGCTCTGCTGCTCGACATGGTGCGCGCGCAGGCCGCGTCGATCCTCGGGCACGCCGGACCCGAGGCGATCGAGCCCGAACGGGCGTTCCGCGACCTGGGCTTCGACTCGCTGGCCGCGGTCGGCTTCCGAAACAGGCTGAACGAGGCCACCGAACTCCGGCTTCCGGCGACGCTGGTATTCGACCACCCGACGCCGATTGTGCTTGCGCGGTATCTGGCGGCCGAACTCTCCGGTCGGCTCGACGAACGGGAGGCGGCGCCGGCGGCCGGGTCGGTGCGCGCGACCGACGACCCGATCGTGATCGTCGGCATGGCCTGCCGCTATCCGGGCGGCGTGCGCTCGCCGGAGGACCTGTGGCAGGTGCTGGCCGAGGGACGGGACACCATCTCCGAGTTCCCCGCGGATCGCGGCTGGGACCTCGGCCGGCTCTTCGATCCGCAGGCCGAACGCGTCGACTCGGTGTATGTGAAGGAGGGCGGATTCCTCTACGACGCGGCGGAGTTCGACGCCGACTTCTTCGGGATCAGTCCGAACGAAGCGTCGACGATGGACCCGCAGCAGCGGCTGCTGCTGGAAACCTCGTGGGAGGTGTTGGAACGCGCCGGCATCGATCCGGCCACCCTGCGCGGCAGTAGCACCGGTGTGTTCACCGGGATGATGCACCACGACTACGCCTACAGCAGCAACTCGGGTGCCATCGCCTCCGGTCGCGTCTCATACGTCCTGGGCCTGGAGGGCCCGGCGGTGACGGTGGACACGGCGTGCTCGTCATCGCTGGTCGCGCTGCACTGGGCGATCCAGGCGCTGCAGTCGGGGGAGTGCACGCTGGCGTTGGTCGGCGGCGTGACGGTGATGGCCTCACCGGACACGTTCGTCTACTTCAGCGCCCAGCAGGGGCTTTCCAGGGATGGGCGGTGCAAGTCCTTCGCCGGCGGTGCCGACGGCACGGCGCTGGGCGAGGGCGTGGGAATGCTTCTGGTGGAGCGGCTGTCGGATGCTCGGCGCAATGGGCATCAGGTGCTCGCCGTGGTGGCCGGCTCGGCGGTGAATCAGGATGGGGCATCGAACGGCTTGACCGCGCCCAATGGCCCGGCGCAGCGTCGGGTGATTCGGCAGGCGTTGCGAAGTGCCGGGTTGGTCGCGGCCGATGTGGATGTGGTGGAGGCGCACGGGACGGGCACCACCCTCGGTGATCCGATCGAGGCGCAGGCGTTGTTGGCGACGTATGGGCAGGATCGGCCGGAGGGTCGGCCGTTGTGGTTGGGGTCGATCAAGTCGAACATCGGGCATGCGCAGGCCGCCGCGGGTGTGGCGGGGGTGATCAAGATGGTGGAGGCGATGCGGCACGGCGTGTTGCCGATGACGTTGCATGTGGACGAGCCGACGCCGGAGGTGGATTGGTCCGCCGGTGCGGTTGCGTTGTTGACGGAGTCGCGGGCGTGGCCGGAGGTGGGTCGGCCGCGGCGGGCGGCGGTGTCGTCGTTCGGGATCAGCGGCACGAACGCGCACGTGATCCTGGAACAGGTCGAGAGCATCACGGCCCCGCTGCCGGCGGACGACGAGGTCGTATCGCCGACCGTGTGGGCCCTGTCGGCCAAGAGCGGGCCGGCACTGCGGGCTCAGGCCGAGCGGTTGACGTCATATGTGCGGGGACGTCCCGAGCTTCGTCCATGGGATGTCGGGTTTTCGTTGGCGACGTCGCGTGCGGTCTTCGAGCATCGTGCGGTGGTGTCGGGGACGGATCGGGACGGGTTGCTCCGGGGTTTGGCGGCGGTGGCCGAGGGTTCGTCGGTGGGCGCGGTGCGTTCCGGGGGGACCGCGTTCGTGTTCTCGGGTCAGGGTGCGCAGCGGGTCGGGATGGGTGTGGAGTTGTGTGGGGCGTTTCCGGTTTTCCGGGCGGCTTTCGATGAGGTTTGTGGTTTGTTCGATCCGTTGTTGGGTGGGTCGTTGTGGGGTGTGGTGTGTTCGGGTGAGGGTTTGAACGAGACGGTGTTCACGCAGGCTGCGTTGTTCGCGGTGGAGGTGGCGCTGTTTCGGTTGGTGTCGTCGTGGGGTGTGCGGCCGGATTTCGTGGCGGGGCATTCGATCGGTGAGATTGCGGCGGCGCATGTGGCCGGGGTGTTCTCGTTGGGTGATGCGGTGCGGTTGGTGGCGGCGCGTGGGCGGTTGATGCAGGCGTTGCCGTCGGGTGGGGCGATGGTGGCGGTGCGGGCGAGTGAGGCCGAGGTGTTGCCGCTGTTGGGCGACGGCGTGGGGTTGGCCGCGATCAACGGCCCCGACTCGGTGGTGCTTTCGGGCGCCGAGGACGCCGTCGCCGCCGTGGCGGCGAAGTTCGCGGGTGAGGGTCGGCGGACGCGTCGGCTGGTGGTGTCGCATGCGTTCCACTCGGAGTTGATGGACCCGATGTTGGACGAGTTCCGGGCGGTGGCCGAGGGGTTGTCGTATGCGGCGCCGTCCATTCCGGTGGTGTCGAATGTGACGGGTGAACTGTTCGATGGGCCGGTGTCGGCGGATTATTGGGTTCGGCATGTGCGTGAGGCGGTGCGTTTCGCGGACGGGGTGGCATTCCTGCGGTCGCGCGGGGTCTCCCGGTTTGTCGAACTCGGCCCGGACGGCGTGTTGTCGGCGATGGTGCGCGGGTGCGTCGCAGACGACGATGTCGTCGTGGTCCCCGCGCTGCGCAAGGACCGGCCCGAGGTGACGACCCTGCTGTCGGCCGTGGGTGAGTTGCACGTGAGCGGCGCGCCGGTGGATTGGGACGCGTTCTTCGCCGGCCACGGCGCCCGCCGCGTCGCACTGCCGACCTACGCCTTCCAACGGGAGCGTTACTGGTTGGAGGCCCCGGCCGGGGGTGATGCCGCTTCGATGGGCCTGGGTTCGCCCGAACACCCGCTCCTGGGCGCGATGGTTCCCCTGCCCGAGTCCGACGGCGTCGTGTTCACGGGCCGACTCTCGGTGGGCACGCATGCCTGGCTTGCCGATCACCAGGTCGGCGGGGTGGTGCTGTTGCCGGGTGCGGCGATGGTGGAGCTGGCCGTGCGTGCGGGCGACCAGGTCGGCTGTGGCCGGGTGGAGGAGCTGACGCTCCAGGCCCCGCTGGTGCTGTCGGAGCAGGAGGCGGTGCAGCTCCAGGTGGTGGTCGGCGGTGCCGACGAGACCGGACGACGTGCGCTCACCGTGTACTCGCACCCCGACCAGACGTCGGAAACCACCTGGACGCGGAACGCCACGGGCGTGCTGTCGGCCGCCGAGCACGAGGAGCCTTCCTTCGGACCGACCTCCTGGCCGCCGATGGGTGCGGCGGTGGTCGATCTTGCCGATTTCTATCCGGAGTTGGCGGCGGCGGGGTTGGGTTACGGTCCGGTGTTCCAGGGTCTGCGTGCGGCGTGGCGGCTCGGTGACGAGGTGTTCGCCGAGGTGGAGTTGCCGGAGCGGGCGGGGGCCGATGCCGGGCGGTTCGGGTTGCATCCGGCGTTGCTGGACGCGGGGTTGCAGGCGATCGCGTTGTCGGGGGCTGCGGGCGAGCGGGCGGCGTTGCCGTTCTCGTGGTCCGGCGTGGAGCTGTACGCCTCCGGGGCCTCGGCACTGCGCGTACGGGTGACCCCGGTTCGCACGGGCGCGGTGTCCCTGCGGCTCGCGGACGCGGCCGGGTTGCCCGTGGCGTCGGTTGCGTCGCTGACTCTGCGCGAGGTCGCAGCGGAGGGACTCGCCACCGCGTCGCGTCACCACGACGCGCTGCATCAGCTGACCTGGACCAAGGTCGCTTCCGAGCCTCGCGACGCTCACGTGGTCGGGTGGGACGAGCTCGACTCCGGCGGGGTCGTTCCGGAGGTGGTGGTGCTGCCCGTGTCGGGTGGTTCGGGGCCTGCCGTCGTCCGTGCCGCCCTGCTTCGGGTCCTGGACGCAGTGCAGTCGTGGTCGACGCAAGAGCGGTTCGCGGACGCGACGTTGGTGGTGGTGACGCGCGGCGCGGTGGCGTTGGAGGGGGAGGACGTCACCGATCTCGCCGGTGCCGCGGTCTGGGGACTGGTGCGATCGGCCCAGTCGGAGGAGCCGGGGAGGTTCGTGCTCGCGGACTTCGACGAAAGTGCCGACGTCGACGCTCTCGCCGTCGTGGGATCCGGCGAGTCGCAGGTCGTCGTGCGCGGCGGTGTGGCACACGCGGCGCGGTTGGTGCGGGTGCCGGTCGCGGAAGTCCCGCACGCCACCGTGCCGTTCGATCCGGATGGCGAGGTGTTGATCACCGGTGGCACCGGCACCTTGGGTGCCCTGTTCGCACGGCATCTGGTCACGCGATACGGGGTGCGCCGGCTGTTGCTGACCAGTCGGCACGGCTTGGCGGCCGAGGGGGCGGCGGAGTTGGTCGCGGAACTGTCGGAGCTGGGCGCCGAGGCGGAGGTCGTGGCGTGTGACGTCGCCGATCGGGCCGCGGTCGTCGAGCTGTTGGCCGGTCGTTCGCTCACCGGTGTCGTGCACGCGGCGGGGGTCCTGGACGACGGGGTGATCTCCTCGCTGACTCCCGAGCGCCTGGACACCGTCTTGCGTCCGAAGGCGGACGCGGCCTGGCACCTGCACGAGTTGACGCGGGACATGGACCTCTCCGCGTTCGTCCTGTTCTCCTCGGCGGCGGGTGTGCTGGGTGGTGCCGGACAGGGCAACTACGCGGCGGCGAACGCCTTCCTGGACGGTTTGGCCGTGCATCGTCGGGCGGGTGGGCGGCAGGCATTGTCGTTGGCCTGGGGACTGTGGGACGCCGACGGGGGGATGACAGGTTCCCTGGCCGCCGATGATCGGGCGCGGCTCGCACGTGGCGGTGTGCTGCCGCTGTCCGTGGCGGAGGGCCTCGCGCTCTTCGACGCCGCGACCACACTCGACCGAGCCGCCCTGGCACCGGTTCGGTTCGACCCGGACACGCTGTCGAGCACGGAACTGCCGAGCCTGCTACGCGGTCTCGGGCGCAGCGGCCCGTCGCGGCGTTCGGTTATGGTGCGTTCGGACGCGGGAGCTACGCTGCGTCGGCGTCTGGACGGGTTGTCGGCGGCCGAACGCCACAATGCCCTGCTGGACGTCGTCCGCGGTCAGGCGGCGGCGACTCTGGGCCATGCCGACGCGGAGGCGATCGAACCCGAGCGGGCGTTTGCCGAGTTGGGCTTCGACTCGCTCTCCGCGGTGGAGTTCCGTAACGGCTTGAACGCGGCCACCGGCCTGCGGCTTCCGTCGACGCTCGTCTTCGATTACGCGAACCCGCTCGTATTGGCCGAGCACATCGGGACCGAACTCGCGCCCGACCCGGAGGCCGACGCCGAATTCGCGGCCGGTCGGGACCGGTTCCACGATGCTCTGCGGAACATCCCGCTCCAGCGACTTCGCGATGCCGGCCTGCTGGATCGGCTGTTGGAGCTCGCCGGAGTCGCCGACCCGGGGCTCGGGTTCGACACCGGTGGCTCGGCGGACAAGGAGTCCATCGACGAGATGGATGCCGAGAGCTTGATCAGCATGGCACTCGAGGGCTTCGGCCCCGACGACGCGATTCAGGAAGCGTGATTCGGCGATGAGCAGTTCCGACGCGAGGCTGGTCGCGGCGCTTCGCGCGTCGCTCAAGGAAACCGAGTTGTTGCGCACTCGCAACCAGGAACTCGTGGCGACGATCCGCGAACCGATCGCGATCGTCGGCATGTCCTGCCGCTTTCCCGGGGGTGTCACCTCGCCGGAAAGTCTTTGGCAACTGGTCGCCGAAGGACGGGACGGGGTCACCGAGTGTCCGACCGACCGCGGCTGGGACATCGAGCGGATCTATGACCCGGAAGGTCTGCGGCCGAATACGACGTATGTGAAGGAAGGCGGATTCCTGCACAGCGCAGGGGAGTTCGACTCGGCCTTCTTCGGCATCGGTCCCAACGAGGCGCTGCTGATGGACCCGCAACAGCGGCTTCTGCTGGAAACCGCGTGGGAGTCACTGGAACGAGCGGGCATCGACCCGGCCTCGTTGCGCGGGAGCCGTACGGGCGTGTTCGCCGGGATGATGTACCACGACTACGCGCACAACAGCAGTGCCGGTGCCATCGCGTCCGGTCGAGTCGCGTACAGCCTGGGGTTCGAGGGACCGGCGGTCACCGTCGACTCCGCGTGTTCGTCGTCGCTCGTCGCGCTGCATCTGGCCGCGCAGGCGCTGCGGGCGGGGGAGTGCTCGCTCGCGCTGGCGGGCGGTGTCGCGGTGATGGCGACCCCCGAGACCTACATCGACTTCAGCGCGCAGCGGGGGCTGTCTCCCGATGGTCGGTGTCGGTCGTTCGCGGCGGCGGCGGATGGTACGGGGTGGGCGGAGGGGGTCGGTTGGCTGCTGGTCGAGCGGCTGTCCGACGCTCGCCGCAACGGGCACCGGGTGTTGGCGACGGTACGGGGTTCGGCGGTGAATCAGGACGGGGCATCGAACGGCTTGACCGCGCCCAATGGTCCGGCGCAGCAGCGGGTGATTCGGCAGGCGTTGATGAATGCCGGACTGGTGTCGGGCGATGTGGACGTCGTGGAGGCGCACGGCACCGGTACGAGGCTCGGTGATCCGATCGAGGCGCAGGCGTTGTTGGCGACGTATGGGCAGGATCGGCCGGAGGGTCGGCCGTTGTGGTTGGGGTCGATCAAGTCGAACATCGGGCATGCGCAGGCCGCCGCGGGTGTGGCGGGGATCATCAAGATGGTGGAGGCGATGCGCCATGGCGTGTTGCCGATGACGTTGCATGTGGACGAGCCGACACCGGAGGTGGATTGGTCCGCCGGCGCGGTGGAGTTGCTGACCGAGTCGCGGGCGTGGCCCGAGGTGGGTCGGCCGCGTCGGGCGGCGGTGTCGTCGTTCGGGATCAGCGGCACGAACGCGCACGTGATCCTGGAGGAAGGCGAGGTCGAGCCCGATCTCGGGCCGGACGACGGGGTCCCGGCGTGGCCCGATGATGTCCCGGTGCCGTGGGTGCTGTCCGGGCGCAGCCCGGATGCGTTGCGCGAACAGGCGAAGTCGCTGCGCTCGTACCTGGACGACGCTCGGCCGCGCGCGCTCGATGTCGGTTTTTCGTTGGCGACGTCGCGTGCGGTCTTCGAGCATCGTGCGGTGGTGTCGGGGACGGATCGGGACGGGTTGTTGCGGGGTTTGGCGGCGGTGGCCGAGGGTTCGTCGGTGGGTGCGGTGCGTTCCGGGGGGACCGCGTTCGTGTTCTCGGGTCAGGGTGCGCAGCGGGTCGGGATGGGTGTGGAGTTGTGTGGGGCGTTTCCGGTTTTCCGGGCGGCTTTCGATGAGGTTTGTGGTTTGTTCGATCCGTTGTTGGGTGGGTCGTTGTGGGGTGTGGTGTGTTCGGGTGAGGGTCTGAACGAGACGGTGTTCACGCAGGCTGCGTTGTTCGCGGTGGAGGTGGCGCTGTTTCGGTTGGTGTCGTCGTGGGGTGTGCGGCCGGATTTCGTGGCGGGGCATTCGATCGGTGAGATTGCGGCGGCGCATGTGGCCGGGGTGTTCTCGTTGGGTGATGCGGTGCGGTTGGTGGCGGCGCGTGGGCGGTTGATGCAGGCGTTGCCGTCGGGTGGGGCGATGGTGGCGGTGCGGGCGAGTGAGGCCGAGGTCGGACCCTTCCTGGGTGACGGGGTGGGGTTGGCGGCGATCAACGGCCCGGACTCGGTGGTGCTTTCGGGTGTCGAGGATGCCGTGGAACGGGTGGCGGCGAAGTTCGCGGGTGAGGGTCGGCGGACGCGTCGGCTGGTGGTGTCGCACGCGTTCCACTCGGCGTTGATGGACCCGATGTTGGACGAGTTCCGGGCGGTGGCCGAGGGATTGTCGTATGCGGCGCCGTCCGTCCCGGTCGTGTCGAACGTGACGGGTGAGCCGTTCGATGGGCCGGTGTCGGCGGATTATTGGGTTCGGCATGTGCGCGAGGCGGTGCGTTTCGCGGACGGTGTACGTGCCCTGACCGTGCGTGGTGTGACGCGTTTCGTCGAACTCGGCCCGGACGGCGTCCTGTCCGCGATGGTGCGGGAGAACGTGCCCGAGGACGGCACCGTGGTGGTGCCGGTGTTGCGCAAGGGTCGTCCCGAGGCGCAGTCCCTGGTCGCGGCGCTGGGCGAGCTGCACGTGAGCGGCGCGCCGATGGACTGGGACGCGTTCTTCGCCGGCCACGGCGCCCGTCGCGTGGAGTTGCCGACGTACGCCTTCCAACGCAGGCACTACTGGCTGGATGCCCCGAACGCGGCAGACCCCGCGTCCATGGGCCTCGGCTCACCCGAACACCCGCTCCTGGGCGCGATGGTTCCCCTGCCCGAGTCCGACGGCGTCGTGTTCACGGGCCGACTCTCGGTGCACACGCATGCCTGGCTTGCCGATCACCAGGTCGGCGGAGTGGTGCTGCTGCCGGGTGCGGCGATGGTGGAGCTGGCCGTTCGTGCCGGCGACCAGGTCGGCTGTGGGCGGGTGGCGGAGCTGACGCTCCAGGCCCCATTGGTGCTGCCCGACGAAGGCCCGGTGCAGCTTCAGGTGGTGGTCGGCGGCCCCGACGAGACGGGTCGACGCGCGCTCACCGTGTACTCGCGTCCCGACGACTCCCTGGACGGCCCCTGGACCACGAACGCGTCCGGCCTCCTGGAGGAAGGCGCCGGTCGGGACGACAGTCCGGACGACTTGACCGCATGGCCTCCGCCGGGAGCGGTGCCGATCGACGTGGACGGGCTGTACGACGCGTTGGCGGACGCCGGGCTCGGCTACGGCCCGGTGTTCCAGGGGCTCGGGGCCGCCTGGCGACGCGGGGACGAGGTGTTCGCCGACGTCGTCCTCCCCGAACCGGCGCATGGCGACGCCGACCGCTTCGGCCTGCACCCCGCGGCGCTGGACGCGAGCCTGCACGCGGTGACGCTGACCTCGGCGGTCGGTGAGCGGGCGGCGTTGCCGTTCTCGTGGTCCGGCGTGGAGCTGTACGCCTCCGGGGCCTCGGCGCTGCGCGTACGGGTGACCCCGGTTCGTCCGGGTGAGGTGTCTCTGGAGATCGCGGACGCGGCAGGCTTGCCGGTGGCGTCGGTTGCCTCGCTGACCCTGCGCGAGATCACCACCGGGGGAGTGCTCCCCACTGGATTTCACGAGTCGCTGTACCGGATCGACTGGCGGCAGGTCCCCGCTACGGCGGGGGTGTCCGGCGAGGTGGTCGAGTGGGAGGCGTTGACGCCCGAAGGTGCGGTGCCGCCGGTTGTCGTCGTGCGCTTCGCCGGGGGATGTACGGCCGATGCCGTACGCGCGGAAGTGCGTCGAGCCTTGCACGTGGTCCAGTCGTGGTTGTCCCAGGACCGCTTCGCGGATGCCACGTTGGTGGTGTTGACGCACGGCGCGATGGCGCTGGAGGAAGAGGCCGTTACCGATCTCGCGGGTGCCGCGGTCTGGGGCCTGGTGCGATCGGCCCAGTCCGAGGAGCCGGGTCGGATCGTGCTGCTCGATGGCGACCGGGCGGATGTCGCGCTCGCGCTGGACTCGGGTGAGTCGCAGGTCGTGATCCGTGCCGGCGTGGTGCACGCGGCCCGTCTTGCCCGCGTCGCGATGGCCGAACAGGCGGCGACGACAACCCTGTTCGACTCGGACGGCGAAGTACTGATCACCGGTGGCACCGGCACCCTGGGCGCTCTGTTCGCGCGACACCTGGTGACCCGGTACGGCGTCCGTCGCCTGGTGCTCACGAGCCGCCGCGGCCCGGCGGCCGAGGGGGCGGCGGAGTTGGTCGTCGAGCTGTCCGAACTGGGCGCCCAGGTGGAGGTCGTGGCCTGTGACGCCGCCGACCGCGACGCGCTGGCAGCGCTGTTGGCGGGTCGCACCCTGTCCGGTGTCGTGCATACGGCGGGGGTCCTGGACGACGGCGTGATCTCCTCCCTGACTCCCGAGCGCCTCGACGCGGTCCTTCGCCCGAAGGTCGACGCGGCCTGGAACCTGCACGAGTTGACCCGGGGCATGCAGCTCTCGGCATTCGTCCTGTTCTCCTCGGCGGCAGGTGTGCTGGGCGGCGCGGGACAGGCCAACTACGCATCGGCAAACGCCTTCCTGGACGCCTTGGCCGCCCGCCGCCGGGGCGCCGGGTTGCCTGCGCTCTCGCTGGCCTGGGGCCTGTGGGACACCGACGGCGGCATGACGGGCTCCCTGGCCGCCGACGACCGCGCACGCCTCGCGCGCGGTGGGGTCCTGCCGCTGTCCGTGGCGGAGGGGCTCGCGCTCTTCGACACCGCCGCAACTCTCGACCAGGCAACCGTGGCCCCCATTCGCCTGGATGTCGCCAACCTTGCCGACGTCCCCGAGTTGCTTCGCGGCCTCGTCCCTGCGACCCGGCGCCGGACGGCGGCCCGGCATCGGACCGATCCCCGCTCGCTGCGCCGGCGCCTGGACCGGCTCTCGGAGACCGAACAGGAGCGCGAGACGCGGAACCTGGTGCTGGTCCACGCCGCACAGGTGCTCGGATACGACGACCCCACGGCGGTGGACCCGGACCGGACCTTCCTGGAGACCGGCTTCGACTCGCTCGGCGCGACGCAACTGCGCGCCGCCCTCAATGCCGCGACGGGTTTGCGACTGCCCGCGATGGTGGTCTTCGACAGCAAGACCCCCGCCGAACTCGCCCGGCTCGTCCGGACCGAGCTGGCCGCGAGCCCGGAAGTCGGCGATCCGCAGGGATCGACGAGCAACGATGCCGGCTCGGCGGACACGCTGACCGCGTTGTTCCGGGCGGGCGTCGAGACAGGCGACATCCCCAGGACGTTCACGATGTTGCGGGCGATCGCCGACATCCGACCGCAGTTCCGCGCACATACCGAACTCGAACGGCTCCCGGAGCCCGCCGGCCTCGCCGACGGGACGAGCGGAACACGACTGATCTGCGTGTCGACCCCGATGGTCGCCGGGGGCGTGCATCAACACGCCCGCCTGGCCGCGCACTTCCGAGGCATCAGGCCGGTACGGGCCTTGCCGCTGGTCGGCTTCGCCCGGGGGGAACTGCTGCCCGCCACAGCCGCCGCAGCCGCGCAGGTGGTCGCGGAGAGCGTCCTCCAAGCGGCCGAAGGCGAGCCGTTCGTCCTGGTCGGGTATTCCTCCGGCGGCGTCCTGGCCTATGCGGCGGCACACCACCTGGAGCAGGCGCTGGGCATTCGACCCGCGGGCGTCGTCCTGTTGGACTCGTACGCCGTCGTGGACAACGAGATGCCGGAGGGCTTCGAGCACATGACGTACCGAATGCTGGCGATGGAGGAGGCCTTCGGCCCGTACGACAGTGCCCAACTCTCGGCCATGGCCCGCTACTTCCACCTGCTGCCGGATTTCACCCGGGAAAGCGTCGGCGCACCCGTCCTGTTCGTCGGCGCCGGGAAGTCCTTCAAGCCGGAGACCGGGGACGTCGTGCGGGACGGCGAATTCCTCCGAGCCCGACCCTGGGACGCCGCACACACCTTGCGGCTCTCGCCGGGAAACCACTTCGGACTGGTCGAGGAGGACGCGGAATCGACCGCGCGGATCATCGAGGACTGGTTGGCGGAAGTCGGCGCGGACTCGGCTCCCACCGACCGGCGCTTGTAGGGGTCGTCGCCCCAGCTTAGGGGCTTCGGGCCCCCGCCCCCCGCAGTACTGTCGCCAATATCAGCGGTGTCCTGAATACGGGTGAGCCCCGTCGACCACCCATGCGCGCGTGCGTGTCGGTGCAGGAACGATCCGATCGAGGTGGTTGAAATGTCGCCGACCCCCAGCGCCAAGGGAACGTTGCCCTTCGGGGAACACCGGACCTGGTATCGCGTCACCGGCGAGGTCGGCGCGGATCGACCCGCCGTGGTCGCCCTGCACGGCGGCCCCGGCGCCACCCACGACTACCTGCTCGGGCTCACCTCCCTGGTCGAGGCCGGCTGGCCGGTGGTCCACTACGACCAGCTCGGCAACGGCGGATCCAGCCATCTGCCGCAGCGGGGCGCCGAGTTCTGGACGGTAGGGCTGTTCCTCGACGAGCTGGACAACCTGCTGCGCGGCCTCGGCATCGCGGACGACTACGTCCTGTTCGGCCATTCCTGGGGTGGCCTGCTGGCCGCCGAGCACGCCGCGGCCGGGCCGGCGGGACTCCGCGGACTGGTCATCGCCGATTCCCCCGTCTCCTATCCGGTGTGGCTGCGGGAGATGCGGGTGCTGCGCGATCTCCTGCCCCCCGGCGTGGACGAGACGCTACTTCGGCACGAGACCGCCGGTACCACCGACAGCGACGAATATCTGGAGGCGTCGCTGATCTTCTACCAAAAGCACGTTTGTCGTCTCGACCCGTGGCCGCGTGACTACCTGGCCACATTCATGGAAATCCACAACGACCCCACCGTGTACCAATCGATGAACGGCCCCACCGAATTCCACGTCACCGGAACCCTGCGCGACTGGGGAGTGGCGGAATGCGTAGCGGACATCAGGGTGCCCACCCTGTTGATTTCGGGGCGGCACGACGAGGCGACTCCCGCAGCGGTGCAGCCGTTTCACGATCTCATCCCGGACGTGCGCTGGGAGATCTTCGAAGAGTCGAGCCATGTTCCGCATCTCGAGGAACCGGAACGCTTTCACCAGGTCATGGTCGATTTCCTGAAGGGCCTGCACTGAGGTTACCGGATCGGGCCCGCCCCACCCATTCACTCGAAATTCCGTCGAACGAAGGAAAAGGTCACCGTGGAGGCATCGGTCGAGGAGATCGTCGAGGCGCTGCGCAACTCGCTGGTGGAGAACGAACGGCTGCGGCAGCAGAACAATCGGCTGACCGCGGCCGCCACCGAGCCGATCGCCGTCGTCGGCATGTCCTGCCGCTTCCCCGGCGGCGTCGCGTCGCCGGACGACCTGTGGCGTCTGGTGGCCGAGGGGACGGACGCCGTCTCCGCGTTCCCGGCCGACCGTGGCTGGGACGTCGAGGGGCTGTACGACGCGGAGCCCGGCAAGCCGGGCAAGAGCTACGTACGCGAGGGCGGATTCCTCCACGACGCGGCCGAGTTCGATTCCGGGTTCTTCGGGGTCAGCCCGCGCGAGGCGGCGGCGATGGACCCGCAGCAGCGGCTCCTCCTGGAGATCTCGTGGGAGGCGATCGAGCGGGCCGGGATCAATCCGGCCGAGTTGCGCGGCAGCCGTACCGGTGTGTTCGCCGGCGTCATCTACCACGACTACGGCACCGCCTCCGGGGACGACGCCACCACCGGCAACGGCAGTCTGGTCTCCGGGCGCGTCGCCTACAGCCTGGGTCTGGAAGGCCCCGCGGTCTCGGTGGACACGGCCTGCTCCTCCTCGCTGGTGGCGATGCATTGGGCCATCCAGGCGCTGCAACGCGACGAGTGCACCATGGCATTGGCCGGCGGCGTGACGGTGATGGCCACCCCGCAGACATTCGTCGAGTTCAGCGCGCTGCGCGGCCTGGCGCCGAACGGCCGCTGCAAGCCCTTCTCGGCCGCGGCGGACGGCACCGCGTGGGGCGAGGGCGCGGGCGTACTGCTGCTGGAACGGTTGTCCGACGCCCGGCGCAACGGCCACGAGGTGCTGGGTCTGATCCGCGGCTCCGCGGTGAACCAGGACGGCGCCTCCAACGGCCTGACCGCGCCCAGCGGCCCGGCGCAACAGCGGGTGATCCGGCAGGCGTTGGCCGGTGCCGGACTGGTGTCGGCAGACGTGGACGCGGTGGAGGCGCACGGTACCGGCACCCGGCTCGGTGATCCGATCGAGGCACAGGCGTTGTTGGCGACGTACGGCCGGGATCGGCCGGCGGATCGGCCGCTGTGGCTGGGGTCGGTGAAATCCAACATCGGCCACACCCAGGCCGCCGCCGGCGTCGCCGGCGTGATCAAGATGCTCCAGGCGATGCGCCGCGGCGTACTGCCGCAGTCCCTGTACGCCGACGAACCCACGCCGCACGTCGACTGGACGGCGGGCGCGGTGGAACTGCTGACCCGGGGCCGGCCCTGGCCGCAGAGCGACCACCCGCGCCGCGCGGGCGTGTCCTCCTTCGGAGCAAGCGGCACCAACGCGCACGTCATCCTCGAACAGGCCCCACCCGCCGGCACGGGCATCGAGGCCCCGCGCGCCGCGCCCCGCCCGCTGCCCGTGCCGATCTCGGCGAAGAGCGCCGCCGCGCTGCGGGATCAGGCCCTGCGGCTGCGCGCCCACCTCGCCGCGCACCCGGACCAGTCCCCGCTCGACCTCGCCTACTCGCTGGCCACCTCCCGGACCGCGTTCGAGCATCGGGCCGTCCTGGTCATCGACGAGCCGCACGAACTCGGCGCAGCCATCGAGGCGTTGGCCAACGGTGAGAGCACTCCGGGGCTGGTCCGCGAGACGGTTACCGAGGGCAAACTCGCCTTCCTCTTCACCGGACAGGGCAGTCAGCGGATCGGCATGGGCCGCGAACTCCACCGCGACTATCCGGTGTTCACGGCCGCCTTCGACGCGGTGTGCACGAGTCTGGACCCGCACCTGGACCGTCCGCTGCGCGAGGTGCTCTTTGCCGCCCCCGGATCGGCGGACGCCGAAACCGTCCACGAGACCCGATTCACCCAGGCCGCGCTGTTCGCCGTCGAGGTGGCGTTGTTCCGCCTGCTCGAACACTGGGGTCTGCGACCGAACTTCCTGGTCGGACACTCGATCGGCGAGCTGAGCGCCGCGCATGTCTCCGGCGTGCTTTCCCTGGACGACGCGGCCCGACTGGTCGGTGCCCGAGGCCGATTGATGCACGCGCTGCCCAGCGGCGGCGCGATGGTCGCGGTGCGCGCCGCCGAGCACGAGGTGCTGCCGCTGCTCACCGAGCGGGTGTCCGTCGCGGCGGTCAACGGACCCACCTCGACGGTGATCGCCGGCGACGAGGACGCGGTCGAGGCGATCGTGGCCACGCTCCGAGCGAGCGGACACAAGACCAAGCGGCTGAACGTCGGGCGCGCCTTCCACTCGCCCCGGATGGAGGCGATGCTGGACGACTTCCGGCGGGTCGCGGAGAGCGTGTCCTTCGGCGAGCCTCGGATTCCGATCATCTCGAACCTGACCGGCGAACCGGCGTCCGCCGCCGAACTGGGCTCCGCCGACTACTGGGTCCGGCACGTCCGCCGGCCGGTCCGCTTCCTGGACGGGATGCGCGCGCTGGAACGCGCGGGGGTCACCACCTATGTCGAACTCGGCCCGGACGGCGTGCTTTCGTCGATGGGAGCGGACTGCCTGAGCGAGGCCGCGACCGAGGCCGCGTTCGTCCCGACACTGCGCGGCGACCGAGCCGAGCCGCAGTCCCTGCTCAGGGCGCTGGCCCGAGTGCACGCCCGCGGCGTGGCCGTGGACTGGGCCGCGCTGTTCGCCGACACCGGCGCGCGGCGCGTCGAGTTGCCGACCTATGCCTTCCAGCGCGAGTCCTACTGGACGAAGCCGGTCGTCGCGCCGGCCGGTGCGGGCGAGCCCGACGTCGACGCAGCGTTCTGGCAGGCCGTCGAGAACGGCGATGTCGCATCCGCGGCCTCCCAGTTGACCGGCGGTGACCCGTCGGCCGACCACGTCGGCGAGTCACTCGGTGGACTGCTGCCCGCCCTCGCGGCCTGGCGACGGCGGGGACGCGAGCGGGCCGCCGTCGAGCGGCGGCTCTATCGCGTGGGATGGCAGCCGGTGACCGACCGGGCGATCGGTTGCCCCGCCGCCTTGGCGGGCACCTGGCTGGTGGTCCACCAGGCCGAACAGGCGGACGCCGAGGTACGGGCCCTGCGCGCACACGGCGCTCGGGTCGTACCGCTGGCGGTGGTCGACGCCGAACCGCACGTCGATACGCTGACCGCCCGCCTGACCGAAGCGGTCGGCGGTGACGCGTCGGTCGTGGGCGTACTGTCGCTGCCGGCCGAAGGCGACGCCGGCGCGCTCGCGCTGACCCTGACGCTGGCCCAGGCGCTCACCGCCGCCGGCATCGACGCGCCTTTGTGGACGACCACGCGCGGTGCGGTGGCGGTCGCCCCGACGGAGTCGCTACCGCACCCCCGACAGGCCCTCGCCTGGGGCCTCGGCCGGGTGCTCGCCCTGGAACAACCGCAGCGCTGGGGCGGCCTGATCGACCTACCGCAGGTGCTGGACGAGCGCGCCGGGGCGCGCCTGGCGGGCGTACTGGCGGGCGGCGAGGATCAGGTTGCCATCCGTACGTCGGGCGTTCTGGTTCGCAGGCTGGTGCGGGCGGCGCCGAGCGACGCCGCCATCGGGACCTGGCGCCCGCGCGGCACCGTACTGGTGACCGGCGGGACCGGCGCGCTCGGTGCTCACGTGGCCCGTTGGCTGGCCGGCAACGGCGCCGAACACCTGGTGCTGACCAGCCGCCGGGGCGGCGCGGCGCCGGGCGCCGAGGAACTGGCGGGCGAGTTGTCCGCACTGGGTGTCGAGGTCACGATGGCAGCGTGCGACGTCGCCGAGCGCACTGAACTGGCAGCCCTGGTGGAGCGGATGGCCGCCGAGGGCAAGCCGATCCGGGCCGTCGTACACGCGGCGGGCGTGGACAGTACCGGCGCGGCGGCGCTCACCACGCTCGACGAGGTCGCCGAGGCGATCCGGGCGAAGGTCGGCGGCGCGGCGAACCTGGACGAGCTGTTCGCCGACCACGACCTGGACGCGTTCGTCCTGTTCTCCTCGATCGCGGGCGTGTGGGGGAGCGGCGGGCAGGGGGCGTACTCTGCCGCGAACGCCTACCTGGACGCGCTTGCCCAGCACCGCCGAGCGCGCGGAGTCACCGCCACGGCCGTCGCCTGGGGACCGTGGGCGGAGGGGGGCATGGCCGCCCAGGGCGACGACGAGGAACGCCTGCGCCGGTACGGCCTCGCGCCGATGACGCCCGCGTCCGCGATCGCCGCGCTCGGTCGGGCCCTGGACGCGGACGAGACCACGCTGACCGTGGTGGACGTGGACTGGGCCCGGTTCGCACCCGCGTTCACCGCCGCGCGGCCGAGTCCGCTGATCGGCGATCTGCCCGAGGTCGCAGCGCTGCACGCCACGACCCGGGACAGCCCCGCGGCCGGGCCCGGCGCGGCCGAACTCCGCGACCTGCTCGACGGCCGGGCCGCCGCCGAACAGCGCGTGGCCCTGCTCGATCTGGTGCGGGAGCAGGCCGCCGCGGTGCTCGGGCACGCCTCGCCGGCCGCCGTCGACGCCGACCGCGCGTTCCGCGAGCTGGGCTTCGACTCGCTGACCGCCGTCGAATTGCGTGATCGCCTCGGCCGGGCCACCGCGCTGCGGCTGCCCGCCACCACCGTCTTCGACTACCCGACGGCCGGGCGGCTCGCCGAGTACATCCGGGCGCAGATGTACGGACCGGACGACGCGGCGGCGGCGACCGGGTCGCGGCCGGTCGCGGTGACGGACGACGAGCAGATCGCGATCGTGGCGATGGCGTGCCGCTTCCCCGGCGGCGTGACCTCGCCGGAAACCCTGTGGCGCCTGGTGGCCGAGGGCACCGACGCGATCTCCGCGTTCCCGACCGACCGGGGCTGGGACCTGGCGTCGTTGTACCACCCGGAGCCGGGGCACCCGGGGACGACCTATGCCCGGGACGGCGGATTCCTGGCGGACGCGGCCGACTTCGACGCGGATTTCTTCGGCATCAGCCCGAAGGAAGCGCTGGCGATGGACCCGCAGCAGCGGCTGTTCCTGGAGACCGCCTGGGAGACCCTCGAACGGGCCGCCATCGACCCCGCGTCGCTGCGCGGCAGCGCGACCGGAGTGTTCGCCGGCGGTTCGTACTACGACTACGGTGCGGGCCTGACTCGGCTGCCCGAGGAACTGGCCGGCTATTCGAGCATCGGCCGGGCGAGCAGCGTCCTGTCCGGCCGGGTGTCGTACACCCTCGGGCTGGAGGGGCCGTCGGTGACGGTGGATACCGCGTGTTCGTCCTCTTTGGTGGCGTTGCACCTGGCGATCCAGGCGCTGCGGTCGGGGGAGTGCTCGCTGGCGCTGGCAGGCGGCGTCACCGTGATGTCCACTGCCGAGACGTTCGTCGACTTCAGCGCGCAGCGGGGGCTGTCTCCCGATGGTCGGTGTCGGTCGTTCGCGGCGGCGGCGGATGGTACGGGGTGGGCGGAGGGGGTCGGTTGGTTGCTGGTCGAGCGGCTGTCGGATGCTCGGCGCAATGGGCATCAGGTGCTCGCCGTGGTGGCCGGCTCGGCGGTGAATCAGGACGGGGCATCGAACGGCTTGACCGCGCCCAATGGTCCGGCGCAGCAGCGGGTGATTCGGCAGGCGTTGATGAATGCCGGACTGGTGTCGGGCGATGTGGACGCGGTGGAGGCGCACGGGACCGGCACCACCCTCGGTGATCCGATCGAGGCGCAGGCGTTGTTGGCGACGTATGGGCAGGATCGGCCGGAGGGTCGGCCGTTGTGGTTGGGGTCGATCAAGTCGAACATCGGCCATACGCAGGCCGCGGCGGGTGTGGCCAGTGTCATCAAGATGGTGGAGGCGATGCGGCACGGCGTGTTGCCGATGACGTTGCATGTGGACGAGCCGACGCCGGAGGTGGATTGGTCCGCCGGCGCGGTGGAGTTGCTGACCGAGTCGCGGGCGTGGCCCGAGGTCGGTCGGCCGCGGCGGGCGGCGGTGTCGTCGTTCGGGATCAGCGGCACGAACGCGCACGTGATCCTGGAAGAGCCCGAACCTCTCGTTGTTGCGGAGGAGGAGCCGCAGTGGCCGGAGGGTGTTCCGGTGCCTTGGCTCTTGTCGGCCAAGAGCGAGGCGGCGTTGCGTGCGCAGGCCGAGCGGGTCCGGGCGGTTGCGGGTAGCGGTGATCCGAGCATCCTCGATGTCGGTTTCTCGTTGGCGAACTCGCGTGCGGTGTTGGCGCATCGTGCGGTGGTGGTTGCGGGTGATGTGGCCGGTGGGTTGTCGGTGGTTGCCGAGGGTGGTGTCGGGGCGGGCGTGGTGCGGGGTGTCGCCTCGGACGGGCCGGTTGCGTTCGTGTTCTCGGGTCAGGGTGCGCAGCGGGTCGGGATGGGTGTGGAGTTGTGTGGGGCGTTTCCGGTTTTCCGGGCGGCTTTCGATGAGGTTTGTGCTTTGTTCGATCCGCTGTTGGGTGGGTCGTTGCGGGGTGTGGTGTGTTCGGGTGAGGGTCTGAACGAGACGGTGTTCACGCAGGCCGCGTTGTTCGCGGTGGAGGTGGCGCTGTTTCGGTTGGTGTCGTCGTGGGGTGTGCGGCCGGATTTCGTGGCGGGGCATTCGATCGGTGAGATCGCGGCGGCGCATGTGGCCGGGGTGTTCTCGTTGGGTGATGCGGTGCGGTTGGTGGCGGCGCGTGGGCGGTTGATGCAGGCGTTGCCGTCGGGTGGGGCGATGGTTGCGGTGCGGGCGAGTGAGACCGAGATCGGACCCTTCCTGGGTGACGGGGTGGGGTTGGCGGCGATCAACGGCCCGGACTCGGTGGTGCTTTCGGGTGTCGAGGATGCCGTGGAACGGGTGGCGGCGAAGTTCGCGGGTGAGGGTCGGCGGACGCGTCGGCTGGTGGTGTCGCACGCGTTCCACTCGGCGTTGATGGACCCGATGTTGGACGAGTTCCGGGCGGTGGCCGAGGGGTTGTCGTATGCGGCGCCGTCCATTCCGGTCGTGTCGAACGTGACGGGTGAACTGTTCGATGGGCCGGTGTCGGCGGATTATTGGGTTCGGCATGTGCGCGAGGCGGTGCGTTTCGCGGACGGGGTGGCATTCCTGCGGTCGCGCGGGGTCTCCCGGTTTGTCGAACTCGGCCCGGACGGCGTGTTGTCGGCGATGGTGCGCGGGTGCGTCGCGGACGAGGATGTCGTGGTGCTTCCGGCGCTGCGCAAGGGTCGTCCCGAGGCGGAGTCGTTGGTGTCCGCACTGGCCGAGTTGCACGTGAACGGGGTCTTCGTCGACTGGGACGCGTTCTTCGCCGGCCACGGCGCCCGCCGCGTCGCACTGCCGACCTACGCCTTCCAACGGGAGCGCTACTGGTTGGATGCCCCGACCGGGGGCGACCCGGCGTCCATGGGCCTGGGTTCGCCGGAACACCCGCTCCTGGGCGCGATGGTTCCCCTGCCCGAGTCCGACGGCGTCGCGTTCACGGCTCGGCTGTCGGCCCGCACCCACGCCTGGGTGGCCGATCACCGCATGCAGGGTCGCGTCGTGCTCTCCACGTCGGCTCTGGTGGACCTGGCGATTCGCGCAGGCGACGAGGTCGGCTGCGGCATCCTGGCGGAGCTGGCCCCGGACACGCCGCTGATCCTCCCCGAGGACGGCTCCGTACAACTGCACCTGGTGGTCGGTCGCGCCGACGAGAGCGAACGACGCGCGTTCACCGTCTACTCGCGCCCCGACACCGACCCGGACGCCCCCTGGGCACGGCACGCGACCGGCCTGCTGGACCGAGGAACACCGCAGGTCGCCGGCACGACCGATCCGGAGCCGTGGCCGCCGGTAGGGGCGTCGGTGATCGACGTGGGCGAGGTATACGCGGAGTTGGCCGATCGCGGCCTCGGCCTCGGGCCGACCCATCGGGGCCTGCGGGCGGCCTGGCGGCGCGGCGACGAGGTGTTCGCCGAGGTCGCGTTGCCCGAGTCGGTGCAGGCCGAGGCCGGTCGGTACGGGCTGCATCCCGCACTCCTGGACGCCGTGCTGCACGTCGGCCTGGTCACGTTCGGGGAGGAGGCACCACTGGCTGCCGCCGCCTGGAGCGGAGTGCACCTGCACGCGGCCGGATCCGCTGTCCTGCGCGTGCGGTCGACGCCCGGCGCCGGCGACGACATGACCGTGACCATGGCGGACGAGGCCGGTCGGCCGGTGGCGACCGTGGCGTCGCTTCGTTGGGAGCCGGTCTCGCCGGCCGCGCTCGAAGTCGACGCGGGCGGGTCCCGGGAGGAGCTGTTCCAGCTGACCTGGACGCCGCTCGGCGACCACGCGGGCCATCCCGTACCGCAGGACCTCCCGGAGCTGTCCGCCGTGATACCGGATCGCATCCCGGATCAGGTGCTGCTCACCTGCCCCGTGCTCACCGGCGACGATCCGATGGCGGACGCTCGTACGGTCCTTGGCGAGGTGCTCCGGTCGGTGCAACTCTGGTCGGCCGAGGACAGGTTCGCCGCCGCGCGACTGGTGGTCGTCACCGAGGGCGTCTCCACCGGCGCCGACCTTCGGCACGCGCCGGTGTGGGGGCTGGTACGGGCGGCGGAGGCGGAGAATCCCGGCCGGTTCGTGCTGATCGATCTGGACGGCTCGGCCGAGTCGCGGCGTGCGCTGCCCGCGGCGGTGGCGTCGGGCGAACCGGAGTCGGCGATCCGCGCGGGCGAGCCGTTCGTGCCCCGGTTGGCCCGGGTGCCGCTCGCGGACCCGGCGGATGACGCGCCGACCTGGGATGGCGAGGGGACGGTCCTGGTCACCGCCGACGATCGGGCGCTCGGCATGCTGGTGGCCCGGCATCTGACGACGCAACGGGGGGCACGCCACGTGGTGTTGGCCGTGGAACCCGGGGCGGCAGGTCCCGACGCGCCCGAGCCCGACCCCCGGGTGCACGTCGTCGAGTGTGCCCTGACCGACTTCGACGCCCTGTCCGCGCTGACGGCCGCCATCCCCGCCGACCATCCGCTGACCGCAGTGGTGCACACCGCGGGCTCGGCGGAGGACGGGATGGTCGCCACGTCGGCCGCCGATCGGTTCGCCGCGGCCCTGCGTTCGCGCGCCGACGTCGCGTGGCATCTGCACCGCCTGACCCGCGACCTCGACCTGGCCGCGTTCGTACTGTTCTCGTCGGCCGTCGGCATGCTGTTCCCGGCCGGCCAGGCCGCCGACGCGGCGGCGAACGCGGCGCTGGACGCGCTGGCCGCGCACCGGCGGGCCCTGGGGCTGCCGGCGGTGTCGGTGGCCTTCGGGCCGTGGGCGGCTCGGGACCGGGCGGTCGAAGTCGACCGGGCGCGGCTGCGCCGGCACGGACTCGACTCGCTGTCCGTACCCGAGGGGCTGGCCCGCCTCGACGAGGCGCTGTCCTGCGCCGCGCCATCGGTGGTCGCGGCCCGACTGGACACCGGTGTGGTGCGCTCGCAGGGCCGGGTGGAGGGCATCCCGGTGTTGTTGCGCGGCCTGGTCCGCGGACCGATGCGGCAACTGGTGCGCGCCGACGGGGAATCGGTCGCCGCCGCGTTCGAGCGTCGGGTGGCCGCACTGTTCGGCGAGGAACGAGAGCGGATGCTCCTGGATCTGGTGCGCACGCACGTCGCCGCCGTCCTGGGGCACGGTTCGGCCGAGGCGATCGAGCCCGAACGGGCCTTCCAGGAAATGGGGTTCGACTCGCTCGCGGCGGTGGAGCTGCGCAACCGCCTCGGGGTGGTCGCCGGCCGTCGGCTCTCCACCACGCTGGCCTTCGACCACCCGACCTCGCGGGCCGTCGCCGACTACCTGGACGGGCTGATCAGTCCCGCCGCCGCGGCCGAGAGCGGACCGCTGCTCGCCGAGCTCGACCGCCTGGAGGCGGCGCTGGCCCACGCCGGGGCCGGAGCCGGGGCCCACCCCCGGGTCACCGCGCGCCTGGACGCCCTGGTGCGCAAGTGGCACGCCGCGCACGACGCCGCCGCGCTGGCGGAGTCGGACCCCGGGCCGGAACCGGATTTCCACGCCGCCACGGACGACGAGTTGTTCGACGCCCTGGACGACGAACTCGGTGGTCTCTGAGGCATCGGCCGCGAAGATATCCGGGCACCCGCTCACGGCGAGCGGGTGCCCGTCGTCGCTTCGGCAGCGGATTCCGCGGCTGTTGACACGCTCTCCGCATCTGCGTATAACATAAACACAAGCGTCTATGGCGTATACAGTTGCCCGATAGATCCGATAGATCATGTGGAGAACGAACATGACCAGTCCCTCGGATGGGTCGCAGTCGACCCATATCAACGCACCCTTAATGAGTTCGTCGCGCAGATGGCTGGCGCTCTCCGTCCTGTGTGTCGCCGCGCTCGTCATCAGCGTCGACCTCACCGTCCTCCAGCTCGCCATCCCGTCCCTGACCAAGGAACTGGACCCGACCCCGACCGGCAGTCAGATCCTGTGGATCGCCGACATCTACGGTCTGGCGATGGCCGGCCTGTTGATCACCATGGGTGTCGTGGGGGACCGGATCGGGCGCAAGAAGCTGCTCGTGCTCGGTTCGGTCGGCTTCGCCGGCGCGTCCGCCCTGATCGCCTGGGCGCCGGACGCCAACTGGCTGATCGCCGGTCGCGCGCTGCTCGGTATCGCGGGCGCCACGATCTACCCGACCACGCTGTCGATCATCCGGAGCATGTTCGCCGACCCGAAGGAACGGACCATCGCGGTCGGTATCTGGACCGGCATGGTCAGTGGCGGCACCGCGCTCGGGCCGATCATCGGCGGTCCGCTCCTGGACAACTTCTGGTGGGGATCGGTCTTCCTGATCAACCTGCCGCTGATGGGGATCGTCTTCCTCGGCGGTCTGCTCCTGGTGCCGGAATCGCGCAATCCGCAACCCGGCCGGCTCGACGTGCCGAGCGTGGTGCTCTCGGCGATGGGCATCCTCGGCATCGTCTACGCGATCCAGGAGTCGGTGCGCGACGGCCTCGACGAGCCGCGCATCCTGATTGCGGGGGCCCTCGGCCTGATCGCGCTCGCCCTGTTCATCTGGCGGCAGACGCAGATCGAGCACCCGATCATCGAGGTGTCGCTCTTCCGCAACCGGGCCTTCTCGGGGGCGTTCACCGCGAACACCTTCACCATGTTCGCGTCCGTCGGGTCGCTCCTCCTGGTGAGCCAGTACCTGCAGTTCGTGCACGACTGGTCGCCGATGAAGGCGGCCCTGGCGCTGCTGCCACCGGCCGTGATGGGCATGTTCGCAGCGCCGTTCGTCGGCCTGTTGATCCCCCGCCTCGGTCAGGGGCGGGTGGTGGCCCTCGGCCTGGGCCTGCTGGCACTGGCGATGTTCCTGTACCAGATGACCGACGTCGACGCGGGCTACTCCGCGTTGCTGATCCCGACCCTGGTCCACGGCGTGGCGGCGGCCTGCATCTTCGCCTGCACGGTGGAGATCATCATCAACAGCGCGCCCAAGGAGAAATCGGGCATCGCCTCGGGTATCGCCACCACCGGCGGTGAACTCGGCGCGGCGATGGGCATGGCCGTCATCGGCACCATCCTGAACGCCGGCTACCGGCACGCGGTCGACCTCCCGAGCGGTCTGAGCGGCAAGGAGGCGTCCACCGCCGGAGACTCGGTGGGCGGAGCGATCGAGGTGGCCGCCAACCAGCCGCCCGCGATCGCCGCCGACCTCGTGTCGAGCGGCAAGGACGCGTTCATGGACGGCATGCACTACGCGCTGTTGACCAACGGCATCATCCTGAGCGTGATCTGCGTCTTCACGCTGATCACCCTGCGGGGTCTGCCCCGGGTCTTCGCGCACGGCGACGAGGAAACGGCTGTGGGTGCGTCCGAAGCAAGTGGTACCGCGGCTCACGCTTAGGAGTGCTGTGGCCGGCGGGCCGCCGACGGGTGAGGCCATCGGCGGCTCGGCCGATTCGGAATCGACAGCGCACAGGCGCGGATCGAGAAAGGATCAATGTTGTGATGGTGGGTAGGTTGGTTCGTTTCGACGAGGCCCGCGGATACGGTTTCATCACGCCTCACGCCGGCGGCAGCGATGTTTTCATGCACGCCAACGAGTTCCTCTCCGACAAGCAGTTCCTGAAGCCGGGGACGCTGGTCGAATTCGACACGGCCACCGGTGATCGCGGGCTGCGTGCCATTGCCGTGCGCACCGTCGAGGGCCCGGCGCCGAGCGCCGGCAAACCCGCCCCCACGCTGGAGAAGTCGCCGACCCGGACCCGATTCGGCCGGACCGAGCACGCGGGTACGGAACGTACCGTCACCACGTTCGAGTTCATGCACGAGGTGACCGAGGCGATCATCGAAGGGGCTCCCACCACCACAGGCCAACAAATCGCGCAGATCCGCGAGTGCCTCGGCGAAGTCGCCCGAAACCATGGCTGGGTGCTCACCTGAGACCGCCGCGGTAACCGCGGATCGTGTTCCGGATTAAGGGCCGGAAAGCCGAATGTAGGGGTCGCACGCCGTGTCCTCGAACAGGCATCCGGCGATAGGAAGGGACCTGGCCGACACTTCCTTCCGACAATGCGCGTCGGGTGGGTGGCGGTTTCACCGGGACAGTTTTCGAAACAGTCGGCGGAGGCCCCAAAATGCAACGTGTACTGGACAAAGTCGTGGCGATCACCGGCGCGGCCCGCGGGCTCGGCCGCAGTCACGCCGTGCGATTGGCCGAGGAGGGCGCCGACATCATCGCGCTGGACGTCTGCGCGGACGCCGCGACCGCTCGGTACGCGGGGGCGACCGTCTCCGATCTGGACGAGACGGTCCGCCTGATCGAGAAGGCCGGCCGCCGTGCGGTGGCCAAGCGCGCCGACGTACGCGACCGCGAGGCGCTGCGGACGGCGCTCGACGAGGGCGTGGCCGAGCTCGGCCGCCTGGACGTGGTGATCCCCAACGCCGGCATCAGCCCGCTCGGCGCGGACCTGCCGATCGCGGCCTTCACCGAGACCCTCGACGTCAACCTCCTGGGCGCGCTCAATACCGTGCACGCGGCGCTGCCGCACCTGGGCGAGGGCGCGTCGATCATCCTGATGGGTTCGGTGTCGGGGCTGATGCCCCGCTACGACGGGAACGCCGGTGTCGGTCCCGGCGCCGCGGGCTACAGCTTCTCCAAGCGGATCCTGGCCGAATACGCCGAGTGGCTCTCGGTGCAACTGGCGCCCTCGGGGCGTCGGGTGAACGTGGTGCACCCGACCAACGTGGCGACCGAGCTGATCCAGAACGAGGCCGCCTACCGCACGTTCCGGCCGGACCTGGAGGCCCCCACCCTGGCCGACGTCGAGGCGGTGATGCGGCCCATGCACGGCATGCCGATCGCCTACCTGGAACCCGTCGACATCTCGCACGCGGTCGTCTACTTCGCCTCGGACGAATCCCGGTACGTCACCGGCGCGCAGCTCAAGATCGACGGCGGCCTGATCGCCAAGCTCGGTGCCGGGTTCGATCCGCGGGGCTGAGCCTCGATCCGCCGGGGGCGTGCACACGGTCGACGAACCGTACGCACGCCCCATCGGCATGTGCGCACGGGCACGGCCGACACACAAAAATGATCCCGGGGTCGCGGGCCCGTCGCAGTGCTTCGGGCCCGCCGACCCCGAGATCATTTCGGTCGAGTCACTTCCCGAGCACGACCGGCAGCCGCTCGAAGCCGTGCAGGCCGATCGCGGTGCGGAACTCCGGCGTCCCACCGACCTCGATGGTGGGGAACCGGCGGAGCAGTGCGGGGAAGATCACCTGGGCCTCCATTCGCGAGAGGTTGGCGCCCAGGCAGTAGTGCGCGCCGCCGCCGAAGCTGACGTGTGCGCCGTCGGCGCGGGTCAGGTCCAGGCGGTCGGGATCGGGGAACTGCTCGGGGTCGCGGTTGGCCCCGGCCGTCATCAGGAACAGCATCTTGCCGGGCGGGATCTGCAGGCCGCCCAGCTCGATCGGCTCCGCGGTGAGCCGGATGGTGCCGGAAATCGGCGTGCCGTGGCGCAGCAGTTCCTCGACCGCGCTCGGGGTGATGTCCGGGTTCTCCCGCCACAGCCGCAGCTGATCCGGGTTCTCCAACAGCGTGTACAGGCCCATGCTGATCAGGTTGGTGGTGGTCTCGAACCCGGAGATGAACAAGAACGTGGCCAGCGCCATCAGATCCTCATCGTCCAGCCGCCCGGCCTCGTGCTGGTCGACCAGCGCCGAGATCAGGTCGTCCCGTCGCCGAGAGCGCCGCTCGCGGATCAACTCGTCGAAGTAGCCGCGCAGTTCGGTCACCGAGGCGTCCGCCTGGGCGAGGTCCTCGTCGCTGTAGTTGCCGCCGCCCCACACGCGCGTCCAGTCGTTGGCGAGCTTGTAGAAGAGCATGCCCTGGTTGGCCGGAACGCCGAGCATCTCGGAGATCACCGCGACCGGGAACGGACTCGACACGACCTCGACCAGGTCGACCGCGTTGCCGCCGCTCGCGTGCTCGGCCAGGTCGTCGAGGTACCGGTCGGCCAACTGCTCGATCGATTCGCGCATCGCCCTGATGGCGTTGGGGGTGAAGATCGCGGCGGCCACCTCGCGCATGGCGGTGTGCTCCGGAGCGTCCAGATTGACCAGGGCGCGCAGGAACAGCCGCAGCGATTCGTGTTCCTGCCAGTCCTGGCGCTGCATCGCCGCGGCGCGGACACCGTTGCGCATGCCGCCCATCTTCGCGGCCGCGGCCACCTCCTTGTACCCGGTCACGGCGTAGGCGCCGCCCAGGGTGGTGCTCTCGAATACCCGCCCGACCCGTCGAATGGTGTCGTAGAGCGGATACGGATCGGGGATCATCGGCGGTGTGGCCAGTCGCTGGATCGCGGCTTCCGCCTCCTGCACGGTGATATCCAAAGTCATCGCGAACTCCCATCTGGGCGGGAAGATTCTCCGCCGGGAACAGTCCCACGGAGCGAGTTCAGTGCCGCTGCGGGCCGGGAAGGTGATCCCGTGTGCCGGGGCAATGGGATGTGCCGCTCGCGCCGGCGAAATCGACATATGCGCGAATAGTGGTCGAGCCTCGGAGGCGGCGGATTCCTCGCGAAACGCTATGACACGACGCGAGCCGCCCGTACCCCTAGCCGCCCCTAAATCGGATTCGGGAACTCTCTTGGCACACAAGCACGTTCACGTGTCGTGGCGGATCATCATCCGGCTGGTTTGTCCGGTAACGTGAGGCCCGCGGCCGCCTCTGCAGGTGGTCGGCGTCTCGTCGATCCCGTTCGGGATTGCAATTTCGAATGGACTTCACTACCCGCTGTAGTTGTGAAAGAGCCGAGAAAGCCTAAATCTTATGTTCATGAGGATGACTATCGCTCCAGGCGCCTGTGGGTCGCTCGGGGATTGCGGTGGGGCGATGTGCGGATCTCCGCCGTAACCCTGTTGCATAACGAGGCATATGATTAGGCTGCGCGCCATAGTTGGGTCGATCGAGTGCTGGGAGTGGAGATGGCAGCGGGATCGGACGGCGGACCACGGGGACGAGCACGGAGTGTCGAGATGTTGTGGGGGGGCGAGCGGGAGCGGCCCAGCCGCGGTCCCAAGCCCGGGCTGTCCACCGCGCGGATCGTCGAGGTCGCCATCGAGGTCGCCGACCGCGAGGGGCTGTCCGCCGTCTCCATGCAGCGGATCGCCAGCGAGTTCGGCTTCACCACCATGTCGCTGTACCGGTACCTGCCGGGCAAGGCGCAGCTGATCGACTTCATGATCGACGCGGCGATCGACGTGTCGCCGAGCCTGGACGACGTCGCCGACGACTGGCGGCCGAAGCTGGAGGAGTGGGCCAGAAGGCTGCGCGGCGTCTACCACAGACACCCGTGGATGTTCGAACTCGCCGCGCCCGGTCCGATGGGTCCCAACCAGTTGAGCTGGCTGGAAGCCGCGGTCGACTCGTTGTCCGGGACCGGGCTCACCGGCGCGGAGAAGCTGGACGCCGTGTTCGCCCTGACCGGCCTGATCCGAAGCTGGATCTACCGCTCGGTCAGCAAGGAGGAGGAGCAGCAGCCGATCACCTCCGACATGGCCGAGCAATGGGGTTCGGACGTAGGGGAGTTGGTGCGCACGCACCGTGACCGCTACCCGGCGCTGCTCGCGGCGATGTCCTCGGGGGCGTTCGAGCCCGCCGAGGGGGACGGCGAGGAGTTCGGCCTGCGCTGTGTGCTCGACGGCATCGGGGTGCTGATCAAGGAGCGAGCCGCCGCCGCCGCCCGGGCCAACGCCTGAACCCTGGGCCGGGATCCGCCGGGCGCGGCACTAGGATCCGACCCCGACCCGCGCCGCGTCGGCGGCCAGTTCGGCGAGTCTGCGCCGGTCCACCTTGCGGTTGGGGTTGAGCGGGAACGCGTCGAGATGGTGATAGTGCTTGGGGATCAGGCCGCTGGGCAGGGTGGTGCGCAGGTGCCGGGCGAGGACCGCGGGCGGGGTGGGGGCTCCGGTGTAGTACACGACGAGCTCCAGGCCGGACTCGCTCGGCCTGGTCACGGTGGCCGCGTCGACCACTCCCGGGCAGGTCCGGACGGCGTTGTCGACCTCGGCGAGTTCCACCCGCCACCCCTGGATCTGGACCTGGGCGTCCAGCCGGCCGAGATAGGCGAGCTCCCCGTTGGCCAGGCGGCGGACCCGATCGCCGGTGCGATACCAGGTTTGCCCGTCGCGGCACAGGAAGCGCCCCGGGTCGTCGGCCGGATCCAGGTAGCCGGCCGTCGCCTGGGGGCCGGCGATGCACAACTCGCCTTCCGTGTCCCGAGGTTCGCCGTCCTCGCCGAGCAGCACGTGGTCGTGCCGCTCGTGCACCGCGCCGATCGGCACGATGCCGTTGACGCTCAACCGCGGTGACACCTCGGGCGACCAGCGGTGGCCGGTGATGGTGATGGTCAGCTCGGTCGGGCCGTACAGGTTCTCCACCGCCGAACCCGGGGCGGCGGCCTGCCAGTCCGCGGTGTCGGCGCACAGCAGCGCCTCGCCCGCGAAGAAGCTCCAGCGCAACGACGGCAGCGCGCCGGGGGCGAGACCGCCCAGGCGGCGGACCATGGCGATGCCGCTGGGGGTGGAGAACCAGACGGTCATCCTCCGCTCGGCCACGAACGCGGGCAGGTCCAGGTATGCCTGCGCGGGCACCGCGTGCACGCTCGCGCCCGCGCCCCACGCGCAGAACAGGTCGAACGCGGCACAGTCGAAATTCAGCTCGGTGGCTTGGGAGAACACATCCTCGGCGGTGAAGTCGTAGCGCCGGTCCATCAGTTCGAAGTAGTGATGCAGATTGGCATGGGTGATCGGCACGCCCTTGGGGCGACCGGTGGACCCGGACGTGAACAGCGTGTACGCGACATCGGACGGGTCGGCCCACACCGGTTCGTCCAGCGCGTCGCGCGCGTGCAGCGCGATCCGGCGCGACCGCCCGTCGTCGCTGCAGGCCGGCGCGAGCACGGGCAGGTCCGACTCGGCCCGGGCCAACGCGGCAAGGCCGGCGCCGTCGGCGATCACCGCGCCGGCGCCGGACGCCGCGAGCATGTGCCGGGTGCGGCTCGCCGGGAAGTCCGGATGCAGCGGTACCACCGTGGCCCCGCTGTACAGCGCGGCCAGGATCCCCACATAACTCTCGAAGCCCTTGTTCGCCAAGACGGCCACCGCTCCCGGTGGCTTCGTCGCGCCGGCCGTCAGCGCCCCCGCCCACCGCAGCGCCTCCGCGTGGGCGCGTGTGTACCCGACGGCCTCGGCGCCGACCCGGAACGCGGTTCCCTCCGGGGCGATGGCGAGCCCGCGCAGGAAGCGCGCGTGCAGTGCGTGCGCAGGTGCTTCGGACATGGTCTCTCCCAGGAAAGAGGGGTCGTTACGGGTTGGGGCGCCTTCGCGGACCGACCTACGTTGTCGGCGAGGAAGACACCGGGACAACAGTCCTCGAAACGTGGAGGTTCGCCGTGTGGGACGACCAGTTCGAAGCGATCGTGCGACGGTACGTACCGTTCCTCGGGCCCGACGAGCGGCTCGGCGGCGGGTCGGAACTACGCGACCTCGGCCTCGACTCGATGAGCACCGTCGAGCTGTTGGCCGCACTGGAACAGGCGTACGGCGCCCGGTTCGTGGACGACGCGCTGAACATGGAGAACTTCGCCACCCCCGACGCGTTGTGGGCGACGCTGTCCAGAATGATCACGTCTGCCGCGTGAGCCGGTGCTACGCGGCGGTGAGCCGGCGCCGGGGGCGCATCGCGGTCTGCGGCTTCAGCGGGACGACCTCGAAGCTTCGGGTCGTGCATGGCACCCGGCCCCACAGGCTGTCCGGCCCGGCCACGTAGGCCCTGACCACCCCGGCCCGGCGCAGCGTGGCCACCGCGGTCGGCCAGTGGACCGCGCGGACGATGCCGTCCAGGAGCAGCGTGCGGATCTGCTCGCCGGTACGCAGCACGCTTCCGTCGTGGTCCGAGACCACCGGTAGCTTCGGGTCGCGAAAGCGCAGGTCCGCGAAGACGGTGTCCTCGATGTGCCGACGCAGCGGGCCGAACAGGCGCGAGTGCATCGGCGGACGCATGGTGGACAACGGCAGGCCGCCCACTGCGCGTACCCGCTCGTTCAGTCGGTCCAGGCCGGCCTCGCGCACCGAGACCATGTGGAATTCCTCGTCGATGTGGCAGGCGATCTCGTGCCACTCGCCTCGTTCGTCCAACTCGCCCAGCACCTGGGCCAGCCGGTCGGCGGGGGTCCGGGCGAACGACTGGGTGACCACGTCGCCGTGCTCCCGGGCGAAGTACGCGTCCAGCGCGTGCCCCCACCGGGCGGTCAGCGACACGGCGTCGGCGAAGTCCAGCGACCTCGAGTACACCGCCGCTGGTGTCCCGCCGAAGCTGGCACCCAGGATCACGTCCGGCCGCATGTCCAGCGCGTCCTCGGCCCAGTACGCCGGTGCCAGGCAGTTGACCAGGAACGCCACGCGCGCGAACTCCGAGTAATCACCCGGTGCTTCGCGATATCGATCGACCAGCGAGTAGCCGAGCCGGTCGTCCGCCTCGGCCACCAGGGCGCGGGCGGCGGGATTGATCAGCATGAACTTCGCCACGTCGTCGAAGCGGCAGGGGCTGATGCCGGGAAACACGACCGCGGAACCGGCTTCGAGCTGAGATCCCATGTGTCTGTTTTCCAATCCATTCCGGAATTCGAGTCAGCTGGATACGGTGTCTCGACAAGTGTGTGCGCCCCGGAGATATCGCTGTACCCCTAACTGCCCCTAACCTCCCGGAGTTCGCGTCCGGCAATCTTGCGAGGGTCGCCCGACCGTGTTAGGAAATGGGCTGGGAAGCCCTAGTCCGCGCGGCGCGAGCCGTCGGGAAGGAATGCGTGTGATTTCGAACGGGCGACGCGCGGCCCGCGCGCGCGAATCGGTGGACAACCTTTATTGGTTCATGCTCGCGGCGGCGAATTCGGCTCCCGATACGCCGGCTTTCGTGACCCGTGACGGCGAAGGTGGGGTACGGACGCTCTCCTATGGGGAGTTGCGGACCCGGGTCGACGAATTCGCCGCGGCACTGGCGGAACCGGGCCTGGACGTGGGCGACCGGGTGGTGCTCGAAGCGAACGTCACACCGGATGCCGTGGCGATGCTCCTGGCCTGCTCCCTGCTCGGCCTGCCGTTCATCCCGGTCAGTCCCGAGACGCCGAGCGGACGGCTGCGGTCGATCCTGGATACCGCCGAGCCCGCGCTCTACGCGCAGGCCGAGGGGGGCGGCCGTGCGGACTTGCCGGCGGCGGTGGGCACCGCGCGGTTCGGCGCCGGCGGGCTGCGGGTGGAGCGGGCGCCCCGTGCGCGCGTGCGACACCGGCGCGAGATCGTCGGCACCGATACCGCGTACATCATCTTCACCTCGGGCACCACCGGTCGCCCCAAGGGCGTGGTGATGAGCCACCGCTCGGTCGTCTCGCTCTACCGCGCCATCCTCGAACAGGGCCTGATCACCCCCGAGGACCGGATCGCCACCACCTCGCCGCTGCAATTCGACTTCGCCCTGTTCGACATCGGCCTGGCGCTGGGCACCGGCGCGGCCCTGGTGCCCGTACCGCGCGAGGAACTGAACTGGCCGCGGCGCTTTCTGACCTACCTTGGCGACACCGGCGCCACCCAGGTGCACGGCGTCCCCTCGATCTGGCGCCCCGTGCTGCGGCACGAGCCCGAACTGCTCGCCGGCCTCGACCGGGTGCGCGGCATCCTGTTCACGGGCGAGGACTTCCCACTGCCGGAACTGCGGCACCTGCAGGGGCTGCTGCCGCACGCGCGGATCGTCAACGGATACGGCGCCACCGAGTCGATGGCCTGCTCGTTCACCGAGGTGCCGCGGCCGATCCCGGACGGCCTGGAGCGGCTGTCCATCGGCTTCCCGCTCCCCGGGTTCGACGTGAGCCTGCTCGACGAGGACGGGCGACCGGTCGAGGGGAGCGGCGTCGCCGGGCAGATCCATCTGCGCGCGCCTTCGATGTTCAGCGGCTACTGGGACGACCCGGAGGCCACCGCGCGCGTGCTGGTGCCCGATCCGCTCGACCCGCGCTCGGGACGCACGGTGCTGCGCAGCGGCGACCTCGCCTATCGCGGCGAAAGCGGAGAACTGTACTTCGCCGGCCGCGTCGACGCCCAGGTCCAGATCCGCGGGAACCGCGTCGAACCGGGCGAGGTGGAGCGCCGGTTGCTGGAATTCCCCGGCATCTCGGCCGCGGTCGCGCTGCTCGTGCCGCGTCCGGAAAACGACCCGGTGTTGCACGCGTTCGTGGTCGCCGAACCCGGCGGCGCGGCCTTCGACAAGGCGAAGGTGCGCGCGTTCTGTGCGGATACGCTGCCCGGCTACATGATTCCGGCGAATATCGTCGCGGTCGACGATATTCCGCTGACCGTGAATGGAAAAGTGGATCGCGCCAGTCTCGCCACCCGGGTGGCCGGCCCGTCCTGAGCGGCGGTTCTCGCGACCGCCCGAATTCCCCGGTTTTGTTGGAACGACCTGCGGGACGAGCCTGACCCGGGCAGACCGGATCGGCCGCCGTCAGAATAGGTGTGGAGTGCGCGGATGACTGAGTCCTGGAACGCTGCGACGATTTCGGGCGGCGAACTCGCCCGACGGTTGGCCGAATTGTCCAGGCCCGAGCAGACCGGCGTACTGCTCGACCTGGTCCGCGAGCACACGCTCGCGGTGCTGCGCAAGATCCGGCCCGAGGACGCCGACTCCCCGCCGGGGACCGGCGATCCGGTGGGTCCCGACCGACCCTTTCGGGAGCTGGGCCTGGACTCGCTCGGCCTGGTCGAACTGCACGCCAGGCTGGTCGGGGCGACCGGCCTGGAGTTGTTGGTGACGGTCGGCTTCGACCATCCGACGCCGGCCGAACTCGCGCGCCACCTGCGTGCCCGACTCCTCGGCATCGCCGAGGATGATCCCGAACCGGCGCCCACCGCACGGGCCGACGACGAGCCGATCGCGATCGTCGGCATCGGCTGCCGCTTCCCCGGGGACGTGGCGTCACCGCAGGACCTGTGGCGCCTGGTGGCGGACGGCCGGCACGTGATCGCCCCCTTCCCCGACGATCGGGGCTGGGACCTGGACGCGCTGTACGACCCGGACCCGAATACCCCCGGGACGAGTTACGTACGGCAGGCCGGATTCCTGCCCGACGCCGCCGAGTTCGACGCCGAATTCTTCGGGATCAGCCCGCGCGAGGCCACCGCGATGGACCCGCAGCAGCGGGTGCTCCTGGAGACCTGCTGGGAGGCGCTGGAGCGGGCCGGGATCGACGCGGGCCCGCTGCGCGGCACCCGATCCGGGGTATTCATCGGGGTCGAGCCACACGAGTACGGACCGCGCGTGCACGAGGCGCCGGACGGCCTGGACGGCCACCTGATGACCGGTACCGCGCCGAGCATCGTGTCCGGCCGGATCGCCTACACGCTGGGCCTGGAAGGGCCCGCGCTGACGGTCGACACCGCGTGCTCCGGCTCGTTGGCGGCGCTGCACCTGGCCGTCCAGTCGCTGCGCCGGGGCGAGTGCACGCTCGCGCTCGCCGGCGGGGTCACCGTGATCACCAGTCCGGGTACGTTCACCACGTTCAGCCGGCAGCGCGGCCTGGCCCCCGACGGGCGTTGCAAGGCGTTCGCCGCCGCGGCCGACGGCACCAACTTCGCCGAGGGCGCGGGTGTCCTGGTGCTGGAACGGCTCGCCGACGCCCGCCGGCAGGGGCACCGAGTGCTCGCGATCGTGCGCGGATCCGCCCTGAACCAGGACGGCGCCAGCAACGGCCTGACCGCGCCCAACGGCCGGGCCCAGCAACGGGTGATCCGCCAGGCGCTCGCCGACGCCGGCCTGACCGCGGACCAGGTCGACGTGGTCGAGGCGCACGGCACGGGCACCACCCTGGGCGACCCGATCGAGGCGCAGGCGGTGATCGCCACCTACGGCCGGGACCACTCGCCGGAGCGACCGCTGTGGCTCGGTTCCGTCAAGACCAACATCGGCCACACCGGCGCCGCCGCCGGCGCGGCCGGAGTGATCAAGATCGTCGAGGCGATCCGGCACGGCGAACTGCCGCGGACCCTGCACGTGGACGAGCCCTCACCGCACATCGACTGGTCCGCCGAAACGGTGCGCCTGCTCACCGAACCCCAGCCGTGGCCGGCGACGACCGACCGACCTCGCCGGGCCGGCGTCTCGTCCTTCGGTGTCAGCGGCACCAACGCGCACGTGATCATCGAGGAGGCGCCGCCGACCGACGCCGGCGAGCCCGAGGCCGAACCCGATGCGGACCGGATCAACCCGGTCCTGCTCTCCGCCGGCAACGAGCCGGCCCTGCGCGCCCAGGCCGGTCGCCTGTACGACCTGCTCGACTCCGCCGACGCGCCCACACCTCTCGACGTGGCCTACTCGACCGCCGTCACCCGAACCGCCCTCGAACACCGCGTGGCGATCGTGGCCCGCGACCGCGAGGAACTCATGGGGGCGCTGCGGGCGATCCGGGAGGACCAAGCCGCGCCGGGCATCCGGCGCGGCACGGCGGCGGCCGGGCGGCTGGCCTTTCTGTTCACCGGCCAGGGCAGTCAACGCCTGGCGATGGGCCGGGAACTGTACGACACCTTCCCGGTCTTCGCAGGCGCGCTCGACGACGTCGCCGACTACCTCGACATACAACTCGAACCTCCGCTGCACGACGTGCTGTTCGCCGCGCCCGACACGCCCGAAGCCGCCCTCCTGGAGCAGACCGCATACGCGCAGACCGCGCTGTTCGCGATCGAGGTGGCCCTGTACCGACTCCTCGAATCGTGGGGCGTGGTCCCCGACTACCTGGCCGGACACTCGATCGGCGAACTGAGCGCGGCCCATGTGGCCGGCGCGATGTCCCTGGAGGACGCCGCCCTGCTGGTCGCGGCGCGTGGTCGACTGATGCAGGAACTGCCTTCGACGGGCGTGATGGTCGCGATCGAGGCAAGCGAGGACGAGGTCGGGCCGCTGCTCGACGATCGAGTGGGCCTGGCCGCGATCAACGGCCCCGACTCGGTGGTGATCTCCGGCGACGAGGACCAAGTCGCCGCCGTCGTGGCCCGATTCCCCGGCCGCCGAACCAAGCGCCTGCGTACCTCGCACGCCTTCCACTCGCCGCTCATGGCACCGATGCTCGACGAGTTCCGGCGGATCGCGGAGGCGATGACCTACCGGACGCCGGCCATCCCCGTCGTGTCCGGCATCACCGGGCGCCCGTTCACCCCCGACGCGGCGTACTGGGTGCGGCACGTGCTCGAACCCGTGCGCTTTCGAGACACCGTGCGCCGGCTGGGCGCCGAGGGTGTGACCACGTTCCTGGAACTGGGCCCGGACCCGGTCCTGTCCGCGCTCGGCCCGGCCTGCCTGCCCGCCGACGGCCCGGACACGCTGTTCGTACCGGTCCTGCGGGCAGGGCGGTCGGAGGAACACGAATGCGTCGCCGCCGTGGCCGCCGCCCACGTGCGCGGCACGCCGGTCCACTGGGCGGCCTTCTTCGCCGGCCGCGGCGCCCGACGAGTGGAACTGCCCACGTACGCCTTCCAGCGCCGCCGGTACTGGCTGGACGGGACCGCACCCGCGGATGTCCGCGCGGCGGGACTGCGCAACCCCGAACACCCGCTTCTGGGCGCCGTGGTGAGCCTGGCCGGCTCCGACGGCGTGGTGCTCGCGGGCCGGCTCTCCACGCAGACCCAGCCCTGGCTGGCCGACCACGTCATCTCCGGCGTCGTGCTGCTGCCCGGGACCGCGTTCGTGGAACTGGCGATCCGGGCCGGTGCCGAGGTCGGCTTCGCCACTGTCGACGAACTCACCCTGGAGGTGCCCCTCGCGCTGCCGGACAGCGGGAGCGTGGCCCTGCAGATCACCGTCGGCGCGGCGGACGATACCGGCCGACGGTCGGTCGAGGTGCACGCGCGGGCCGACGACGGCGACGACTGGACCCGGCACGCGAGCGGCGTGCTGGCGCCGAGCGCGGGCGCGGAGCCGGCCGCCGCGGCGTTCGACCTGGTGACGTGGCCGCCGGTCGGGGCCCAGCCGATCGACATCACCGACTTCTATCGCGAAGACGCGCAGAACGGCTACGAGTTCGGCCCGATGTTCCGCAACCTGCGCGCGGTGTGGCGTCGCGGTGGTGACGTGTTCGCCGAAGTCGCGTTCGCCGACGGGGAGCGCTCGCGCGCCGAGCGCTTCGGCCTGCACCCCGCGCTGCTGGATTCCGCGCTCCAGGCGATGGCGTTCGCCGACGACCGTGCCGACGGCGGCGGGACCCGCCTGCCGTTCGCCTGGACCGGCGTCCGCCTGCACGCCGCGGGCGCCGCGGCGCTGCGGGTCGCGATCACCGCGACCGGTCCGAACGCGGTGTCGGCGTCGATCGCCGACGCGGACGGCGAGCCGGTGGCCACCGTACGCTCGATCGCGGTCCGCGCCGTCGACGCCGGGCAATTGCAACGTGCCCGGGCGACCCGGGACGACGCGCTGCTGCGAGTGCGCTGGACACCCCTGGCGCCCGCGCCGCAGACGACCCGGGGAACCCGGGTCGTGCTGGGGACCGACCACCGCGACCTCGCCGCGCTCGGCGCAGCGATCACCGCGGGCGACCCGGTGCCGGACGCGGTGGTCGTACGCCTCGAACCGGCCGAGGGCGCCCCGCCCGTCGCCGCGCGGACGGCCACCACCCGGCTTCTCGACCTGCTGCGCGACTGGTCGAGCGACGAACGCTTCGCCGATTCGCGGCTCGTGCTGGTCACCACGGGCGCGGTGGCCACCGGCCCCGACGACGAGCCCGCCGATCCCGCCCTGGCCCCGCTGTGGGGCCTGGTGCGCTCGGCCGAGGCCGAGCACCCGGGCCGGTTCGTCCTCGCGGACCTCGACGGCGCCGCCGCACTGCCCGACCTGCCGGCCGGCGAACCCGAACTGGCGTTGCGTGGCGATACCGTCCTGGTACCGCGACTCGCGCGCGTCACGGAAAGCCCGCAGCCCGCGCCCTGGCCCGCGGACGGCACGGTCCTGATCACCGGCGGCACGGGCGGCCTGGCGAGCCACCTGGCCCGCCACCTGGTGACCGAACACGGCGTACGCAGGCTGCTCCTGGTCGGTCGACGCGGACCGCAGGCACCCGGCGCGGACCGACTCCGGGCCGAACTGACCGAACTGGGCGCCGGGGTCACCATCGCCGCCTGCGACGTGGGCGACCGCACGGCGGTGGCCGAGCTGCTCGCCGCCATACCCGCCGAGCACCCGCTGAGCGCGGTCGTGCACACCGCCGGCGTGGTCGCCGACAACCTGATCGGCGCGCTGACCGCCGACGACGTCGACGCGGTCTTTCGGCCCAAGGTCGACGGGGCCTGGCACCTGCACGAACTCACCCGCGACCTCGACCTGTCGGCGTTCGTCCTCTTCTCCTCCGGCGCGGGCGTCCTGGAGGCTCCCGGACAGGCCAACTACGCGGCGGCGAACGTCTTCCTGGACGCCCTGGCCGAACAACGCCGAGCGGCCGGCCTGCCCGCGACCTCCCTGGCCTGGGGCCTGTGGGGCGGCACCGACGGCATGGGTGGGCGCCTCGACGACGCCACCCTGCGCCGCGCCGACCGCTCCGGCCTGGTGACCCTGTCCGTGGCCGAGAACCTCGCCCTGTTCGACCGCGCCCTGGGCACCGACCGAGCGACGTTGCTGCCACTGCGGATCGACCCGGCCGCGCTGCGCAACCGCCCCGGCGGGGTGCAGGCGTTGCTGCGTGAACTGGTACCCACCACCGTCCGCCGAGCGGGCGCCGGCCGCGCCACGGGGGCCGGCGCGCTGGCCCGCCGGCTGGCCGAACTCCCGGACGGTGAACGGCATCCATACGTCCTCGACGTGGTCCGCACCCAGGTCGCCGCCGTGCTCGGACACGAGGGCGCCGCGTCGATCGACCCGGACCGGGCCTTCACCACGATCGGCTTCGACTCGCTCGCCGCCGTCGAACTGCGCAACGCGCTCGGCACCGCGACCGGGCTGCGCCTGCCCGCCACTTTGACCTTCGACTATCCGACGCCCAAGGCGCTGGCCGACTTCATCCGGTCGAAGGCGACGAACAGCGAGTCCGCGGTCGGCATCACCGCGCCCGCGTCGGTCGGCGGCGACGAACCGATCGCCATCGTGGGCATGGCCTGCCGGTTCCCCGGCGGCGTCGGGTCGCCGGAGGACCTGTGGCAGCTGGTCGCCTCCGGGCGCGACGGCATCACCCGCTTCCCCGGCGATCGGGACTGGGACGTGGACGACCTCTACGACCCGGAACCGGGCAAGCTCGGCAAGAGCTACGTCCGCGAGGGCGGATTCCTGCACGATGCGGCGGACTTCGACCCCGCGCCGTTCGGCATCAGCCCGCGCGAGGCGCTGGCCATGGACCCGCAGCACCGGCTGCTCCTGGAGACCACCTGGGAGGCCGTGGAACGGGCGGGCATCGACGCCACGACGCTGCGCGGCAGCCGTACCGGCGTGTTCGCCGGCGTGATGTACCACGATTGGGCCACCCGTCTGGCCGAGGCGCCCGACGAACTGGCGGGCTACCTCGGCATCGGCAGCGCGGGGAGCATGGCCTCCGGACGACTCGCCTACACGCTGGGCCTGGAGGGTCCGGCGATGACGGTGGACACCGCGTGCTCGTCGTCGCTGGTGACCCTGCACCTGGCCGCGCAGGCGTTGCGGTCGGGGGAGTGCTCGCTGGCGCTGGCCGGCGGGGTGACCGTGATGTCCACGCCCAAGACGTTCGTCGACTTCAGCGCGCAGCGCGGCCTCGCGGCCGACGCCCGTTCCAAGTCCTTCGCCGCCGCCGCCGATGGCACCAGTTGGAGCGAGGGCGTGGGGATGCTCCTGGTGGAGCGGTTGTCCGACGCCCTGCGCAACGGGCATCGGGTGTTGGCGCTGGTGCGGGGTTCGGCGGTGAACCAGGACGGCGCGTCGAACGGGTTGACCGCTCCCAACGGTCCGGCCCAACAGCGGGTGATTCGGCAGGCGTTGGCGGGTGCGGGGCTGTCCGTCGGTGATGTCGATGTGGTGGAGGCACACGGGACCGGTACGCGATTGGGTGATCCGATCGAGGCGCAGGCGCTGTTGGCGACGTATGGGCAGGATCGTCCCGAGGACCGGCCGCTGTGGTTGGGGTCGATCAAGTCGAACATCGGGCATGCGCAGGCCGCCGCCGGCGTGGCGGGGATCATCAAGATGGTGGAGGCGATGCGGCACGGCGTGTTGCCGATGACGTTGCATGTGGACGAGCCGACACCGGAGGTGGACTGGTCCGCCGGCGCGGTGGAGTTGCTGACCGAGTCGCGGGCGTGGCCGGAGGTGGGTCGACCGCGGCGGGCGGCCGTGTCGTCGTTCGGCGTCAGCGGCACCAACGCGCACGTGATCCTGGAGCAGCCGCCCGAGGCACCGGCTGCCGCACCCGAACCGCCGCACACCGGCCCGGTGCCGTGGGTGCTCTCCGGCCGGACCGAGGACGCGCTGCGGGCCCAGGCCCGTCGGCTGTGGTCGCACATCGGGCCGGACGAGGACGGGTTCGCCGCCGTGGGCCGGGCCCTGGCGACGACGCGGGTGGCGTTCGAGCATCGCGCGGTGGTGTCGGGGATGGATCGGTCCGAGTTCCTGCGGGGGCTGGCGGCGCTGGCCGAGGGGACGCCGTCTCCCGGCGTGCTGCGCGGCACCGCGCATGTCGGCGGTACAGCCTTCCTGTTCACCGGTCAGGGCAGTCAACGGCTGGGCATGGGCCGGGAAGCCGCCCGGGCGTTCCCGGTCTTCCGCGCGGCTCTGGAGACCGTGTGCGCCGAATTGGACCGCTGGAGCGACCGTCCGGTGCGCGAGGTGATGTGGGGTGACAAGGCGGGTCTCGACGACACGGCGCGAGCCCAACCGGCGCTGTTCGCGGTCGAGGTGGCGCTGTACCGCCTGTTCGAATCGTGGGGCATCCGACCGGACGTGGTGATGGGCCACTCGGTGGGCGAGTTGAGCGCGGCCCACGTCGCGGGTGTCCTGTCGCTGTCCGACGCGGCGCGACTGGTGGCGGCACGCGGCCGGTTGATGCAGCAACTGCCGGCGGGCGGGGCGATGGTCGCGGTGGAGGCGGATCCCGACGAGATCGCGCCGTGGCTGACCGACCTGGTCGATCTCGCGGCGGTCAACGGGCCGAACTCCGTGGTGGTGTCCGGCGAAGAGGCCGCCGTCACCAGATTCGTCGCCGAATTCGGCGCCCGGTTCGGCACGCGCCGGAGCAAGCGGCTGCGCACCTCGCACGCGTTCCACTCGGCGCTGATGGAACCCATGCTCGACGAGTTTCGCGAGGTGGCGCAGCAGGTTTCGTACGCGTCGCCGGTGATTCCGCTGGTGTCCAACGTCACGGGCGGCAGCGCCGACGTCACCTACGCCGAGTACTGGGTCGGCCATGTGCGAGAGGCGGTGCGCTTCGCCGAGGGTGTGCGCGCGCTGACCGCGCGTGGTGTGACCCGGTTCGTCGAACTCGGGCCGGACGGCGTGCTGTCCGCGATGGTGCGGGAGAACGTGGCCGAGGACGGCGCCGCCTACGTGGTGCTCCCGGCGCTGCGCAAGGGCCGCTCCGAGATGGCGACACTCCTGGCGGCCGTGGGCGAATTGCACGTGAGCGGCGTGCCGGTGAACTGGGACGCGTTCTTCGCCGATCACGGTGCTCGCCACGTCGAGTTGCCCACCTACGCGTTCCAGCGAGAGCGCTACTGGTTGACGCCGGCGGTCGGGGTGGGCGATGTGACGTCCGCCGGAGTGGACGCGACGGATCACCCGCTTCTGGGCGCGATGATGGCTCTGCCGGAGTCCGACGGCGTGCTGTTCACCGGCCGACTCTCGCCGGCGAACCAGACCTGGTTGGCCGACCATGTGATCCTCGGTCGAGTGGTGGTGTCCGGGTCGGCACTGGTGGAGTTGGCGGTCCGGGCCGGCGACGAGGTCGATTGCGCGATCGTGGAGGAACTCACCCTGGCGGCGGCGGTGGTGTTGCCCGAGGAGGGCGGCGTCCAGGTCCGGGTACAGGTCGGCGGACCGGACGAGAGCGGTCGACGGGTGCTGACCGTGCACTCGCGGGCCGAGGACGCGGTCGACGGCGGGTGGACGCGGCACGCCGAGGGTGTCCTGCGTCCGGCCGCGAACGCGGAGCCGCCGGCCGCCGACCCGCAACCATGGCCGCCGGTCGGCGCCACAACGATCGATGTGTCGGGTTGCTACGCGGAGTTGGCCGGCCGCGGCTACGGATACGGGCCGACCTACCAGGGCTTGCGGGCGGCCTGGCGGCGTGGCGAGGAAGTGTTCGCCGAAGTCGCGCTGCCCGAGTCGGTACGCGGCGAAGCCGGTCGCTACGGGCTGCATCCCGCCCTCCTGGACGCCGCGTTGCACGCCGAGGCGTTGGCCGAGGAGGGCGGGGCCACCCTGCTGCCCTACTCCTGGAACGGGGTCCGGCTGCACGCCGCGGGCGCCGCGTCGCTGCGGGTCCGGCTGCGGCGGGTCCAGGGCGCCGAGGTGTCCTCGATCGAGGTCTCCGACCACGACGGCCGGCCCGTACTGTCGGTCGAGTCGCTGGTCGCGCGGCCCGTGTCCGCCGAGCAGTTGGCGGACGAATCAGCCCTCGACGGCTCGCTGTTCCGGATGGCGTGGGAGCCGATCGGTCCGGCCGATGCGTTCGTGGGCGCGCCGTCGTTCGTGTCGGTGGGCACGGATCTGCCCGGTTCGTACGAGAGCCTGGCCGCGCTGGGCGAGGCCGTCGCGTCCGGCACCCTGGCCGGGCTCGACACGGTGCTGCTTCCGTGCGCGCCGCATGCCCTGGACGACCCGGCCGGGGTGCCCGACGCGGTACGAGCGGTCACCTCGCGCGTACTCGCCGCCGTGCAGGACTGGTTGGCCGACGAGCGGTTCGGGCGGGCCCGGCTGGTGGTGCTGACCCAGGGCGCCATGGCCCTCGACGGTGAGGCCCTCACCGATCCGGTCGGCGCCGCGGTATGGGGCCTGGTACGGGCCGCGCAGGCGGAGAGCCCCGACCGTCTGGTCCTGGTCGACGCGGACGGCCCGGCCGCGGTGGCCCGGGTGCTGCCCGCGATCGTGGCCGCCGGGGAACCGCAGGCCCTGATCCGCGACGGCAGGGGTTATGTGGCGCGTTTGCGTACCGCCGCCTCCGGTGCGGGCCTGGTGCCGCCCCCGGGAGCTTGGCGCCTGGAAGCCGCCGGCACGACGTTGGACCACCTGGCCCTGGTGGCCTCGGACGAGCCCGACGTCGCCCTGGCGACCGGCCAGGTCCGGGTCGCGGTGCGCGCGGCGGGGGTCAACTTCCGCGACGTGTTGGTCGCGCTCGGCATGTACCCGGGCGGCGGCCGGATCGGTGGCGAAGGCGCCGGGGTGGTCGTGGAGGTCGGTCCCGGCGTCGACGGGCTGCGCCCGGGCGACCCGGTGATGGGCATCTTCGAGAACGCCTTCGGGCCGGTCGCGGTGACCGACCATCGGCTGCTCGCCCGGATCCCGGACGGATGGTCGTTCGAGCAGGCGGCCACCGTGCCGCTGGTGTTCCTCACCGCCTGGTACGGACTGGTCGACCTGGCCGACACCCGGGCGGGCGCGCGCGTACTCGTGCACGCGGCGACCGGCGGCGTGGGGATGGCCGCCCTACAGGTGGCCCGACACCTGGGCGCCGAGGTGTTCGGCACCGCGTCACGCGGCAAGTGGGACACGCTGGCGGGCCTGGGCCTGGACGGCGCGCACATCGCCGACTCGCGTACCCTCGACTTCGAGGAGCAGTTCCTCGACACCACCGACGGCGCGGGCATGCACGTCGTGCTGAACGCGCTGGCCCGGGAGTTCGTGGACGCCTCGCTGCGCCTGCTGCCGCACGGCGGGCACTTCGTGGAGATGGGCAAGACCGACCTGCGCGACCCCGACAAGGTCGCCGCGGACCACCCGAACGTCAGCTATCAGGCGTACGACGTGATGGACGCCGGACCCGACCGGATCCAGGCGATGCTGGCCGAATTGACCGCGTTGTTCGCGACCGGGGCGCTGCGCCCGCTCCCGGTCCGGAGCTGGGACGTGCGTCGGGCGCCGGAGGCGTTCCGCTTCCTGAGCCAGGCCCGACACGTCGGCAAGCTCGCCCTGACCATGCCGCGGCGCCCGGATCCCGAGGGCACGGTCCTGGTCACCGGCGGTACGGGCGCCCTCGGCGCTTTGGTGGCCCGGCATCTGATCACCCGTCATGGCGCTCGCCGGCTGCTCCTGGTCGGTCGGCGCGGCTCGGCCGCGCCCGGTGCCCGGGAGTTGGTGGCGGAGCTGCGCGCGCTCGGCGCGGAGGTACGGGTGGTCGCCTGCGACGTGTCCGACCGTACGGCGTTGGCCGACCTGTTGGCCGACGTCCCCGCGGCGCACCCGTTGACCGCGGTGATCCACACGGCGGGCGTGCTCGACGACGGGGTCTTCGCTGCGCTGACTCCGGAGCGGATGGATACCGTCCTGCGCCCCAAGGTGGATGCGGCCTGGCACCTGCACGAACTCACCCGGGACGCGGACCTGGCGGCATTCGTGCTGTTCTCCTCGGCTGCCGGGGTGCTCGACGGGGTCGGGCAGGGCAACTACGCGGCAGCCAACGTGTTCCTGGACGCGTTGGCCAAGCATCGGCGCGACCTGGGCCTGCCCGGACAGTCGCTGGCCTGGGGACTGTGGGCAAGCGACGGCGGCATGGGCGGCGCGCTGGGCGAGGCCGACCTGGCGCGGATGGCGAAGAAGGGCGCCAAGGCGCTGACTCCCGACCAGGGCCTCGCGCTGCTCGACGCCGCCGCCACGTTCGACGAGGCCACCGTCGTGCCGGTGCCGCTGGACCTGCGGATACTCGCCGCGAGCGGTGAACTGCCGCCGCTGTTCCAGGGCTTGGTTCGCGGCCCGGCGCGGCGAACCGTACGGGCGGCGACCGACGCGACGAACGCGCCGAGCCTGCCCGAACGGCTGGCCGCGTTGCCCGCCGACGAGCGCGGCGCGGCCGTCCTGGAGCTGATCCGGGAACAGGCCGCAGTGGTGATCGGCCACTCCGGGGCGGGGGCGATCGCGCCCGAACGGGCCTTCAAGGACCTCGGGTTCGACTCGCTTACCACGATCGAGCTGCGCAACCGGCTCGGCGCGGCGACCGGACTGCGGCTGCCGGCCACGCTGGTGTTCGACTATCCGGATCCGCACGTGTTGGCTCGCTACCTGCTGTCCGAGCTCGTACCCGACGCGGAGCCGTTGCCGGCCGCCGATCGGGAGGAGGCCTCCGTTCGCGAGGCGTTGGCGAGGATCCCGCTCGGTCGGCTGCGCGAGACAGGCTTGTTGGCCGCGCTGCTCGCGCTCACCGAGGCCGGTGACGGGGCGGCGGCCCCGGACCGGCCGGTCGAGGAGGATCGCGGCGCGGCGTTGCGGAGCATGGATGTGGCCGACCTGCTGCGGGCGGCCCAGCGGGACAACTCCGGCTGACCGAACCGGTATTCGGGTGCGCCCCTCGATCGCTGGTCGATCGAGGGGCGCTTCGCGTGGCGGGCGGCCGCTTTGGGAAGCCACCGACCCAACGAAAACGCCGCCGATTCCCGGGGGTTGGAATCGGCGGCGCTCTCGGTTTCTTCTCTGGGGTGGTCCGTCGACGAGAGGGCGGGGCCGCCCCACACTCGCCGCAGTACTCAGGAGAGGATCTCGCGCGCGATCGCCTCGACGTAGTCGGTCACGGTGATGTCCCGATCCAGGTAGGGGACCAGCGCACGGGTCCGCTCGTACAGCTCCCGCGTACCGGAGGACAGGCCCTCCACGCCGCGGATGTCCACGGCCTGGCAGGCGCAGAGCAGCTCGAACGCCACCACGTAGGTGGCGTTCGTGAGCACCTCCCGGGCCTTGCGCGCGGCGACGAACCCGAAGGAGACGATGTCCTGGAAGTCCGCCGTCGTGGTCAGCGACTGGATCGACATCGGCACGGCCAGTGCGCGGGTCTCCGCGGTCACCGAGGCGGTCATGAACTGACCGCCCATCAGACCCAGCCGCAGCCCCGGCTCCTCGCGGCACAGGAACGGAGGCAGACCGTTGCTGTTGCTTGCGTCCATGAACCGGTCGACGCGGCGGTTCGACAGGTTCGTCAGCGTCGCCAGCGCGATCACCAGGTGGTCCATGGCCATCGCCACGTACTGCCCGTGGAAGTGCCCGTTGTGGAAGACGTCGTCCTCGTCGGGCAGCACGAGCGGGTTGTCGTTGGACGAGTTCAACTCGTCCGCCAGGGTGCCCGCGATGGTGTTCATGCTGTCCAGCACCGGGCCCAGGATCTGCGGCGTGCAGCGGATCGAGTACGCGTCCTCGATCGGTTCGGAGCCCTTCTTGACGATCGTGCCCATCTCGCTCGCGAGCACGTCCTCGGTGTCCTGCTCGTTGCGTGCGAGTCCCGAGTCGGCAAGCAACTCCCACAGCTTGGCGGCGACTTCCCGCTGTCCGAGGTGCGGCTTGAGTTGGTGCACCCGCGGATCGAACGGCTTGGTCATGCCGCGCAGCCCCTCGATCGACAGGGCCGACACCCGGAGGTAGACGTCGAGCAGACGGCGGGCCCGCTGGTAGACCAGGCTGCCCAGGCCGACCATGCCGGACGTACCGTTGATCAGCGCCAGGCCCTCCTTGAAGCTGAGCTTCATCGGCTTCAGGCCGGCCCGGCTCAGCGCCTCGGCGCCGGAGAGCGTCTCGCCGTCGAACCGCGCCTTCCACTGACCGGCGCAGACGAGCGCGATCGAGGCGAGCGGGCCGAGGTCGCCGCTGGTGCCGAGCGAGCCCTTCTCCGGTACGCACGGCACGACCCCGGAGTTGTACACCGCGATCAGCTTGTCGAAGTTCTCCTCGGAGATCGCGGAATTCCCGCGCGCCAGGGAAACGATGCGGGACAGCATGATCGCGCGAACGGTGTGGTCGTCCAGGTGCGCACCGACGTTGGTGGCCACCGCGTTGATCAGGTTCTCCTGCAACTCCTGCGCCATCGAGACCGGCACCAGCCGATCGACGAATCCACCCATGCTGGTGTTGACCCCGTAGACCACTCGCCCGGCGTCCACGAAGGACACCAACGTTTCCCGGGACCGGCGGACCCGCTTGCGGACATCGTCGTCCACGGCCACGGGAATCGAGTTCCGTACGGCCGACTCGATTTCCTCCAGGCTGACCCGCCGACCGGCGGTGAGCGTGAATGTCACGGTGTCGAACCCCATTCTTGAAATCGATTGGAATCGGGACGCGAAGGCGCCTAATACATTTCATTGATGTCATGTGGGTGAAGGGCGAGCCAGGGGAATCGACCCCTAAGTGCCATGGGTGTGCCCCTAGGTTCAACTCCCGTGTGCGGAAAGGCGTTTGGGTTCGCGCGCGAAGCGCGCGGAGGCTGCTCCGGATAGGGGGACATCGGTCGCGTTTAGGGGTACGCAGCCCTGGCACCGCGTCACGGGGCACGGATTCAATGAGGCGTATATCCGAATCGACGACGTGCCCGACACCGAACACCACGGATGAGAGAGATCACGACGACATGAGCCTTCTCGACCAGCGGAATCCGTTCTTCGCCCACCCGCACCTGGCGGGCTCGATCTGGCCCGAACCGGTTCGGGACTCGTTCAGGGAGCGGGTCGCCGCGGTGGCCGGGGTCGGTTCCACCGGGATGGGCATGGGCGGCTACGAGCTCGAACCGCTCCTGGCCACCGAGTCGGAGGCGACGATCCTGGGCATCCTCAAAGAGTATGGCGTCGTGGTCGGCGAGCTGGAGCTTCTGCTCGGCTGGCACGCCGACGGCGAGGAGGGCGCGAACGCGCGCGCGTCCGAGGAGCAACTGTTCGCCTGGGCCGACCTGTTCGGGGCCACTCGAGTGAAGACGTCGGCGGTGTTCTTCCCGCCGGCCGAGCTGCCGCCGATCGAGCAGATCACCGAACGCTTCGCCGCGCTGTGCGACCGGGCCGCCGTGCGCGGGCTGACCATGGAGCTGGAACCCTTCGCCGTGTTCCCCGCGTTCCACTACGGCGTCGCGGCCGAGGTGGTCATCGCCGCGGACCGACCCAACGGCGGGCTCCTGATCGACGCGTGGCACCTGTCCCGCGACCCGCACGGCTTCGCCGCCCTGGACCGGGTCGAGGCCCGGCACATCACCGGCGTGGAGCTGTGCGACGGAGCCGCCGAGCCGAACGGCAGTCTGCAGGAGGACTGCGTCAACAGCCGGCTCCTGCCGGGCGAGGGCGACTTCGACCTGATCCGCATCGTGCGCACCCTGGCGGACAAGGGCGTCGACGTCCCGCTGTCGGTGGAGGTGCTGTCCGAGGACCTGCGCAAGGCGACCCCGGAGGAGAACGCGACCCGGACGACCGCGGCGGTCCGGGCCCTGCTGGATGCCGCACGCACGGCGTAGAGGGGATCCGACGGTGAACATTCCCGACCTGACCGGCCGCACGGCCGTGGTCACCGGCGCCAACAGCGGCATCGGCCTGCCCACCGCGCTCGAACTGGCCCTGCACGGCGCCCACGTGTTCGTCGCCTGCCGCAGCCCCGAACGGGGCAACGCGGCCGTCGCGCAGATCCGCAAGCGCGCCTCGTCCACCCGTGTCGAGTACGTCCCGTTGGACCTGGCCGACCTGGCCTCGGTCCGAGACCTGGCCAAAACGCTGGTCGACCGGCTCGACCGGATCGACATCCTGGTCAACAATGCCGGGGTCGGGATGATCTCGCGCCAGGTCACCACCGACGGGTTCGAGAAGCAGTTGGGCACCAACCATCTCGGCCACTTCGCGCTGACCGGACTGCTCCTGCCGCTCCTGGTGGCCGGCCCGGGCGCGCGGGTCGTGACGGTGTCCAGCGACAACCACGCCGAAGGCGAGATCGACTTCGACGACCTCCAAGCGGAGCGCAAGTACGGCCGGAACTCGAGCTACGCGCGGTCCAAGCTGGCGAACCTGCTCTTCACCCTGGAACTGCAACGTCGCGCCGACGGAGCCGGCGTCGACCTGGTCAGCGTGGCCAGCGACCCGGGTACCACGGCGACCAACATCGGTGCCCTGCCCCGCGTGATGAGCCTGATGATGCGGCTGTTCCTCCAGTCCGCGGACAAGGGCGCGATCCCGTCGCTGTACGCGGCGACCTCGCCCGAGGCGCGCGGTGGGGAGTTCTACGGGCCCGGCCCCAAGCGGATGACCCCGTCCCCGAAAGCCCTCGACGAGGCCGTCGCCGCGCGCCTGTGGGACGTATCGGAAAACCTCACGGGCGTGCGCTTCGCGGCGCTCGATCACTTCACACCCTGAGTGTGGCGGTCACGAGCGCCGACCGGGCCTGGGAGGCCCGGCCGGCGCTCGTGGACCGACCCGGTCAACCGGCGGCGGCCGGGACCCGCGATTCGGGTCGCGGATCGGCGACGGGGAAGAGTACGCGTTCCGCCAACAGCCCGAAGACCAGGCCGAACGTGGTCCAGATGACGGTATGGATACCGAGCGAGGCGACCCGGAAACGCCAAACCACCGTGGCCGAGAACTCGGCGGGGATCTCGTTCACCGTGGGCATCGCCCACATCGCTACGCCGACCGCGACCACGAACGCCGCGACCGCGAGCGGGACGGCGTTCCAGACCCCCAGCCGCGGGGTCAGCCGCCGGGCGAGCAGTACCGAGGCCGCCGCGAACAGCACGGACAGCGCGAGCATGCCGAAGTACAGCGCGGTGCGCCGCCCGATGGTGTCCGGGTCGCCGACCGCCGGCGGGTTCGCCGGGTACTTCAGGAACGGCACCACGATCACCGTCACGAACCCGAGCAGCGCCAGCAGCCCGGCCGTGGCACGAGGGCGGAACGGCCCGATCCTGCCGTAGGCGAAGGCGAAGACGAGAGCGAACAGGCCGCCGATGGCGATCCCGTACACCCCCACGCCGGTCAGCATGCCGATCGTGCTCTGCACGCCCCGACTGACGATCTCCTCTTCGGGATGGTCGCCGTGCGCACCCGCCTCGTGTTCCTCGAATGCGATCGCGTTCCGGACCTCCGGCTCACCGAAGACCCACGCGAACACCCACGCCAGAACCCCGGCGAGCACGCCGGTGAGCATGCCGCGGATCAACAGATTTCGCACCATGCGTGATGTCGACTTCCTGTATGGCGACCCGCCTCGTCGACGGGTCGCGCGATACCTGTTCCCTACGTGTCGCGCGGTGTGACCGGGCAACCGTCAGTGGCAGGGGAAGCCGAGCAGGTGTCGTCCGTCGTGCACGAACTCGTGCACACCCGATCCCGAGAAGAGCGCGACCGCGCCCTGTTCGGAGGCGACGAAGTAGACGAGGAACAGCAGGAATGCCCCGGCGAACGCGGCCCAGGGCAGGATCGCCTTGACCGGAATCGTGATCGGTGTGACGGCGGGACGGGGAACGGCGGCCTGAGCCACGGAATCCTCCTTCGGGGCAACGCGCCCGGATACGGGGTGCGTCGCGGGAGGGTCTGACTCACGGCCCCGGATCCCGCTCGCGCGGGGTCGGTTGCTCGATCACAGTGGCGCGCCCGTGCCGGAGTCTCACCGGCTTCCTCGTCGCGACGCGAGGTCGATCGGAATCTAGGGGTCGCCCGCCGACGGGGTCAACGGGCGCGGGCCGCCGGCCGAGATCTTTGTGCAAGTCTTGAACCGGGTGGATCGGGCGGATCGGGCGGGGTGGATCGTGGTGAATCGGGCAGATCGGGCTAATCGCGCTGGTTGGACTGGTTGGACTGGTCGGACGGGCCGGGTGGGTCGGGCTGGTTGGGCGGGTCGGGTGGGTCGGGCTGGTTGGGTGGGTCGTGCCGGGTCGGTCGGGCGCCGGCTGCGCAGGGGCGTGTTGTGAGTACTCGGGTCACCCTGCTGTGCCACGCCGCCACCGCCGCCACCGGGCGGGCCGCCTTCCCACTGGACGAACCGATCACGGCGCATGGTCGGGCGGCGGCCGAGCGGTTGGCGCCGCCGGTCGGCGGGAAGTTGCTTCGGGTGGTGCGCGGGCCGGAGTTGCGCTGCGCGCAGACCTCCGTCGCGATCGGTCTGGCGGATGCGTTGATCGAGCCGGCGCTGCGCGACTGCGACCATGGGACCTGGGCGGGGCGGACGCTGGACGAGGTGCTGGCCGCGGATCCGGCGGGGGTGGCCGCGTGGCTTGCCGAACCGGAGGCGACCCCGCACGACGGCGAGTCGCTGGCCTCGGTGCTCGACCGGTCCGCGAGTTGGCTCGACGAGCAGGCGCGGGGCGGGCACGGGCGGGTGGTCGCGGTTACGCACACGATCGTCGCGCGGGCTGTCGCGGTGCATGCGCTGCGCGGGGCTGTGGGGGTGTTTTGGCACCTGGATGTGGGGCCGCTGGGGCGGGTTGATCTCAGCCGGAATGGGGCGCGTTGGGCTTTGCGGCTTCGGTAGCGGGGGCTTTTGGCCTCAAGCGCCGGCCGGGCTGATTGGCCTCAAGTGCCGGCCGGGCTGATTGGCCTCAAGCGCCGGCCGGGCTGATTGGCCTCAAGCGCCGGCCCGGCTATTTGGCCTCAAACGCCGGCCGGGCTGTCGATGGCTTGCCCGGGCTGTTGATGGCGTGCTCGGGCCGTGGATGGCTTGGCTGGGCTGTTGATGGCGTGCTCGGGCTGTAGATGGCTTGCCTGGGTTGTGGACGGCTTGCCTGGACTGTGTAGATGGCGTGTCCGGGCTGTGTCGTGGCTTGCCTGGGGCGTGGATGGCTTGCCTGGGCTGTGTGGTGGCTTGCTGGGGCTGTGGGGGCTTGGTCGGCTGTCGGCTTTTTTTGGGGGGTGGGGGTGTGAGGGGTGGTCAGGTTGTTGCGGTGCCGGTGAGTCGGGTTGGGGTGAGGCGGATGACGACTCGGACCGACTCGGGGGGCAGCGCCAGGTATTCCTCGCCCGCACCGGGGCCCTCGTACTTCTCGGCCAACGCGACGGCGAGCCGACGGTCGACGTCCTCGGTGATCGTGGTGGTGCCGCGCACCTCCAGGTAGACGTCGGGATCGGCCGGATCGTAGATGGTCAGGCTCGCGCGCGGCTGCCGACGCAGGTTGCGCTCCTTCAGACGGCCGGCCTCCGACGAGATCAGCACGTCGTCCCCGTCGCGCCCGACCCACACCACCGAAGTCTGCGGCCCACCGTCGCGATTGACGGTGGCCAACACCGCCGGGTGAGCCCCGTCGAGAAGCTTGCGGGCGGCATCGCCCAACGAAATCGTCATGTTCGGGATCCTACGGCGTGCCCTCGATCGCGGAGGAGTGCGCGCGCTCCTCCGCCGAGCGCCGTTCTCGCGCCTGTGTGCGCCCGTGCTGCGCCGTGATTACATGCCGCGCCGCACGCACCACGGCGCACACCACTACGGGGCAACTTCGTGGAACCGGGGGGTGGATCACGGCCGTTCCAACCGATATCCATGTCCTCCCGGATCGAGAGGGGTGCCGTTGTCGCCGAACGACGAAGCCGAGGATCGACGAATTCCCGAGGGCCCGAGCACGGCCGATTCCACCCCGATCGAACAGTGGCCGGCCCGCAGCTTCCTCGGCCGGCTCTCCACGCCGGTCTGCCGCGAACTGCTTCGGCTGGGCACCCGTTGTCGATATCTGCCCCAGGAAACGATCATTCGGGAGGGCGACGAATCGCAGCACACGGTATTGCTGCGCAGCGGGATCACCAAGGTCACCGCCGCGCTGGAGAACGGGCACGAGTCGCTGCTGGCCATTCGGGTCGGCGGCGACGTGGTCGGGGAACTGGCGGCGATGGACGACGCGCCGAGGTCGGCGACCGTGACCGCCTGCGGCCCGATCGCCGCAAGTGTGGTGCGACGCTCGGAACTTCGACAGTTTCTCGGAGATCACCCCGAGGCGGCCATATTGATCGCCGGCGTCGTTGCGCAGAAGTTGCGTTGGGCGAACCGCCGACGCATCGAGTTCGGCGGCTATCCGGTCAAGGTGCGCTTGGCCCGCGTCCTTGCCGAACTGGCCGCCGAGCACGGTATTCCGGAGCCGCGCGGAGTCGTCATCGGCGTCACGCTGACCCAGCCGGAACTGGCCGCGCTGGTCGGCTCGGCCGAGGTCACCATTCACAAGGCGCTGCGCGAGTTGCGCGAGGAGCGCCTGCTGACGACCGGCTATCGGCGCACCACCGTGCTGGACCCGGCCCGGTTGCGCGCCCTGGCCCAACTTCCCCCGGACGGCCGCTGACCGGCTCGCACTCGGGCGGCCGGCTCCGGCAAACGCGTATTAGTACGACTCGCTGGGTGTTTTCCGATACCCGGTCGCACAGTTGACCCCACCGCGCGCTCTCCGTCGCGCATTTCCCCTTTGAAACGGACGAGTTGCCCATGACTTCGAACCTTTCCATCTCGCGCCTGCTGTGCCTGGCCACCGACGTGGAGCAGTACAGCAGGCTGGATACCCCGCAACAGGAGTGTGCACAGGCCGACTTGCTCGACATCCTCGACCGTGCGGCGGCACGCAGCGGAATCGACCGCTCCCGATGGGTGCGCCAGGCGCAGGGCGACCAGGAGTTCGCGGTGTTGCCCCCCGACACGCACGAGAGTGTGATCGTGGGCGACTTCGTCCGACACCTCGCAGGCTGCCTGGCGGAACGCAACGCCAATGTGCCGACCCGGGATCGACTGCGGCTGCGGATGGCGGTCCACGTCGGGGTGGCTCGCCCGGCCGCACTGGGCCACGCCGGGCAGACCCCGATCGCGGTGGCCCGACTGCTGGACGCGCCCGTACTCAAGCGGGTGCTCGCGCAGACGCGGACCACCGACCTGGTGGTCATCGTGTCCGACTCGGTCTTTCAGGACGTGGTCCGCCTGCGCGAGAACGGCCTGGACCCCGAGCAGTACACCCGAATCACGGTCCGGGCCAAGGAGTTCGACAGCCACGGCTGGGTGCACGTCCCGGAGCACCGACCCGCCGAACTGCGCGGATTCGCCACCGAGGACGACGTGGCCACGGCCGCCCCGGGCATCGGCGACGAGCGCCGCCCCCGGGCCGCATCGGAGCGGCGGGGCTCGCGCAGTTCCGGCGAAGGCACGCACGTACACCAGATCAAGGACGTCGGCGGCGTCACCTTCGGTGACCGCAGCCACGCGGCGCACAACATCACCATCAACGAACGCGACTGACGGACACGGCAGGTCATGGACAGCGAAAGCGGCACCCCGAGCACCGGTGGCGACCCACCCGCGAACTCCGGCACACCGAATTCCACGACGTCTCCCGTTGCCGACGGCGCCGAACGCGACGCCCCCGGCGGCGCCGCGCCCGACGGCGATGCGGGCGCGGCGCCGCCGTCCACCGAAGTCCCGGACGACGACATCGAGGCCGAGGCTGCACAGGCGGCGAACAACCGCGACCTGCGTCGGGCCGGTCTGGGCAACGCCTATGGGGGCGCGCATGTGCAGGGCACCACCCGGATCCGCGCCGCCGGCGTCGCGTACGGCTCCGGGTCCTACGCGGCGGAAACCATCATCAAGAACTTCTACTCCGACGCCGGCCGGCCCATCGACCCCGTCGACGGGCCGATACCCGGCGACACCCTGGACCGATTGCGCGAGACGTACGAGCGACCGGCCTCGCACTCGACGCTCGTCGCCACCTTGAAGGCCAAGGGCGTGGCCATCCTGTGCGGCGCCGTCGGCACCGGCCGAGGCACCACGGCGCGGCTGGCCGCCGAGGAGGCCCGCCAGGATCTCGAACGCGGGGGTGTGGTGGTGCTGGATCCGGATCTGGATCCGCGGGATCTGGCCGGCACCCGTCGACTGGAGCACGGCTGCGCACACGTGCTGGAGGGCGACGGCGCCGGGTGGGCGCGGCGGCTGCGTCCGCAACTCCTGCACCGTCTCGGCGTCCAGACCCGGGACCGGCCCCTGGTGATCGTGCTCGACAAGCGCGTACACCCGGACCGGGACGAACTCGCCGGTTACCTCGTCGAGCATTGCCCACCCGAACGCGAAGCGGTTCTGGAACGCCACCTGTGCCATCGCCTCACCGAACGCCCCGACGCCCCGGCGAAGTTGCTGGCCGCCGAAGCGGTGGTGGACGAACTGGGGCGCCTGCAACGGTTCACCGAGGTCGTGGCGCTGGCCGAGCAGTTGGCGCTCGACGAACTCAATGACGTGCCACCGGACGAGCTGGCCGAGGGGCTGCGCGCCAGGTTGCGCACGCGCGCGCAGTCGCTGCTGGGCCCCCCGGCGAGACCACTCGCGGGCGAGGGGTCACCCGCCGGTGGTCCGGACGAGAGCATCTCGCTGTGGTCCAAGGCATTCCTGCTGGCCTGCGTCGTGCTCGACGGCCTGTCGCTGACCCGGGTGAGCCAGGAGTCGCAACGACTGGCCGCACTGTTGCACGGCGTGCGCTCGCCCTCCTCGCCACCCGAGATGCCGTTGTTCCACGAGAGCCTGAACGACTGGACGGCGCACGAGGAGGTGGGGTTCACCGACCCCACCGGCGGCCGGGTCCGCAAGGTGCCGCACGACCCGGGTTGTCGTGTGGTGGTGCGCCAGCGCGGCCTCGTGCCGGTCGTCCTCGAAGTGCTGTGGCACGACCACGGCGGTGCGCGCGCTCCCCTCCTGGAGTGGCTGGCCGAACTCGTCGTGCGGGACGAGGAGCGCATCCGGGTGCCTGCGGCGCAGGCGGTCGGGCTGCTCGCCACCTTCGACTTCGACTTCGTCGAGTCGGAGCTGCTCCGACACTGGGCCGCCGCCGATGTGCGCACCGACCCGTTGGCCGTCCGGCGGATCAAGGCCGCCGCCTGGGCCCTGGAACGGGCCGCGACCGACGATCGACTCGCCGGCCGCATCCGCCGTCTGCTCAAGGGCTGGTCCGCCACCCGCAGGTATCAGGAGTGCGCCTTGGAGGCGTACGGCACCACCATCGGCGCGCTGTTCCCCGTCGACGCACTGGACGGCCTGGAGCGGATCGCCAGGTCTCGACAGCGCAGCGTGCGCGGTGCGGTGGGCGAGCTCTACCTCGCGGGATCGACCACCCAGGTGTTGCACCGGCTGGCCCTGTGGTCGGAGTCGCCCTTCCCCCTGCTGCACATCGACGCCGCGATGTGCCTGCAACTGATCAGCCGACTGCCGGCCGACCGCAACGTGCCGGCACTGACCCGATTGCTGCACGAACCCAACGCGCGGGCGGACCTGTTGCGGCTCACCCGGCGGATCATGCACAGCGCACACGACGGCGTCCGGCGCCGCGGTTGGGACATCGTTCGCCAGTGGGTGGACCGGGCCGGCGACGACGAGCATCTGGTGGCCGCGGTCGCCGAGTTCGTCGGCGACCTGTGCGCGGCCCCGGACGAAGGACTGCGTGCCCGGCTTCGGTTCCACCTGCGCCTGTGGGACCACCAAGGGGTCGGCAACGGCGCGGCCTCGGACATCGACATTCTCGTTCAGGAAAGGTGGTCGGCATGAGCTTCTCGTCCGGCACGACTCGCACCTCCGGCGGGTTGCCCCGCCGCCGCGGGCTGAGGACCTGGCTGCGTTCGCTCTTCGGCTCACCCACCCACGGCGGCGTCGACCTGCCCGAGGTGCTGACCGTTCATCGCACGACCACGATCTCCCTGGAAACCCCGGCCAGGGGCAACGGGTTCATGTTCCACCTCGACGTTCGCTGCGACTGGTGCGCCGAGGGCCGCTACGACGAAGCGGCCCTGCACCGAAGCATCGACACATACCAGGAAGGGCTTTCGGACCGGCTCGCCGATCGCATCCGCAAGCCCGCCCAGGAGCACGAGCCCTATCGGGTGGAGGACGCCGAGCGTGCCGTCAACGCGGCGCTCGCGGAGGGCGAGTGCTTCGAGAACGGGCTGGTGCGCTGCGCGACCCTGGCCCAGGTACGACCGGCGCCCGAGGTACGCGACCGGGAACAGGAGGCGGCGCTGCGTCGCCAACAGATCGAGCACGAGTACGACCTGTCCCGGTTGCGCGTGCGCCGGCTGCGCGAAGTGTCGGCGCACTGGCGGGATTTCCTGGCCGAGGGTCTGGTCACCGGCATCGAGGGCGGCGCCGACGGCACCCGCACCCGGGCACTGACGCCGCACGAGGTGGAGACGTTGTCCTGGATCACGCCGTGGGCGGTACTGCTCGCCGAGCGCCCGGAGGAGGCGGCGGTCCAGGTGGCCCGGATGTTCGACCAGCGCACCGGGCAGGTGCAGTCGTTCATCGACTACCTGAGTGCGCAGACCAGGGCTTACCAACAGATGGACATCTTCGACTTCGTGGTCACCAATGAGAAGCAACTCAAGAGCGCCATGCAGGTGTTCGGATTGCCGATGCCGGGTGCCCTGACACCTCGTTCCGGACCGTCCGAGCCGCTGCCCCGGTTCGACGAGAGCTGAGCAGGGAACCGCGCGGTGGCCCGATCCCCCCGCCGGCCATCGGGTGGCGCGGGTTCATCCGAGCAACGGCCCGACCAGGAACCACGATCCGCCCGTGACGGCCATCATGCCCGTGCAGACGATCGCCCGGGTGACATGGCGGTGCTTGGTCATCGCCACCTCCGCCACCACCCGGGCGAACTGCCAGATCTCCTGTTGCTCGCAACGATCCACACCGGTGGGTGGGGCGCCGTCCCCGGCGGCGAGCAGCGGCAGGCTGAACCGGTTGGGCGCGGCCGGCGGGTTCAACCGGGGACGCAACGCCTGGGCCACGCAGTAGATCCCGGCCACGAACCCGGATACCTGCGCCGCGAGCAGGACGACCGCGAACCACCCGAACGCACCACCCCGCTCCCAGGCATCGCGGATCGCATCGGCTCGGGGTATCGCGGTCGCCAGGATCCCTGCCTGGACCGCGCCCAGGATGCCGACCTTCGTGTCGGCGAACTGGGTGGCGGATTGCAGGGTGGCGAGCACGGCGAGGTCGGAACGCGCGTCCGAGGGCCCGGTACCGGGCCGGGCGGCGCGGGCCGGGCTCGGCGTCGGTGCGGCGGAGGTCGGTTCGGTCCTCGGAGCACCGGTGGTCGGGTCGGTCGTGGTCGAGGTACCGGGGTTCGGGCCGGCTGACATCGCAACTCCCGTGGGTCGGTGGGCCGGACACCTCCAGTAACCGCCGGGTGGGTGGCTTCGGAACAGCTACGAATGTGGATTCCGCCTCGAATCACCAGGAATTTCCAGTTGCCCGGAATTGCGGATCACCCAGAACTCCGAGTCGCCCGGAACTTCGGGTCACCAGGAACTTCGGATCGCCAGGAATGAGGACACGGTGACTGCCCAGACGGCGGCGTCTCCCGGACGCCGGATCGCGGTCACGATCGCGATGACCTTGACCATGCTCGGCACCGCTACCGGATGCGGTGCCTTCGAGACCCCCCAGGCGCGCCCCTGCGCGTGGTTGGGCAAGACCGACAACGATCGGGACGCCGACGCGGCGCACACCGTCGTTCTGGTGGACCGCACGGCATCCACCCGAGCCGGCAAGGACACCGTGGCGGGTCGAGACGTCCCGGACTGGCCGGCCACCCTGCTGGCGGCCGACTACCTGGCCCCCGAAGCGCTCGAAGGCGGAGATCTGTCCGTCTCCGGCTTCGACGGCACCCGAACCTCGATCGGATGGGAGGTCGATCGGGCGGTCGTCACCCCCGTGCACGGCGTCGCCCGGCGGCGTGCGGACGAGCGGCAGCGCCGCACCAACTGCCTCCGACAGCGCATCGGCGAGATCGCCGGCGGCACCGCGCGTACCCCGAACACCGACGTCCTGGGCGCGCTCGCCGCCACCCGCGAACAACTCGGCGCCCAGGGCCGACGGCGTGTGCTGATCGCCACCGACGGGCTGGTCAACACCGGCTGCGCGGACCTGCGTTCGGTCGGCTTCGACCGCGCCGAGATCGCCACGATCATCGAAGCCTGCGCCCGCGCGGGCGAGTTGCCGGACCTGGGCGGGATCGACGTGGCCATCCGCGGCATCGGCCACCTCGGTACGGGCAATCCGCCGTCGTCGGCGCAGACCGCGTGGCTCGTGGACCTGTGGCAGGGCATGTGTACCGCCGCGAAGGCGGCCTCGTGCCGGGTCGAAGGTGCCGCGCGGACCGTCCCGGCAGGCGGGCCCGCCGATCCGCTCGCCGAACCGCCGATCGACTTCCCCACGGGCAAGACGACGACCACCGGACCGGTGACCACCATCGTGCTGCCGGACTCGCTCCTGTTCGCCACCGACCGAGCCGAACTCTCGGCGGAGGCGTTGGCGCAACTGGACGCGGCGGCGCGCACGCTCACCCGGCTGGGACGGGTGCGCGTGGTGGTGACCGGCAACACCGATTCGCGCGGCAGCAAGGCCCGCGGTGAGGAGTTGTCCCAGGCCCGGGCGGACGCGGTGCGCACCGAGCTGCTCAAGCGCGGCGTCACGGACGTCACCGCCAGAGGAGACGCCGACCGCCATCCGATGTGCAGCCCCGAATATCGCGGCACGGTGCCCGACTACCGGGCCATGGCCTGCAACCGTCGCGTCGAGATCGTCGCGACCGTGCAGCGCTGACCGCGGCGCAGACCGGGGTCGGGGTGGCCGCCCCGACCCCTCCCGCCGCCTTCTCAAGCACTTTCCGGTAGCGCTTCCCCGCACCACCACCACGTATCGACACCACGTATCGACACCACGTAGCGCTTCGTCGTATCCGAGACAACGAGAGGTCCAGCGTGTCCATCACCCACCGATCGCCGACCTGCCAACACGGCTGCGGTTGTGAGATCAGGAACCTCGTGCACCACGCCGAACAGGCACCCCCGCACGATGCCGAACTGCTGGACAACGGCGAGATGCAGGTGTTGTTGCGTGCGGTTCGGGAAGTCGCCGAAATCGTCGGACACAACCGGGAGCGGCTCGGCCGGGGCCGCACCAAGGTGATCGCGGCCCACTCGGACAGCGAACAGGCGGTCCGGGCCCTGGCCCGATTCGAGTCGGCAAACACCCTGCCGGCGGCCCGGAGCGCCCACGAGGCCGTCGAGGCACGCCATCACGAGGACGGTGCGCACGACCGGCGTCGCCGGGACGCCTGGATCCGGATGTTGCGTTGGCCGATGGTGCTCGCCCTGGGCGCGTTCGACGCGTGGTTCTTCAAGCAGGTCTTCCAGGACCTGACCGTCGACGGCGAGTCGCCGTCGCGCGCGGAGCAGGTCGTCTCCTTCCTGCCCGGAGTGGCCCTCGCGGTGGCGATGTTGCTGGCCGGGCACGTGATCGCGTCTCCGCTGCACCGCCTGCGTGACGCGCTGCGGGAACGACTCCGGGACCGGCCGGGGATGGCGGTCCTGACCGGTTTCCTGCTACCGGTGCTCTATCTCCTGAGCGTACTGATCACGGTGGGCATGTGGGCCGTGTTGCGGGTGGGAGACGCGGCCAAGGAGGCCGACGCGACGATCGCGCAGCGCTACCCGGCCGGTTCGGTGGCCGTCCTGATGCTGGTCCTCGCGCTCACCGCGATGGCCATGAAGGTGGTTGCCCACAATCCCTACGCGGACAGTGCCGTCGAGGCGCGTCGGCGGCTGCGTCGGGCCGACCGTAGGTATGCGCGGTTGGCGCGTCGGGTCGAGGTCAAGCTCTGTGCGCACGAGCAGGTGTGCAGCGATCTTCAGGCGGTGTGTGACGAACTTGCGGCTCAGGTCAGGCTGGAGAGCATGCGGGTCTGGGAGAGCGCGATTTTGCGGGCACGCATGCTGCACGGTCAGGCGGGGCACCTGCCGCCCGCCCTCGAACCCGGCGCCGTCACCGCCCAGGCCGCGGCGGCCTCGGCGCTGTTGTTTCGGGGCGTGGCCGAACCCGGCCCCGAGCTGGGGCCGTTGGTGGAGGCGCGACGGGTGCTCGCCGAATATTCCCCGACCGAGCTCAAGGAGCGATGGGAGCGACTTGTGGCCAGGCTCGAAGAACGCCCGGCTGTGCGTGGCTGACGAGGGGCAATGCGGATCTACGGCCGGATGACGGTTTTCCCGAGGGGGCGGCCGGTGAGTTGCTCGCGGAGGACGGTGGGGAGTTCGGGGAGGGTGATCTCGTCGGTGATCAGGCGTTCCACGGGCAGGGTCGGGAGAGTGGTCAGGGCGGTGGCGAAGTCGGCGGAGGTGGTGCCGTAGCTGCCGGCGACCGTGACCGGGCGGCCGGACCACGTGGTGTGGACCGCGTGTTCGTGCCGGCGGACATGGTCCAGGTCGACGGGCAGGCCCGACAGTTCGTCGCCGGGCGCGGTGCCGCCGTAGAGCAGGGCCAGACCGGACGGGACGAGGACGTGCAGGGCCTCGGCCAGGATGTCCGGGCGGACGAAGCTGGTGGCGATCACCGCCACGTCGAAGGTGGAGGCGGGCAGCGCGGCGATGGCGCACACCTCGAAGCCCCGGTCCCGGAGGAACTTCGCCCGGTCGGCGCTGCGATTGGCCAACGTGACGTCGGCGTCCGCGAGTTCGGCCAGGCGGGCGATCAGCAGACCCGCCGCGCCCGCGCCGAGCACGACGACCCGGCGGCCGGCCGGCGAAGTGCCCAGGTGGCCGGCCAGTGCCGCGACGCAGTGCCCGGCACACGCGAGCGGTTCGGCGAACACGGCCTGTCGGGAGGGGAGCAGGTCCGGGACCCGGGGGAGTGCGGTGAGCAGGCGGTCGGCCGGCCCGGCCGCGTACATCTCGGTCGCGAAGCCGGTGGTGCGGGCGAGCCGTACGTTCGGGTCCAGGGCCACCCGCCGACCGGTGGGCAGCCGATCCGGAAGGGTGGATTCGGTGATCACGCCCACGAGTTCGTGCCCGAACTGGCTGGGGCCGTGCCGCTCGCGGGCCACCTCCTTGAGGTCGGAGCGGCACAGGCCGGCCAGTTCGACCCGGATCGACACCCGGTGCTCACCCGCCGGCGGGTCCGGCCGGTCGTGCCGCAGACAGGGGCCGTCCGGGCCCAACTCGACCCTCATTCCTGCGAGTCCGAGGGGGTGGTCGTGGTCGCCGCCGCGGACTCGGCCGGTCGAACCGGCGGGCACGGTGTACCCGCGGCGGGGCGATCCGACCGCGTCTCCGGGACCGACCGCGTCTCCGTGCCCGACCGCGCCGCGGCGGCGGTGGGTGCTGCGGCAGCCGTACGGGCCGCCGGAGCCGGAGTCGGACCCGCGTGCGCCGCCGAAGCCGTGCGCGGCGCCGGAGCCGGATCCGGATCCGTGCGCGGCGCCGAAGCCGAACCCGAACCCAAGCGCGTCGCCGAAGCCGGCGCCGTCGGCGCCGTGTGCGCCGTCTGCGTCCGCAACATCTCCAGCGCCTCGCCGAACCCGTCCGCGATCAGATGCGCGTCGGTCGGGGTCAGGATCAGCGGCGGGCGCAACTCGATGACGTTGCCCAGGCCGTGTTCCGACACGCGGGTGAGGATGCCCCGCGCATGCAGGTGGCGCTGGAACGCCTGGGCCAGCTCCGGTGCCTTTGCGCCGTCCGGGCGGACCAGTTCCACGCCGATCATCAGGCCCGGCCCGCGGATGTCGCCGAGCACGGGGTGCTCACGCTGGAGCGCCCGCAGCCGCTCGCTCAGGATCGCCCCGACCCGGCGTACATTGGCCAGGAACCCGGGTCGGCGGACGATCTCCAACGTCTTCACGGCCGCAGCCGCGGCAAGCGTGTGGCCGCCGTAGGTGAACCCGTGCAGCGACCGGTCCCAGTCGGCCATCCGCTCCTCGGTCAGGATCGCCGCGAGCGGCAGGCCGCTGCCGGTCAGGCCCTTGGAGACGGTCATCATGTGCGGGGCGACGCCGAAGTGGTCCGCCGCGAACATCTCGCCCGTCCGGCCGAACGCGGTCTGGATCTCGTCGAAGATCAACACGATCCCGTGCTCGTCGCACAGCGCCCGCAGCGCCTGGAAATACCCGGGCGGCGGCACGATGTTGCCGCCCATCCCGCTGATCGGCTCGATCAGCACACACGCGACGCTGCCGGAACTCGCGTACGTGATGAAGTCTTCGATCCGCTCCACGCACAACATTCCGCAGGTGTCCGGCGTCTGCCGGTAGAAGCAGCGGAAGCAGTACGCGTCGGGCACGTGCAGGGCGCCGGCGGCATGTGCCGGAAACGGCGCGCGCATCCGGCTGCTGCCGTTGAACGCGGTGGCCGCGATGGTCTGCCCGACGTGGCCCCGGAACGGCACGATCACATCGCGCCGCCCGGTGTGGTGTCGGGCGATCTTGATCGCGCCCTCGTTCGCGGTCGAACCGCCGCTGCTGCGCAGGTTGACCCGGGTCAGGCCGGCCGGTGCCAGGTCCACCAGATCGCACATCAGTCGGTCGGTGGGCTCGGTGCGGAACGAGGAGGAGGCGAAGACCAGTTCCTCGGTCTGTGCGCGCACGGCCGCCATCACTTCGGGATGGTTGTGCCCGAGCACCAGGTTGAACGTCCCGGACACGCAGTCCAGATACTCCCGGCCGGTGGAATCCCACGAACGAATGCCCTCGCCGCGCACCAACACCGCGTTGCCCAACTGGTATTGCGCGACCTGCACGGCCCCGGCTGACGCTTCGCGTGCCGGCTCAGTCATCGCGGTGGTCCGCGTCCAGCCAGGCCAACTGGGTGCGGACCCAGGCCTCCAGGGTCCACGGTTCGGCCACCCGGCGCCGCCGCTCGGCCGCCGCCTTGCGCTCGGCGGCGGGTGCGGTCAGCGCGGCGACCAACGCCTCGGCCTGTTCGACCAGGTCGAAGGGGTTGACCGTGCGGCAGACCGGACCCAGGATCTCCGCCGCACCGCACATCTCGGACAGGATCACGTCCGCATCCCGCTCGTTGACCAGCGGTGCCTCGAACGTGCTCAGGTTCTGGCCGTCCACTGTCGAGTTGAACATCAGCACGTCGGCCCGACGGAAGCAGCCGATGGTGTGCTCGACCTCGTTGTCGCAGTGCAACCGCACGGTGTCAGGGCCCAGTTCGGCGTTCGCCTCGGCGATCGTGTACTCCACGCGGCGCAGGTATTCGGCGTTCGCCTCGACGTAGAGCCGATTGGGATTCATCCGGATCAGCAACCTGGACGAGCGCACCGACGGTTCCAGGCGATGAGCCGCCACGAAGGCTCGCACCGCACGCTCGGCGTTCTTCATCGGGTCGGTCCGGCCGCTGTGCACCACCAGCGGCGCGTCGCCGGCCCACTCCGCGATCCCCTCCGGGAGGCGGGGCCGGTCCGCCTCCAGGGCGAGCGGACTGTAGCCGAGCGGCATCGTGCGCACCCCGGTGCGCCGGCCGCGCCAACGCACCACGCCCGCGTTCCGGTCCACCTCCGCGTCGGGTATCAGATCCGCCACGCAGTCCAGGAAGTTGCGGCACCAGCGCTCCGCGAAGAAGCCGATGGTGGTCGCGGGCAACATGCCCTCCAGGATGCCGACCCGCATCGCCTTGGGCAGGATCCGCCAATAGTCCGGCGACGGCCACGGGATGTGTACGAAGAGCAGGATCGGCGCGCTGGTCCGCACGGCGCGCAACCTGGCCGGTACGCCGACGAGTTGGTAGTCGTGCACCAGGTAGGCCGGGTCCGCCACGTCGGCCGAGTCGGCGAGCAGCGCACCGGCGAAGTCCTCGGTGAACCGGGCGAACCGGTCCAGCGCGGCGTAGGTCTCGGTCCCGAAGGTCGGCGTCTTCCACCTGTCCCAGCCGTAGTTGTTCGCGGCCCACATCAGCTGTGCGGTGAGGAAGTTCTGCACCACCTCGAAGGTGTCCCGATCGTGCCGGAGCAGGCGGACCCGGATGTCACGGCCGGAACGCAACCGCAGGTCCAGGCCGTTCGGATTCTCCCGGGCCGCCCGATGGTCGTCGTCGGTATCCGCGCTGGCGATCCAGGTGACGTCGAGCACGCCCGCCTGCTCGGCGACCACGTTTCCGGTGCCACCGGGGGCGAGCCATGGTCGCAACGTGCCGCACTCGGGATCCGGGGCGAAACTGACGGCGGCGCGCTTGCTGGCCAGGAACAGATGACGGTCCATCAGGGCTGGTCCCTTCCGAAGACGACGGGGGCGTCGAAGGCGGCTGAGGCGTCGAGGGTGGCTGTGGCGTCGGTGTCGGCTGCCGCTGCGGTGTCGGGGGTGTCGGGGGTCCGGTGCGGCCCGGGCGAGGGGTGCTCCGCCGGCGCGGCGATCAGTGCGGCATCCGCGGCGAAGACGTCCACCGGTGCCAGCCCGCGCAGTTCGGGCAGGTGCGCGGCGCGCTCGCTGTGCAGGCACGCGTTGCGCGGGCGGCACGCGTACGCCGTGTCCCCCTGCGGCACGGCCGTCACCAGCGCCGGGTCGACGCCGTAGGTCGTCGCGATGTGCCGGGCCCACCGGACCCGGGAGAGTCGGCGCGGACCGCCCAGATGCACCACGCCCGTGTGCGGCGAGTCGAGCAGCGCGGTGGTCCAGGCCGTCACGTCGTCGATCAGCACGGGCGTGTTCCAGTGTTGGTCCGGCACCGCGACGGGTGCGCCGACGGCGAGGCGTTCGGCACACGTGGTGAAGAAGTTCGGCCGCAGACCGGCCCGGTCCCACCCGTACACCAGGCTGACCCGCAGCACGAGCGCGTCGCCGCCGGCCAGATAGGCGGTCTCGGCGGCCAGTTTCGCGCGGCCGTAGGCGTTGGCCGGCGCGGTGGGGTCGGATTCGGCACAGCTGTCCGCGTGTCCGGCGAACACGTTGTCCGTGGAGATCAGCAGGGTCCGCGCGGTCCGACCCGCGAGCGCGGAGACCACATGCCGGGCCCCGGCCGCGTGTACGGCCGCCGCCCCGGCCGGATCGGCCTCGCACCAGGTGATGTCCGAGGGCCCGTGGGCGGCCACCACCGCGTCCGGGCGGACCGCATCGACGACGGTACGCACCTGGCCCGGATCGGCGACGTCCACCGGGAGCCAGCGCAGCCCGCGGGTCTCCGGAGTGCGCGGGCGGCGCCGCGAGCCGAGCACGACACCGTGGCCGAGGCGGCTCAACCGGGTACCGACGTGGCCGGCTATGTACCCCGACCCGAACACCAGGACCCGGGTCATCGGGAAACCCCTTTCCGGTTCGACCCGTTGGGCCGGTCGGGCCGGTGCGAACCGCTCGGCCCGCCCGATTCGCGCGATCCGCTCGGCTCACTCGACCCGTGCGATCGGCTCGGGCCGTGCGGCGAACCTCGGTCGTCCGCACGGTCGGTCCGGCCCGCCGGATCCGTCGCCGGGTCCACGCTCCGGCCCGCCGGGCCCACGGTCGGGTCCGCCGCTTCCGCCGGATCCGTGGGGTCCACCGGATCGGTACCCGCGTCGGCCTCCGGATCACCGGTCCCCTCGGTCGGCAGCAGCCGCAGTGCCTGACTGCCCGTCACCACCACCACCCCGCACAGCGCGACGAGGCCGAGGACGGTGCCCAGGCCGAGGTGCCCGGCCAAGGTGCCGACCAGCGGCGGAGCGCCCAGGAAGCCCGCGTACGAAACCGTCGTGACCAGCGAGATCGCCTGTGGGCGCTGCTGCGGGGCGACCGCGCGCCCGGTCGCCGCGAGCAGCGTCGGCACGACCGGGGCCAGCCCGACGCCGGCGAGCGCGAACCCGGCGAGCGTGCTCGCGGTGGACCAGGCCGCCGCCGCGACGGCGAGTCCGAGGCCGCCCAGTGCCCCGCCGACGAGCACCAACGCCCGGTCGCCGACGCGTTCGCCGCGCCACTGGGCCAGCATGCGACCGACGGACAGGCCGGCCATGTAGGCGGCCGGGCCGCACGCGGCGAGGAACGAACCCGCGCCGAGGTCGTCCGCGAGATGGATCGCGCCCCACTGCTCGACGGTGTTCTCCATCAGCAGCACGGTGCCGCCGACCGCGCCGACCACGAGCAGGGCGACCAGAAGCCGGCCGTGCGCGCGGTCGGTCCGCGCGGCCGGTTCGGGGTCCGGCTCCTGCTCCTGCCACCGCCGCCGGTCGATCGCCAGGATCGCGCTGAGTGCGACCAGCACGGCGATCGCCACCAGGATCGCCCGTGCGGACGCGCCCAGATGCAGGGCCAGGCCGACCCCCGGGGCGGCGAGCACCATCGCCAGCGGGGTGGCCGCCTGGACCTTGTTGAACAGCCGCTCGCCGGTGAGCGCCTCGCGTGCGGCGGTGGTGGCGTTCAGCGCCACCTCGATCGCGCCGCTGGCCGCACCGATCAGGAGCAGCGCGGCGGCGAACGTCCACCGGGATCCGGCCATCGCGACGGCGAGGGTGCCGAGCGCGAACGCGGCGGTCACCAACGGCAGCGTGCGCGGCCCGAGTCGCCGCGCGAGCGGCCCGGTGAGCAACATCGCGGGTACCGCCGCGACCGGGACCGCGAACAGGGCCAGGCCCAGTTGCCGGTCGTCCAGCGCCAGTTCGTCCTTGAGCGTGGGGATCAACGCGGCCCAACCACCCCAGAACAGCCCCCAACTCGTCGCGGGAGCCACCAGCCCGAGCACACCGCCGCCGTGCCGCATCGACGCTCCGTCCGTGAGGGGTGACCCAGAGTGCCGCCCACCGTACTGCCCCGTCACCACTCTCGGCCGGCATCCCGCACGGGTAGCGTGACCTGGAGCATTGGATTTCGGCGCATCGCGCTTCGACGGACCGGGGAGGCTTTCGACCGTGGGATACCGGGCCGGCAGATATTGGGCGATCGACGCCGGCGGCACGCGCACCACGGCCGTCGTGCTCGACACCATCCGGTACACCCGGGAGTCGGTCAACCCCGCCTCGGCCGGGGCGGCGGCCGAGCAGACGCTCGCGCAACTGTTGTCCGAGATGGCCGCAAACCTGGCCGGCGCGTCGGTCGGCTGGTTCGCGAGTTCGACGATCACCATGGACACCGCGCCCGAGGCGATCGACCGACTGGCGGTGCTCGCGCGCGAGCAGGGCTTCCTGGGCCGACTCGTGGTCTCCGGCGACGTGCCGCCACTGCTGTTGACGCCGCCGCTGTCCGGGCGCGGCGTCGTGGTGGTGGCCGGCACCGGCTCGGCCTGCGTGGCGAGTGCCGGGCCGGACGCGGGCCCACCCGTCGTGATCGGCGGGTGCGAGTATCTGGGCAGCGACGAGGGCAGCGCGTACGCGCTCGGCGAGGCGGGCCTGCGGGCCGCCGTGCGCGGGGCGGACGGGCGCGGGCGGCCGACGTCGTTGTTCGCCGCATCGGGCCCGCGCGAACTCGCGCGCCGACTGGCCGCCGAGCCGTTCCCCAAGGCGGCGGTGGCCGCACTCGCCCCGGAGGTGTGCGCGGCCTGGCAGGCGGGCGACGCGGTGGCGGGCGAGGTGGTGCGAGCCGGCCTGGACGAGTTGATCGCGGGCGTGCGCGCGGCCCGGGACGCGGCCGGGCTGACCGGGACCTGGCGGGCGGTGCTCAACGGCGGCGTGTTCCGCGGGTGTCCGCCGTACGCCGCGGAGCTGAGCCGGCGGATCGTCGGCGAACTGGGCGCGGCCGAACCGCCGACCGTGATCGCCGATCCGGTCGCCGCGGTGTATGCCGCGCTGCTGGCGAACGAGGGTTCACCACCCAAGAGTTGGGCACATATCCGCAACCTCTGATGGGCCGGGGCACAGCCGAGCGAGGGGGATCGCCGATGACCGGGCAACCGCACGAACGGGCACCACGAGGCGTCCCGCGACACCGGCAGCCCGGGACGGAATCCGCCGCCGGCCGAACGCACGCACGCGCGGACGAGGCCGGGCCGATTCGGCTCGGGCTGTGTCTGGCCGCACTGGCGCCCGTGGGGCTGAGCGGGGCGTTGCGGGTGGCCCGGGATGCCGGGGTGGGCGTGGTTGATCTGCCCGCGGACGCCCACTTCGCGCTGGTGGACCGCGGGCGGCTCACCGATCCCGGGCTGCATCGCGAGGTACGCGAGGAATGCGCGGCGGCCGGGGTCGAGGTGGGCTGTGTGAGCAACAGCCGGGACACCCAATTGGTGCTGGGGCCGCACGGGCCGCACACCGACCCGGTGCTCGTCGGGACGGCCGAGGCCAAGCGGGCGCACGGGCTGCGCGCCGCGCTCGACACGGTACGGCTGGCCGCCGGGCTCGGCGCACCGCTGGCCCGGTTGATGCTGGGGGTGCCCGATCTGGCGCGCTGGTTGTCCTGGTCGGGCAGCGACGCGAGTTGGCAGGACAACGTGGATGCGTGGGCGCTTGCCGCGCGGCCGATCCTGGATCTCGCGGACGCGGTGGGCGTGCGGGTCGTGTTCGAGCCGCACCCCAAGCAGGTCGCGTACGACCCGGCAAGTGCGAGAGCACTGCTCTCGGCGGTGAGCGGTGTTCGCCTGTGCCTCGATCCGGCCAACCTCGCCGCCACCGGACACGACCCGGTGGCTGCCGTGCGCGGTTGGGGCGAGCGGCTCGCGGCCGTGCACGCGAAGGACCTCCAGCGCTGGTCCGGCTCCGAATCGCCGCGCGGCGCCGGCTGGTCGCGCTATGGCCCCGGCCCGGCGATCCGCTTCCGCGCACTCGGCGCCGGCGAACTGCCGTGGCCGGCCATCGTGGCCGCGCTGCTCGACGACGACTACCGGGGAGTGATCTACGTGGAACACGAGGACGCCCTACTGCCCACGGAGCAGGGCATCACCACGTCGCTCGCACTGTTGCGCACCCTGATACCCGCCGGACCGGCCCAGGGGCGGACCTGGTGACGCTCGACGGAGTACGCGGCGCGCTGCTCGCGGGCGGCCTGGGCGAGCGCATGGGCCCGCTCACCGCCGACGTGTGCAAACCCCTGGTGCCGTACGCCGCGTCGTGTCGGCTGGTGGACTTCAGCGTGGCCAACGCGATCCGCTCCGGCCTGCCCGAACTGGTCCTGCTCTCCCAGCACCGGGAATCCGACCTGGTCCGGCACCTGGTCACGCACTGGGACGAACATCCGGGCACCCGGCTGCACTTCGGCCCACACGACGCACTGGCCCGCAGCGGCCCGGGGGCGATCCTGCCCGCGCGCCCGGCCGAACGCGGCACCGCCGACGCGCTGCTCGCCAACGCGGAGTACCTGTTCGCCCCGGGGGCGAGCGACCTGCTGGTGCAACACGCGGATCACGTCTACGTGTTCGACTATGCGCCGCTGGTCGCCGCGCACCGGGCCGCGGGCGCCGACTGCACGATCGGCGTGCAGCGGATCGAGCGTCGCTACGTGCACCTGTTCGGGATGGTCGAGACCGATTCGGAACTGCGGGTCCGAGCGCTGGTCGAAAAGCCCGCGCGGCCGACGTCGGACCTGGTGTTCACCGCGTTCTGCGTGTTCCGGATCGACGCGCTGCGCGAGGTCCTGGCCGAGTTGGCCGCGCTCGGCGAGGACGGCTGGCAACACGACATCAGCCGCGACGTGCTGCCCGCGATGATCGCCGGGGGCCGCCGGGTGACGGCGTACCCGGTGCCCGACTACTGGGCCGACATCGGCACGGTCGAGCGCTACCGCACCGAGCAGCTGCGGCTCGCGGAGCAACCGCACCCGATCGGGTCCGAGGCGCTCCCACGCACCCTGGCGGGTCTGCCGGACGGCTACCCGCGCTACGTCGAGGGGAGTCTGCTGGGCGCCGAGATACCGCCGGGGGCGCACGTCGAGCACAGCGTCGTGCACCCCGGTTGCCGGATCGAGCCGGGCGCGAGCGTACTGCGCTCGGTGCTGCTGCCCGGCGCCACGGTCCGCGCGGGGTGTACCGTTCGCGACGCCATCGTCACCCCGGCCGGCATCGTCCAGCCGGCCACACCCACCGACCCGCCGCCTCGGCCGGTCTCCGAGGCGCCCTGAGACCCGCCTCCCGGGCCGTCCTGCGAGGCACCCGCCGACCGCTCTCCCGCCCCCGTCAGGAGAGCGCACGGTCCAACTCTTTCGCCGTGATGAACGACGTGTGCGTGCCCGCCGTCCGGACGGCGTGCGCGCCCGCGTGGGTGCCGGCGGCGGCGCAGCCCGCCCAGTCGCGGCCGGCCAGGTAGGCGTACAGGAAGCCCGAGACGTAGCTGTCCCCGGCGCCGTTGGTGTCCACCACCTCGTCGACCCGCATGGCCAGCGCCGGTACGTGCCGCATCGGTTGGTCCGCCAGTACCAGGAAGCTGCCCCGGCCGCCCGCCATGGCGACCACGATCTTGGCCCGGCCCCGGGCCAGCACGTCCCGCGCGGCCTCCTCGACCCGGTCGCCGAGCCGGTTCGTGGAGGTGAACACCAGGTCGGCCCCGTACGCGAAGTCCGCCCGGCCGGGGTCCTTCCCGTCCCAGCCGTGCAGGTCGGTCGAGGTGGACACGCCCGCCTCGATCGCCTCGGCCAGCGCGGGCCGGGACCAACCGCCGATCGACACGTGTGCATGTCGGGTGCGGGCGAGCGCGGGGCGGTACAACTCGGGGTCGACGACCAGGTCCGCGGGCAGCCGGCTGTCGTGCAGCGAGAGTCGTTCGCCGTCCGGGCCGACCAGGTTGACGCTGCGCGGGGTACCGCTGGGGTGGGACACGTGCGCGAAGGACAGGCCCTGCTCGGCGTAGTGGGCGAGCACGAAGTCCGCCTCCGGGTCGGCGCCGAGCACGGCCGCGAAGTGGGTGCGCAGGCCCAGCGCCCGACAGCCGAGCGCCACCCCGTTGCCGGTATGCGCGACGTACTGCCGGATCGGCGGGACCTTGAAATCGCTTATCGGCAGTGGCAGTTCCGGCACGCGGACGATGATGTCCACACCGACGCCGCCGACCACGAACACATCCAGCTCAGTCATCGGTGCCTCCGTGGCTGCGAGCGAACGAGACCTCGGCGGCGGGGGAGACCACGAGCGCGGCGTGGATCTCCTCGTCGCTCACGTCGTCGGTGATCACCGTCTCGCCGAGCGCGGTGGGCAGCACGAACCGCAGCCGGCCGTCTCGGATCTTGCGGATCTGGCCGAGCGCCTCGACGGTGGTCGCCGGATCGAGCCGAGCGGGCAATCCGGCCAGCGTGGTGGGCAATCGCACCCGGTCCAGCAGCCCGGTCACCCGCGCGCACAGGGCCGGGTCGAGCAGCCCGCGTCGTTCGGCGATCCGGGCCGCGCAGGCCATTCCGAATGCGACCGCCTCGCCGTGCAGGACCGGGCCGTAGCCGGTCGCGGTCTCCACCGCGTGGCCGACGGTGTGCCCGAAGTTCAGCGGCCGGCGAAGGTCGCGCTCATAGGGATCACGGGCGATCAACCGGCACTTGAGCACGCTGGAGGCATGCACGAGGGCGGCGGTGGGCACCGGCTCGGCGGCCAGGATGGCCGCATGCCGATGCTCGATCAGCTCGAACAACTCCGGCGAGGCGATGATCCCGGTCTTGATCGCCTCGGCGAGCCCGGCGCGCAGCCCGCGACGGTCCTGGGTGCTCAGATACCCGACGTTGGAGACCACCGCCCTGGGCTGGTAGAACGCGCCGATCAGGTTCTTCGCGGACGGATGGTCGATGGCCACCTTGCCGCCGAGCGCGGCGTCCACGTGGGCGAGCAGCGTCGTGGGCACGTTGATGTAGGGGATGCCGCGCATGTACGCGCTGGCCACCCAGCCGACCGTGTCCATCACCACGCCGCCGCCGACCGCGAGCAGGATGTCGCGACGGACGAGCGAGGTGCCGGCCAGCCAGTCCAGCAGGGTGCTCGCGGTGGGCAGGCTCTTGCTCGCCTCGCCGGCCGGGAACGAGGTGTGCACCACGTCCAGCCCGGTCGCGGACAGGCGTTCGGCGAGCCGGTGCCCGTGCAGCCGGTAGACGGTGTCGTCCGTGATCAGGGCGACGCGCCGACCGTCGATCTCGGTGCACAGCCGCGCGAGCGCGGTGGCCTCGTCGAGGCACACGTGCACCGGGTACGTGTCGAGCCGCCGGGCGGAGGCCATGATCGGATCGACCGGACCGCGTGGCAGCGCCAACTGTTCGGACACTCGGACGTATTCGGTCATATATTCACACCCCGGCGGCTCAACGAAGACGTCGCAGACAATCCGGATATTCGCTGCCGAAATAATTACGGCGAGCGCTACGAAAAGTCAACAAGGACTCACCCAGAGTGCGTCCGCGCGGTTATATCAGACCCCTCGACGCTATTCTCGGCATTCGCCGATGCCGCAAACTTCGCCCGGAAACGGCCTACGCGGCGGGCTGCGCAGGGTTCTGTGCGCCGGCCGTCGCGGGCGCGGTGGCCACGATCTGCTCGACGTTCTCGTGCCCCCACACGCCCAGCGGCAACAGCGCCTCGTTGAGCGAGCGTCCCAGCGGGGTCAGCGAGTAGACCACCTTGGGCGGGACCTCGCGAAACACCTCGCGGTGCACGATTCCCCGGCCCTCCATCTCGCGCAGCTGCTGGATCAGCATCTTCTCGCTGATACCGGGCACCGCCCGGCGCAACTCACCGAAGCGCCGCTCCTGGACATGCAGCGCCCACAGGATCAACGCCTTCCACTTGCCGCCGATGACATCCATGGCGGCATCGAGGCCGCACTGGTAACGCCGAGCCATGCGCGTCTCCCGTTCCTGGCGATCCCTGCCGATCCCCACCGATCCCGAGCCATCCTTACCGACAGGTAGGTACTGCTCCATATTGTCCGTACGCATTCGGCCGAAGGCAAAGGAATCCCCACCGCGACCGTGTCGAGGACGCGGAACCGGGGTGTGGCTGCGCGAGCATGGCGGGATGAGTGAGCGTGTCGTGTCGCAGGTTTTCCGGGTCAGCACCGGCCGGCAGGAGCGGGTGTACGACCTGAGCGGTATGTGTGCCGAGTTCCTGCGGGAGGTGGCCGGCGGCCGGGACGGATTGCTCAATGTGTTCGTGCCGCATGCCACCGCGGGCGTGGCGGTGTTGGAGACCGGGGCGGGCAGCGACGACGACCTGCTTGCGCTGCTGGCGGATCTGCTGCCGGCCGACGACCGGTGGCGGCATCGGCACGGCAGTCCCGGGCACGGGCGCGATCACGTGCTGCCCGCGCTGGTGCCGCCGCACGCGACGCTGCCGGTGATCGGCGGCGAACTCGCGCTGGGTACCTGGCAGTCGGTCACGATGGTGGACACCAACCGGGACAACCCGGACCGGACGGTACGGCTGACCTTCATGGGCTGAACCGGCCGGGGTCTGCTCCGCTCGTGTGGGCCGACGCGCCCGGGTGTTCGGCCGTGGGTCGAACACCCGGGCGCGCTCGACGTGTTTCGACGCCCTTGCGCCGTTTTCGGCCAACGGATGGCCACCCCCGGCCGCTCCGGCCGCCGGGGAGATGTTCCGGCCAAGCTGTCGAATGTGTGCATGGATCTCCTCGGCAATGGATATTTCTTGTATTGGCTCGATCATGTTCCATTTTCCTGTGGGTCACGTACTCTCCACCCGAGAAATGCGAGGCGGTATTCCCGCTTCCACCGATGGGCCGGCTGCCCGGCACCATCGACGCGGGGGAAATTCCATATGCCGAAAATGCCGACCGTGGAAGCCGGATCGACGGATTCGCCGAGTGCGGATATCTGCTGTCACCGGGCTTCCTGCCCGGTGAATTGGTATCCCGGCTCGAAGTCGAGGTGGACCACTGGGTGAACTCCGGACTGCGGATTCCGGACTCCGGACTCCGGACTGCGCGAGCGGTCGATCGCCGCGTGTGTGGATCCGAGCCGTCCGGATCCGCCCCCGTCGGTCGAGATCGAACTCGCCGCGCACGGTGAACTGGCCACCCAACCGCCGCTGTTGACCCGCCCCGTTGTTGATGATCCGGCCGCCGCGCGGCTGTTGCTCCTTCATGATCCGGAACGCGGCCCGCGCACACAGGAATCCGCCGGTGGCGATCGAGTCGAGCCCCCGCCGCCAGTCCGCGAGTTCGACGTCCTCGGTGGGTACGTAGGCCATCGTGTCGGTGGCGTTGTCGAAGAGCAGGTCCAGCCGGCCGAACCGCTCCACGACGGCGGCGAACAGTCGGTCGACCGCGTCGGGGTCGGTGATGTCGGTGGGCACCGGCAGGGCGAACCGGGAACGGGCGCCGGCCGGCGCGGCGGTCTCCTCCAGGTCGACCTTGCGCCGGCCGGCCAGACCGACCGACCGGCCCCGGTCGATCAGGGCGAACGCGCACGCGCGCCCCACACCGCTGCCCGCGCCGGTGACGACGGCGACCTTCCCGATCATGGGTGAACCCCTCGGAATTGGTACGGCTGATCCGTTCGCATTCACCGCGACGGTACGGAGGGAAACCTTGCGTAGTGTCCATGGCGGGTGTCGAGAGCGAAGGTGGCGAATTCCGTGATCTCGGCCGAGTCGACCGAAACCAGTCGGCTCCTTTTCGAGCGCGCCCGCCGCTCACTGGCGGGCTGAACGGCTTCTTCCGCACGCTCGACGAGCACCGGTCCCTTTCCCTATCCGCTCCATATCGCGCGCGGTAAGGACGCGCACATTCGGGATGTGGACGGGAACGAGTATGTCGACTAACTGATTTCGTACGGCTGCGCGGTGATCGGCCATGCGAATCCGGCGATCGGCGCGGCCGGGTCCGACGTCCCGGCGAGCGGCACGATGTTCGGCGCGGGCACCGTCCCGGAGATCGAACTGGCGGAAACCATGCGGCCGATGATCCCGTGCGCCGACCTGGTCCGGTTCGCCAACTCCGGGTCGGAGGCGATCCAGGGCGCGGTCCGGGCCGCGCGCGGCTTCACCGGTCGGGACAAGGTACTCAAGTTCGAGGGCCACCACCACGGATGGGCGGACCCACTGGCGGTCTCGAACCGGCCCACCGCCGCCGAGGCGGGACCGTACGCCCGGCCGCACGCGCACCCGTACTCGCCGGGCGTGCCCGCCCCGGCGTGGTCGCCGACGTGGTGGTCTGGCTGTGGAACGACGCCGCGGCGCTGCGCGGGATCCTGGACGCGCATCGTGGCGAACCGGCCGCGGTGATCCGCGAGCCGATCGTGGCCGACAACGCGTGCACGATGCCCGTGCCAGGCTATTCGGAGACGCTGCGCGAAGAACGCACCCGGCGCGGGATCGTGTTGATCTTCGACGAGGTGTGCACCGGCTTCCGGACCGGACCGGGCGGCGCACAGGGCCTGTTCGGCGTGCTCCCGGATCTCGCCGTGTACGCGAAGGCGCTGGGCGGCGGGTTGCCGATCGCGGCCTTCGCCGGGCGCCGGGACATCATGGACGAGGTCGGCGCGAATCGGATCAAACACGGTGGGACGTACAACGGTTCGCCGCTGTGTGCGGCCGGCGCGCCGGTCACGCTGGGCGAACTCGCCGAGCCGGTGGTGATCGCGCACATCGACGCGGCCGGGAATCGGGTGATGGAGGCGATCCGGCGAGCCGCCAGGGATCACGCGATTCCGTGCGCGGTGCAGGGGTGGGGGCGATGTTCCAGGTGGTCTTCTCGGCCGACGGCATGGTGCCGCGCAACTACCGGGACCTGGCGGCGAGTGACGACGCGCGCTACGCGCTGTTCCGGCACGCCCTGTTGGAGCGCGGAGTACACGTCGACGCGGTCGGTTCGGCGTGCTGGTTCGTGTCCGCGGCGCTCACCGACGACGACGTCTCGGCCGCGTGCACGGCGGTGGACGCGGCGTTCGTACTGCTTGCCGGGGTGTGAGGGGTCGGCAGCCGGCGTACGGGTGGGCCGGCTTCGGCTGTTCGGGGGTCCGTCGGGGTGTCGTACGCGCGGGTCGCCCACGCGTCGGCCGGGGCCATGACTAGCCTTACGTAACCGTCCTGATCATCGGGACGGCGTCCCCCACACAGGTAAGGATTCGCCGATGGGTTTGAGGAGTCTGCTGCGCAACGTCTTTCGTTCGCGGACGTCCCGCGAGGCGGCGGAGACACCCGAGACGACGGACGTGGCCGCCGCGCCGACCGACCTCGGCGGCGCGCCGACCGAGTCCCCGGTCGTCGCGCCCGAGCCGGTCGCCGGAGCGGAGCCGAAGACACGCGTCGAGACGACGACGCGCGTGGAGTCGGTGAGCCCGGAACCGGTGATCGCGTCCGAGCCCGAGCCGGTCGCCGTCGACGAACCGGTCGCCGTCCGCGAGCCGATGGTCGAGCCGGAACCGGCCACCCGTGCGGAGCCGGTCGCCGTCGAGGAGACGACCAGCTCCGAGGAGCCGACCGCCCTCGAGGAGCCGGTCGTTCTCCCGGAGCCGGTCGTCATCCCGGAGTCCCGGGCGGAGTTCGACGCGTCGGGGCCGACGCCGACATCGATTCCCGTACCGGCACAGTCGATCACGACACCCGCCGAGGTCGAACAGGTCGAGGTCGAGACCGTCGTCGAACCGGCCGCCGCGGAGGTGTCGGCGACCGAGGTCGAGGCCGAGCCGTTCGTGATCGCCGAGGCAGCGCCGGTTCCGACCACCGTCGCGGTGGTGCCGCCAGCCCGGGTCGAAGAGGTCGCGCCCGGCCTCGGCGCTCGCGTGGAGACCGCCGCGGCGGCGGTGGCCAAGTGCGGCCTCGCCGGCCGCAGCGTCGCGGTCTACCTCGTCCTGGACCGCTCCGGCTCGATGCGCTCCTACTACAAGGACGGCACCGTCCAGCACCTCGCCGACCAGACGCTCGCGCTGTCCGCGCAACTCGGCGAGGCCGTCGTGCCGTTGGTGTTCTTCTCCACCGACGTCGACGGCGTCGCCGACCTCGACCCCGGCAATCACGTCGGCCGGATCGAGGAACTGCACGGCTCCTACGGGCACATGGGCCGGACCAACTACCACTGGGCGATCGCCAAGGTGGTCGAGCACTACCGCGCGTCCGGCAGCACCGACCCGGCGCTGGTGATCTTCCAGACCGACGGCGCGCCGACCAGCCGCCCCGCCGCCGCGAAGGCGCTGTGCGAGGCCGCCGGGCTGCCGATCTTCTGGCAGTTCATCGGCTTCGGCGACCCGGAGGCCAAGGGTTTCGACTTCCTCCGCAAGCTGGACGAACTCACCGTGCCGGAGCAGCGTGTGGTCGACAACGCGGGCTTCTTCCACGCGGGACACGACCCGAGGCTGCTCACCGACGCGGAACTGTACGACCAACTCCTCCTGGAGTTCCCGGAATGGCTGAACGAGGCGGTCGCGGCGGGCGTCCTGGTGGCGGACCCGGTGGACGCGCTGGTGTAGTCGAAGGCGGGACCACGCCCGACGGTCGGCCGGATGGCCGACCGTCGGGCGTTTTGCCGTCGATCGGGGCGCCGGCCGGTCGGGGGCGTTCGGGACCGGGGAGCAGCAGGCCACGGCGCCGTGGCGCGGCCGAGAGCCACCTCCGAAACGCATGCGGAGTCGGCTCGTGCGTGCCCACCGGGAGACCGCACACGAGGCCGCCGGGTCGGGGTGTCGCCGCACCGGCACCGTCACGCCGGATCCCCGGGCTCCTCCAGCGCGCGTACGGCCCGACCGATGTCCGCCTCCGTCGCGCCCGACAACACCACCTCGACGTCGCCGCGCCGGATCACGATGTCGGGTCCGCCCGGGCCCGCCATCGGTGCCCGCGAGCGGCGCCAGCCGGCGATCGCCACCACCAGGCCGCCCAGACCGATGCCATTGCTCAGCACGACGTTGACCACATCGAGCGTGGACCCCATGGCGCCGACCGTGGCGTCCTCGGCGTAACTGGTCGCGGTGCCGCCCGAGACGTCCGGGTCCAGCGCCAACCAGCGTTGCAATGACGCGACTTCGCAGCCCTCGTCGCCGACCACGCGCACCTGCACGAGCACTTGCCGCCACCCTTCGGAGACCGTCGGGGGCCCGCGCGCGGCGGGCCGACCTGCCCGGCCATGATGCCGGCACACCTTCGGCGGCGATTCACGGCTGGTACGGGTCGGCCCGCCGTTCGATGCGGTGACCGGTCACCGCCCTCGCGATGTTCGGTGACCAGGTGCCGCGTGTGCCGCGCCGCGACCCGGCGCGACTGTTCGGGAGCCGGCGTCGTCGCATCGATCACGAGCGTGCCGGGTGCGGCGGCCGGCCGCGATTCCGTCCGGCCCGAGCAGGACCGCCTCGGCGGCCGGCCTGTCGAAGACGAACAGCACGACGGCGTCCACACCACGCGCAGCCTCGGCCGCGCTCCCGGCCCCGACCGCGCCGGCCACCGTACGCGGCGTCCGGTTCCGGAACGTCACCTCGTGTCCGACCGTCGCCGGCGCGTCGTCGGCCATGCCCATCCGGCCGGGACCGCACCGGCGACTTTCATGCGCCGGCTCCGCTCGGGTCGTGGCTCGTGTCCTCGTTCGTGTCCGCGACCAGCGCGAACGCCTCGATCTCCAAGAGCAGATCGGGCAGGAACAGGGCGCTCACCTGGACCGCCGAACTGGCCGGCGGCCGGGTCGTGTCGACGAACTCGTCGCGAGCCGCGCGCACCGCCGGGAGATGCCCGACGTCGGTGAGGAAGTAGGTCAGCTTGATCACGTCGTCGAAGGTCGCCCCCGCGGCGGCCAGGCAGCGCCGCAGGTTCTCGAACACCTGGCGGGCCTGCGCGCCCGGGTCGCCCTTGCCTACCAGGTTGCCGTCCTCGTCGAAGGCGACCTGCCCGGAGACCGCGACCAGCCGGCCGGTGCCGGTGACCACGTTGGTGTAGCCGTTGCCCGGTCGCACACCCTCGGGCGCCGGGATGTGGGTCAGGCGATGCGATGTCGTCATGACGCCCATCCTCACCCGTCCGCCATCCATCCCACCATTGACCCCGGGCACTCCACCCGCAACCGACCCTGCATCGGCCGAGCGAGCCGCCGCGGCGCAGCGTGTACGCGGTCCGCCCGCACCGCCCGGACCCGGCGCACGCGGACGTGGTGGACCGGTTCGTCGCGTCGCTCGTCCGTGTGGCCGCCGAACAAGATCGTTAAGCCTGTCGCGGCCCGTTTCACCAGATCGAGCGAGAACCGACTCGTCGCCCGCTCGGACGGGTTCGGGCGACCTAGCGTGTGCCCTGGCGAAAGGGGCGCACCGATGCCACAACCCTTCGAACTACCGCAGTTCTACGTGCCGTATCCCGCGCGACTGAACCCTCACCTGGAGGGCGCGCGCGAGCATTCCAAGGCCTGGGCCCGCCGGATGCGGATGATCGAGGGCTCGAACATCTGGGACGAGCACGACTTCGACTCGCACGACTACGCGCTGCTGTGCGCGTACACCCATCCCGACTGCACCGGGCCGCAACTGGACCTGGTCACCGACTGGTACGTGTGGGTCTTCTTCTTCGACGACCACTTCCTGGACATCTTCAAGCGCACCCACGACATGGCCGGCGCCAAGGCATACCTGGAACGCCTGCGCGCCTTCATGCCGGTCGACTCCACCGCCGCGATCCCCGCGCCGACCAACCAGGTCGAGGAGGGCCTGGCCGACCTGTGGGCGCGGACCGTGCCGAGCATGTCGCAGGACTGGCGGGAGCGGTTCGCCGAGAGCACCCAGGCACTGCTCGAGGAGTCGATGTGGGAACTGGCCAACATCAACGAGGGCCGGATCGCCAACCCCGTCGAATACATCGAGATGCGTCGCAAGGTGGGCGGCGCGCCGTGGTCGGCCAACCTGGTGGAGTACGCGGCGAACGCCGAGGTGCCCGCGGTGATCGCGGCCTCACGTCCGCTGCGCGTGCTCAAGGACACCTTCGCCGACGGCGTGCACCTGCGCAACGACCTGTTCTCGTACCAGCGCGAGGTGGAGAACGAGGGCGAGAACGCGAACGCGATCCTGGTCTTCGAGAAGTTCCTCGGCTGCACCACCCAGGAGGCGGCCGAGGCGGTCAACGAACTGCTCACCTCGCGCTTGCACCAGTTCGAGCACACCACGTTCACCGAACTCCCGCCGCTGTTCCTCGAACACGGCCTGGACCCGCAGTCCTGCATGGACGTGATGGCCTACGTCAAGGGCCTGCAGGACTGGCAGTCCGGCGGACACGAGTGGCACATGCGTTCCAGCCGGTACATGAACGGGGCCGGTGCGGGCGCCGGTTCCGCCGATGGGCCCGCGGTGCCGACGGTGACCGGGGTCCTGGCCGGGCCGCAGGGGATGGGCACCTCGGCCGCGCGGATCCTGCCGGGCCTGGTGGCCGGGCTGCACAACGGGCTGCGCGCGTTCACGCACGTGCCGTTCCAACCGGTCGAGCCGTACGACATCCCGGACTTCTACCTGCCGTTCGCACCGCGACTGAACCGACACCTGGACACCTCGCGGGAGAACCTGGTCGAGTGGGCCGCCCGGATGGGCATCACCCGCGAGGGCATCTGGGACGAGCGGGCGCTGCGTGGATTCGACCTGCCGCTGTGCGCGGCCGGCATCGCACCGGACGCGTCGCTCGACCAACTCGACGTGGCGTCGGGGTGGTTGGCCTGGGGTACCTACGGCGACGACTACTACCCGATCGTGTTCGGCCGCTCGCTCGACCAGGCCGGCGCGAAGGTGTACACCGAGCGGCTCAAGACGCTGATGCCGATCGACGGCGAGCCGACTCCCGTACCGACGGACGCGATCGAGCGCTCGCTGGTGGACCTGTGGACGCGCACCGCCGGGCCGATGCCGCCCGCGTCGCGCCGCAGGTTCCGGCGCACCATCGAGGACATGATGGACAGTTGGCTGTGGGAGCTGGCCAACATGGCGCTCAATCGTATTCCTGACCCGGTCGACTACATCGAGATGCGCCGCCGCACGTTCGGTTCCGACCTGACCAAGAGCCTGTCCCGGCTCTCGCACGACGAGGTGGTGCCGGAGGAGGCGTACCGCTCGCGCGCGGTGCAGGCGATGGAGAACTCGGCCGCGGACTTCGGCTGGATGATCAACGACGTGTTTTCCTACCGCAAGGAGATCGAGGTCGAGGGGGAACTGCACAACCTGCTGCTGGTGGTGCAGAACTTCTTCGGTTGCGACTTCGCCCAATCGCTGGCGATCGTGAACGACCTGATGACCTCCAGGATGCGGGAATTCGAGCGGGTGGTCGCCGTGGAACTCCCTGCGATGTACGACGATTTGACGCTGGACGCGGCGGCCAGGGCGGCACTGGACGGGTACGCGATGGCGCTCGGTGACTGGAACGCGGCGATCCTGAAGTGGCACCAGGACTGCCTGCGCTACGCGGACCCGAAGCCGCTGGTGCCCTTTCCCTGGCAGCCGGCCGGTGACCGCCTCGCACACGTGCCCGCGGCCCGCGGTGGGCCTGCGGGTGGGTCGGCGGCGCGGGCCGGGGCCGAGCCGCCGACGGTGCCGCGGGTGGGGTACGGGCCGCGCGGGCTCGGCACCTCGGCCGCTCGGTTGGCGGGCGTCCGGGCAGGGGCCCCGGGACGGTGACCGGTGGCGAGCGGGCCGACTCGCGGCCCGCTCGCCCCTCGCAGCCGGATGGGCCGCTGCCTGCCTGTTCTCAACGCGGACGGGCTACAGCCCGTGTGTCCTCAAACGCCGGACGGGCTACAGCCCGTCTGTCCTCACGCACCGGACGGGCTACAGCCCACTTGTCCTCAAACGCCGGACGGGCTACAGCCCGCTTGTCCTCAAACGCCGGACGGGCTGAACTCGGCCCGTCCCGCGTTCGCCGGCGACGCTTCCGCCATCAGGTGGTCGACCAGCGCCAGCAGCACGTCCCGTCCCGACGAGCGCACGCGCACATCGCAGGGGAGGATCGGTACGGCCGGGCCGAGGTCGAGGGCGTCGCGGACCTCCTCGACCGTGTACTCCACGGCCGCGTCGAAGCGGTTGATGGCGACGACGAACGGGATGCCCCGGCGCTCGAAGAAGTCGATGCTGCCGAAGCCGGCGTCCAGGCGCCGGGTGTCCACCAGCACGATCGCGCCCAGCGTGCCGATCGCCAAATCGTCCCACAACGACCAGAACCGCTCCTGACCGGGCGCCCCGAACAGGTACAGGACCAAGTCCTCGGACAGGGTGATCCGACCGAAGTCGAGGGCGACCGTGGTGCGCGACTTGCCCTCGACGCCCGCGATGTCGTCCACGCCCACGCCGACCTCGGTCATCACCTCTTCGGTGTGCAGCGGCGGTACCTCGCTGACCGTGCCGACCAGGGTGGTCTTGCCGACCCCGAACCCGCCCGCGATCAGGATCTTGACCGCCGCCGCATGCTCGGGCAGCCGGTCAGAGCCGAAGGAGACCATCACGTACCTTCTTCAACAGGGCGGGATCGGGGGTTCGGGCCAGAGCCAGCGGGGCGCGCACGGTCACCAGGCCGTCGCGGAGCAGGTCGTCGACGAGCACCTTGGTGATGCTCACCGGGAGATCGATCAGCGCGGCCACCTCGGCGACCGCCTGCGGCTCCCGGCACAGTTCCAGGATCTGTTGATGCTCGGGCTGCCGGCCGCGCCCGTCCCGAGCCTTGCGGCGCGCGGCCGCGGACGGATCGTCCGCGGCCTGGGCGCGGCCCGCGGGCTCGTCCGGCGCGACCGTGGTGACCAGCGTGATCAGGGTCAGATCCGCGTCGCGCACGGCCTTGGTCCGGCCCCGGGTGAGCGTGTAGGGCCGCACCAGCGGACCGGCGTCCTCGTCCCAGGGCTGCTCCCAGCGGGACGTCATGCCCGACCGCCCGCCGGATCGCCGGCATCACTGCCGCGTGGGCGCGTCCCGAGGTACTCGCCGACCTTCTTCACCAACATGTTCATCTCGAACGCGACCACCCCCACGTCCGCGCTCTGTTCGGCCAGCACGGCCAGATGCGCGCCCTTGCCGGCGGCGGTGAGGAAGAGGAAGGCGTCGTCCATCTCGACCAGCGTCTGGCGCACCGAACCGCCCGCGAAACCACGGCCGATGCTGCGTGCCAGACTCTGCAACCCGGCCGCCGCGGCGGCCAACTGCTCCGCGTCGTCGCGCGGGATGGTCTCGGACCGGCTCATCAGCAGCCCGTCCTCGGACAACACGATCGCGTGCCGGGTCTGATGCACGCGCTTGACCAGGTCGGTCAACAACCAGTCCAGGCGACTGTCGGTTGCGGTGGTGGCCGTGCCGCCGGCGAGATCGTGCGTGTTCGTCATGACGGTTCCCCAGGGTGCGTGGTGCTTCCGGCGGCGGGGTTCGGACCCGGTGCGGGTTCGGTCCCGGTTCCGGGTTCGGTCTCGATCGCGGACTCGTCGCCGGCCGCGTTCGGTTCGGATGCCTCGCGTGCTCGTTGGCTCGCGAACCGGAACGAGGACAAGGTAGCCGCAGCTTCACGCGGAGAGGAGGGCTTCGACCCGGTTCGTGGGTCACTGTCGCTCCCGGTGGCCGGCTCGGCACGCAGCGGCATCGGCAGATTGCGCTGCCGGACCCGACGCGGCAGGGCCCGACGGCCGTCGGCGGTGGTCTCCTCGGCGGCGGCGGGGGTGGGCGCCGCGGGCCGGGCGGGTTCGGGCGTGGCCGGGACCCGATCCAGCGATCGCACCACCGGCTCGGGGTGTTGCCGATCGGGCGAGCCCGACTCGGCGTCGTCCTCGGACGCGTGCGCGGACCCCGCCGCCGCAACTCGGGCCGGTTCGGAGGCCGACTCGGCCGCGGACTGCGAGTTCGGCTGCGATTCCGGGTCCGACTCCGCCGCCAGGGCGTGCTCGAACGGCCCCGCGGTTCGGTCCGGTTCACCGGGTGCGCCGGAACTCCGGGTGATCAACTCCTCGGGCAGGAATACGATCGCCAGCGTGCCGCCATAGGGCGACGGCCGCAGCGTCACCTCCACACCGAGCCGATCGGCGAGTTGGGCGACCACGAACAGGCCCATCCGCACGTCTTCGGCGAGCGCGATCACGTCGAAACTGACCGGGACGGCCAACTGTCGGTTGGCGGCCTCGTACTCGTCGGCCGACATGCCCAGGCCGCGGTCCTCGATCTCGATCGCGAGGCCCTTGGCCACCGACACCGCGCGCACGTGCACGGGCGTGTCCGGCGGCGAGAACGTGGTCGCGTTCTCCACGAGCTCGGCCAGCAGGTGGATCAACCCGCCCACGGCCGGCCCGGACAGTTGCAGGTCGCGGTCGGAATACACCTCGACCCGGTGATAGTCCTCCACCTCGCCGACCGCGCCGCGCACCACGTCGACGATGCGCACCGGGCGACTCCAGCGTCGACCCGGCCGGTTGCCGGTGAGCACCACGAGGTTCTCCTCGTAGCGGCGCAGGCGGGTGGCCAGGTGGTCGATGGTGAACAACTCGCGCAGCAACTCGGGGTCCTGGTGGCGGCGCTCCATCGCGTCCAGCTCACCGATCTGACGGTTCACCAGGGACTGGGTGCGCAACGCCGTGTTGACGAACACCTTCGCAAAACCTTCGCGCTGGCGTGCCAGTTGCACCGCGCCGTCGAGCGCGGCACGCTGCGTGGTGTTGAACGCCGAGGCCACCTGGCCGATCTCGTCCGGACCCGCCGGAACGTCCGGTGCCTCGACGGCGAGGTCCACCCGCTCGCCGCGCTGCAACCGGTCGATGATCACCGGCAGTCGCCGCGAGCCCAGCTCCACCGTCGCGTCGCGCAGCCGGGACAACCGCAGCCGCACCGAGCGGGTCACCCGCCAGCACAGCAGGGCGCCGATCACCACGAAGCCCAGGCCGATCGCGCTCAGCAGATACACCTGGTTCCAGGTCTCCGAGGTGGCCTCGTCGCCCGCCGCGAAGACCTGATCGACCCGGGCGAAGTCGAAGGCCGAGTTCGGCAGTGCGATCTGGTCGAACGTCTCCCGCCACTTCGCCAGTTCGGCCGGCAGGGCGATCCCGGATCCGGCCGCGGCCCGCTGGTCCCGGGGGGCGTCGACCGCCGCGATGATGGCGTCCTCCATCGCGGCCAGGTCCCGCCAGGCCGGGCTTTCGGTGAGTGCCAGGTAGGTGGGACGCAGCCCGGCGGGCAGGTACGGCTCGACCTCGTCCTCCAGGGTGTGCCGACGCACGCCCACGTTCTGCACGAACGCGGCGAAGTCCGGCGGGGTCAACCGACCGCCGGGCTGCGCGAACGAGACCGTCATGTCCTCCTGCGCCAGCGCCTCACCGGCACGGAACTGGATGACCAGGAACTGGCCCGCGAAGGTGACATCGGTGTCCGAGGTCTCGGCCAGCGCCTGGACCATCGAGATCTGGTTGGCCACCTGCTTCGTGTAGTAGCCCAACCAACGGTCCCGCCCGGTCGCGCCGGTCGTGTCCACCTGGCGTCGGACGTCGGCGAGTTGCGCCAGCTGGGGCGCCACCTCGTGGGCCCGGCGCACCACGTGCCCGGGCGTTTCCCGCGCACCGCTGCCGGCGAAGGCGACGAACAGCCGTACGGCCTCGTCGGTCTTGACCCGCTGCGCGCGCAACGCCTCGGACGTCGCCGGGGACGGCTTGGCCATCCACGCCGCGGTCAGCCGCCGCTCCAGTTGGAGGTTCACCATCGTGTTGTAACTGGGTGTACCGGCCCGCTCGGCCACCGAGACCTCGTTGTCCAGGTTGCTCGCGTGGTCGGCCAAGCGGTAGGTGGCGATGCCCCACAGCGCGACCATGGCCACCGAGGGCACCACGGTCAACAACACCAGCAGGGTTCGGATGGACAGCGTACGACCCGGCCGCGAGCGAGCCGCTCGGGTTCGACCGACCCCGGGGACACGCATCAGTTTTCTCATCGACTCTCCCGCAAGGGCAACCCGGCCCGAAATGCGGTTGCCGCGACCCGGCCGAAGGTACCGGCGGGGCACCCGACAGAATCCACGCAGTCTGCGTGGGGAACTTCCCGCCCGTGCGGCACAAACGGCACAGAACGACGAACGTACGGCGGCGCGCGGCGACTCGGTCACCGGGCGCGCACTCGGCAATACCCAAAGGAGCGGCCCGACATGCATCCGGCGCCCGGAATCGGCCGACGAATCGCCTACTGGCGCGCGCGGCGCGGTCTGACCCAGGCCGAATTCGCCCGTCTGATGGGCCGATCCGTGCGCTGGGTCGAGGACGTGGAGGCCGGCCACCGACAGGCCGACCCGCGCCTGTCGGTGCTCGCCAAGGCCGCGCTCGTCCTGCACATCGGGATCGACCGACTGCTGCCCGCCGAACCGAACCGGGAGTACCACGACCACGATCCGCTCGCCGCGGTGCGGACGGCGCTGCGCCGGGCCGACACGGCGCTCGCGGTCGGGTCCGCCGCCGTCCCGGCCGACCTCGGGGTACTGCGGCGGGAGTTGACCTACGGGTGGACCGCGTATGCGGCGGCGGACTACGGATGCCTGGATCGTGTGGTGTCGTCCGTCCTGGGGGCGACCGCGGGGGCCGGTGGGGGAGTGGCCGTGGGAGCGCGCGGGGGACCTGCCTCTGGGCCGAGCGGGAGGGTGGCCGCGGGCGCGACGGTGTCGGCGGGTGGACCCGACGGGAGTTCCGGGGGCGCGGCGCTCACGTCGACCGTCGTGCGCTCCGCCGCGCTCGCTCTGGCCTCCGCCGTCGCGCACGTGTACGGCGAGCCGGATCTGGCCTGGCGTGCGGCCGACCGGGCGGTGACCTCGGCCGGCCGCAGCGCCGACGTGGTGGTCCTGGCCCGGGCCGCCCATCGGCTCACCGATGCCATGGTCGGGCACGAAGGCGCCGGTGCGGCCGTCGAGTTCGCGCTGGGGGCGGAGGCGGACCTGGCCCCGGCGCTGGATGCCCGCGGCCGGCCGGGCCGGGCGGCGCTGCGTACGCTGCGGCTCGGGGCCGCGCTGGCCACGGCCCGGCTGGGCGATCGGCCCGCCACGCGTGACCTGTTGGAGGGGGCGGAGCGGGCCGACCCCGGCGCGATCCAGGTCCCGCTGCACCGGGTCACCACCCACGTACTGCTCGGCGAGTACGCGCGGGCCATCGCCGGCCGGTTCACCCCGGCCGCACTCGCCGTGCTCCCGCGCGGCCGGCAGGCGCGGCACCTGATCGACCTCGCCCGCGCCTTCGCGGCGGTCGGTCGCCGTGGCGAGGCGGTCGGCGCGCTCCTCGAAGCGGAGGCGGTCGCCGCCCAGGAGATCCGCTGCCGGCCGATGAACCGCCGCTTCGTCCAGGAGATCCTGCGGCTGGACTCGTCCACCGACGGCGACGAGGCCCGATTGCGGGCGCTGGCGGCTCGTTGTGCGGGAAATGGGTCACCGGGACCGGAGCGGGCATGGATCATGTAGAACGACCGTCACGTCGGACCGGGCAGTCCGAGACGCCGGACCGTGCAGATCGGTCCGTTGCGACGTCGGACCGGGCAAACCTCCAGGGAGCGCCATCGTGATCACGATCATTACTTTCGTCGCCGGCCTGATCGCGGTGGTCGCGGTGCTCACCGTCGCGGTCGGCAAACGCGGCCACACCACGAGTCACGAGGGCCTGCTGATCGAACGGGACCGGACCGGTCGGGCAGAAGCCTCCGGCGGCATCTTCAGCGTGCACACCAACCACGGCTCCTTTCCCGGCGTGGACGAGAAGACCGGATAGTTCGGCTGATCCCGATCCCGGGCGCCGGTTCATCCCGTGGACACCGACCCTGTTCGCGGGCGCCGGCGCGTGGCGGCGCCGGCGGCAGTACCATCGGCGCGCGCCATCGTCGGCCGGCGCACGACACGGGAGGTTGTGCCGCATGGGTCTGTTCACGGTCGAGGAGGCGCGTGCGGAGTTGGACCGGCTGTTGCCGGTGCTCGACGAGCTGGTCGCCGTCCGGGCGGACGCCGCGGAGGTCGCGGTGGCACTGGAGCGCGGCGAGGCGCGAACCGAGCTGGGCGGGCTGCCCGAACTCAAGGGCATGCAGGCGCGGCTCGACGAATTGATGACCCAGGTCCAGCAGACCGGCGCGGAGCTCAAGGGCTTCGCGCCGTTGCTCGTGGACTTCCCGGCCGATCTGGACGGCGTACCCGTGCTGTTGTGCTGGCTGGAGGGCGACCGCCGGCTGGGCTGGTACCACCGCCTCGACCTCGGCTTCGCCGGTCGACGACCACTGCCGTAGGGGCGGACGGCGCGCGACCGAGGGTGCGCTACCGAGCGCGCGAGGCGAGGGTGGGCGAGCGCGCGAGGCGAGCAGGTGTGTCGAGGGTGCGCGAGCCGAGCGGGTGTGTCGAGGGTGTGCGGGCCGGGGCCGAGCGTGCCCAGGGGCGCGTGCCGAGGGTGTGCGTTGCTCGTGCCGAGGGTGCGTGTGCGTCACGGGCTCCGCACGTCGCGAGTGCGCGAGAGTGCCCCGGATCGCGTCGAATCGGGCGAATGTCACCGGTGCCGCGTAGCGTGCCCGTGTACGGAACGCTGCCTGGAGGTCACCATGACGAATTCCGTCCTGCTCGCCATCGGCACCCGCAAGGGCCTGTGGATCGGTCGCTCGCGGGACGACGGATCCTGGGCGTACACCGGACCGCACCACCCGATGACGGGCGTCTACTCGGTCGCGATCGACACCCGAAAAAGCGCACCCCGGGTGCTGGCGGGCGTGGTCCACCAACACTTCGGCCCGATCGTGGTCAGCAGCGACGATCTCGGTGAGACCTGGCGCGAGCCGGACCTGGGCCGGGTCGGCTTCCCGGCGGATGCGGGCGCCTCGGTCGAGCGGGTGTGGCAACTGGTGGCCGGCGCCGAATCCGAACCCGACGTGCTCTACGCCGGTGTCGAACCGTCCGCGCTGTTCCGCTCCGAGGACGGCGGGCGTTCCTTCGAACTCGTGCGCGCGCTGTGGGACCACCCGCACCGGCCGCACTGGGAGGCCGGTTTCGGCGGCCAGGCGATCCACACGGTGCTCCCGCATCCCACCGACCCGCGCCGGATCGTCGTCGCGATGTCCACCGGCGGCGTCTACGTCACCGAGGACGGCGGGGCGAGCTGGCGCCCGTCCAACACCGGCATCCACGTCACGTTCCAGCCCGACGAGTACCCCGAATACGGCCAGTGCGTGCACAAGGTGGCCCGGCACCCGGACCGCCCCGACCGGCTGTTCCTGCAAAACCACCACGGCGTCTACCGCAGCGACGACGCGGGCGCGACGTGGGAGTCGATCGCCGACGGTCTGCCCGCCGACTTCGGCTTCACCATCGTGGTCCACCCGCGTCGCCCGGACACCGTCTACGTGGTCCCGCTCACCGCCGACATGATGCGCTTCCCGGTCGACGGCCGATGCCGCGTCTACCGCAGCGACGACGCCGGAAAGTCCTGGACGGCCCTGTCCGACGGCCTCCCCGACGACTTCTGGACCGCCGTCATGCGCGACGCGATGTGCACCGACGACGCCGAGGACACCAGCCTGTACTTCGGCTCCCGCAGCGGCGAGATCTACCGCGGCCACCACGACGGCGACCACTGGGAACGCATCGCCCAACACCTCCCGGACATCCTCTCCCTCCGCGCGGCGGTGATTCCGGGCTGAGAGTTGTGTGATCGGGGGTGGTGACGGTCCGTCAGTGCAGCAGGACATACTGAGCTTTGCGGATCCGGTTGTTAGTGTTCATCGCGTCAGGGCGGTTGCGGCGAGGAAGCCGTCGAGGAGTGCGGGGTGGTGTTGGATGTCCCGCAGGCCTTGGCGTGCGACGGTGACGAGTTCGTCGAGGGTGCGGGCGCCGAGGTTGGCCAGGGCCCCGCCCTTCAGGTGCGCCCAACCGCCCTCGACCGGGTTGAGATCGGGAGCATAGGGTGGCAGGAATACCAGGGTCAGCCAGTCGACGCGGTCGGCGAACGCGCGCATCCTTCGACTGCGATGACT
>NZ_JBITHP010000013.1:0-123124 GCF_044458105.1 Embleya sp. NPDC050493
AGGCCAACCCCACCCTCACCAAGCACGTCCGCTTCGGCTGGTGGGCCGGCGAGGAACAGGGCCTCCAGGGCTCCCAGTTCTACGTGGGCCAGCTCGGCTCCACGCAGCGTGCCGCGATCAAGGGCTACTACAACTTCGACATGGTCGGCTCGCGCAACGCGGGCTACTTCATCAACAACATCACCTCCACCACCGCCGGACCGCTGAAGGCGTACTGGGACACGTTGAACCTGCGTCCCGAGGAGAACGTCGAGGGCCAGGGCCGTTCCGACGACTACTCCTTCCAGCAGGCCGGCATCCCCACCTCCGGCTACGCGGCCGGTGCCAGCGCCACCAAGACGCAGGCACAGGCCACGAAGTGGGGCGGCACGGCGGGCGCCTCGTACGACTCCTGCTACCACTCCGCGTGTGACACCACGTCCAACGTCGACGCCACGGTCCTCAACCGCAGCGCCGACGGTATCGCCTACGCGATCTGGAAGACCGCGGTCGGCGGCACCACGCCCGGCCCCGACTTCTCCATCACGACCGTCCCGGCGGCCGGCACCATCCAACTCGGCGGCCAGGGCACCGCGACGGTGAACACCACCACCGTGAGCGGCACGGCGCAGACCGTGACGCTCACCTCCAGCGGCGCCCCGAACGGCGTCGGCGTGAGTATCAACCCGACGTCCGTGCAGTCCGGCTCGTCGGCCACCGCGACCATCACGGTCGCCGCGAACACCACTCCGGGCACCTACCCGATCACCATCACCGGCACCGGCTCCGTCGTGCACTCGACGACGTACACGCTGACCGTCGGCAGTGGTCCGGGCAGTTGCACCGCGCCCGCGTGGGACGCGAACTCGATCTACACCAACGGCAGTGTGGTCTCGCACAACGGCCACACCTACCGCGCCAAGTGGTGGACCCAGGGCGAGGAACCCGGGACCACCGGTCAGTGGGGAGTGTGGGTCGACCTCGGCGCCTGCTGAGTCGATCCGCACGTAAGTTGGTCCCGACTTCCCCGATTGTGATGCCCGGTAGGCCGCAACATGGCCTGCCGGGCATCACACCGTGCGGGGCCGGCCGGGCGGCCGCGGCCGATCGCGCGGGGTGCCGCCGCCGGCTTCGCGGGCCGGTGCCGGCAGGATGCCGGAATGACCACGAACCCCGACCATTGCGACGTCGCCGGGTCCGGGAGTGGGTCCGACTCCGGTTGCGGGTGCCGGTCCGGGTCCGGGTCCGGGTCCCGACCCGAGTCCGCATGCGTCCCCTGGCCGGTGTCGCTGCCCGCCGACCTGCTCGCGGCGAAGGCCCTGGTCTACGACCCGAACGGGTTCGTGTGCTCGACGCCGGTGGCCGAGCCGGAGAGCGCGGAGTACGGGGCCCACGTGTTCACCGTCGACGGAGCCGAGGTGCGTTTCCGGATCGCCGGGACCACACCGACCAAGGTCGGCCAGTTCGTCACCCTGTGGCAGCGCTCGGCGGCCGGCCCGATCGAGCCGCTCGCCGCCGAGGATCGGTTCGACCTGGTGGTGATCAGCTCCCGGCAGGGCGATCACTTCGGGCAGTTCGTCTTCCCGAAGGCGGTCCTGCGCGAGCGCGGCATCCTCTCGGTGCGGGGCGATGGCGGCAAGCGCGGTTTCCGCGTCTACCCGCCGTGGGTGAGCACCACCAACCGGCAGGCCGACCGGACCCGGGCCTGGCAGCTCGACCACTTCCTCACCGTCACGGCCGAGGCGTCGCCGGATCCGGCCCGCTGCCGGGCCCTGTACCACCCGTACGCGGCGCGGTAGCCGTCCCGGCCCCCGGCGGGTCAGGGGGCTCCTCCGCACGCGGCCCTGAGCCGAACCAGCGTCGTGCGCATGCCGTGGCGATTGCGCGCGGCACGCTGCGCGGGCGGGGTGCCGGTGAAGACCAGGCCGAGGACTTCGGCGACCCGACGACGCCACCCGTCGCGGCGACGATCGTTCCAGTACTCGGTGACCACCGTCCCCTCCTCCGCCGGCGTCAGGCGGTAGCCCCAGCGGGCGATCGGCAGGCCGAACGAGGTGACGTCGAAGGCGAACTCCCGGCCCGGGTCGGCCGTCACGATCCGGCACGTGGTGAACCAGACCCACGGGCCCCGGCGGTTGAAGCCGACGAAGCTTCGGCCGCGGGGCCAGATCGCAAAGACTTCCGGGCTCCATTCCTTCATCCGCCGCACGTCGGCGACCACCGCATAGACCGCCTCCGGCGGAAGCGGCACGGTCAACGACTCCTCGATCTCCCAGACGCGCCCACTCGTCGCCGGCGGGCCGGATTCGTGCTCCTGAGGCTCCATGTCCGCCACGCTAACACCGAACGCAACGCAACGTCGCGTTGTATTTCGAGGTAATCTCCCGGCATGAAGAACGAGCAGCACACGGCGGACCCCGCCGGCACGAGTCCCGCCGTCACGGGCGGCGACGGTTCGGCCGGCCGCGACACCGGCGACGCCTACCGCGGGAGCGGCGTGCGCACCGGGAGCGGGCCACGCAAGTCCCGGGAGATCTTCGACGCCACCCTCGACCTGCTCGCGGACAAGGGGTACGAGGGTCTGACCATCGAGGGCGTCGCCGAACGATCCGGCGTCAACAAGACCACGATCTACCGCTGGTGGCCGTCCAAGGGCGCCCTGCTCGGCGCCGCCCTCACCGGCGCCGGTCGGCTCGACTTCCCGCTGCCCGACACCGGCAGCCTCCGCGGCGACCTGATCGCCCTCACCGACGGGATCGTCGGGCTGCTGACCGCCCCACCCACCGCCGACATCGCCGTCGCCGCCCTCGGCGCGGTCACCCACAGCCCCGAACTCGCCGAACACACACGGGCGTTCTTCGCCGACCGCATGGCCCGCGAACGGCCCCTCTTCGAACGCGCCGTCGCCCGAGGCGAACTCGCCCCCGACACCGACCCGATGCTCCTGATGGACCTCCTGGCCGGCGCCGCCTGGCTGCACCTGGTCTTCCGCCGCCTCCCGGCCGACCCGGACTTCGCGTCCCGCACGGTGGACATCGTCCTCGACGGCGCCTCGCGCGCGGCGGGCCCCGACAGGCATCGACATGCGGCCCGGTAGTCGGTGGCCACCGAGTACCTTCTTCCGAGGAGCACCGACGAACCGGTGGGGACCGCGATACCGTCGGCGCCCGAGGGGGAGATGTGATGCCAGGTATTCAGGACGTGGACGTGGTGCTCGGATCGGGCGGATCTGCCGCGCGGTTGGAACCCGCAGGACTCGTTCTCGTCAGCCGGCGAACGCGAACTCGCGTTCCGTACGCACATGTTCGTGCAGCCTTGGTGGAACCCTCACGAGACGTGTGCATCACTCTTCACGACGGAACGCAGTACCGCACCCCCGAGGACAACGCGGCCGCGTTGACAGCGTTCGCCGACGGACTGCGCCGGCGCGTCGCGGCCGCGGGCACGCCCGGGCCGGCCACCCCCGCGGTCTCCGTCGAGACAGTGCCCGCGTGGAGGCCGGACGTCTCCGGGCGCCGAGTGCGCATCATCCTCTGCCTGGTGCCGTACTTCGCGATCCTGATCACACTCGGGGTCACGGCCGGCGGAGGACACACCGTCGAGTTGACCCTCGCAGGGTGCCTCAGCCTCCTGTCCTTCCTCTCCCTGTCGTTCTTTGCGGACACCACGCGTGACCGCTACCACCTGCGTAAACGCGGAGTCACCGTGCGGGTCCCGATCAGAAGCGGCAGGGTGTCCAACCGTCGTTACCGCGTGTGGAGCCAGCGGTTCACCACGGTCGACGGCCGTACGGTAACCGCCGGCGTGCCGCTCCACGCGCCGCAAACGACCACGGTCGGGGACCTTGTGGACGTCCGCTACGACCCGCAGGCGCCGGAGACACGGGTGCGGATCGGTGACGAACGCGGCCAGTTGTACGGCACATTGCCCGTCGCGCTCATCTTCGGCGTCCTGCTCGCCCTCCCCGTCGTCATCGCCGTGGCCAAGGCGATCGCCGAGATCCTGCGCTGAACTCCCCATGCCCGTCGCCTCCGTGCACGAAGGAATGCCGGTGGCGTGGCCATACCCGACCTCACGCGGCTGCTCGATGGAGTGGCACGTCTCGTTGCTCGCCGTCGACAACCCGATACTGCTCTACGACTGCCGAGAATGGGTCCCGAGGCGGGTTGCGCCACTTGAGTCTCCAGTGGCTCGAGACAGGAGGGTGGGGGCATGGACGGTGCGACTCTCTACTCGATCGGGGAGCTTTCCCGGCGGACCGGCTTGTCGGTCACGACGATCCGGTTCTACTCCGATTCGGGCGTGGTGGTACCGACCGACCGAACTCCCGCCGGATATCGGCTCTACGACCTCGACGCCCTGCTGCGACTGGAACTCGTCCGCACCTTGCGCGAGTTGGGCATGGACCTCGCCACGGTACGGCAGGTGCTGAACCGCGAACGCACGGTGGCGGACGTCGCCGCGGCGCATGCCGACGCGGTGGACGTGCAGATTCGAATCCTGCAACTGCGTCGGAGTGTCCTGCGAGTCGTGGCCACGCGCGGGTCCAGTCCCGAGGAGACCAAGCTCATGCACCGACTCACGCAGCTGTCGGGTGACGAACGCCGCCGCCTGATCGACGATTTCCTGGACGACACCTTCGGCCCGAAGGCGGTGGGCGCCGACCCCGTGGTCGCGGCGATGGTCCGCTCCGCCACACCCGATCTCCCCGACGACCCGTCCCCCGAACAGGTCGCCGCATGGGTGGAGATCGCCGAACTGGTCGGCGACGCGGACTTCCGCGCCCGAATGCGGCAGGTGGCCCCCTACCAGGCCGGCCGACGCACGCTCGACATCGAGACCGAGGCCGGCGGCGAACTGATGGAGTTCACCCGCCGGAGGGTCGCCGCGGCCAGGGAGGCGGGCATCGACCCGGCCGACGAACAGGCCGCACCCGTGGTCGACGACCTGGTCCGCCGATTCGCCGAGGCCCTCGGCCGAACCCCCGACCCGGCCTTCCGCACCTGGCTGGCCCGGCAGTTCGAGCCCGCCCACGACCCCCGGGTGGACCGCTACTGGCGGCTCGTATGGATCGTGCGGGGCTGGCAGCTGATCCCGGGCCTGCTCCCGATCCATCCATGGCTCATCGAAGCCCTGCACAGCAGCCACGCACCGCGAAGCGACCACGACGCGTGACCACCCCCCGGCCGGCCCGACCTCGTCGTGGACGGGCCGGCCGGGGCCCGTCACGGCTGCGCGCGGCGATGCACCCGGCCCACTGCGACGCGAACCCGAGCGAGGCGACGCACGCCGCACGTCGGGTTGCGACCGAGGCATGACGGGCGTGTGCTGGAAGAGCGGTCACCCGTGCCCTTCGACGGCCGGCTCCTCGGCTGCGGGGCGCTCGCGCGAAAGGTAGCCCGGCCATGGTCCAGCAGTGCTTCACGCCTTCGCAGGCAGGCGTCCACATCCGCCTCACGCAGGTGTTCGGGCGAATCGCCGAGTGGTTCATCAGGCAGGAGTACTGCCTGGCCAAAGGCGGATGCAGCGAATTCCTCACGCTGCCCGGTGGGCCGCAGACGGACTTCTTCGACGAGAACGCCGGCACCACCCGCTGCCGCTACCTCGCCGCCTTCCTGAAGTTCCACCACCCTGCGCTGGACGAGATCTTCGTGGCGCAGACGTGCGAGATCCGCAAGCGTGATGACGACGACGAAGGGGAGAAGTTCCCGGTACCGGACATCATCACCCACGATCCGGCCGCCGGACGGCGGGAATTCTACGAGGTGAAGCCGAACTCCCAGTCGAGCAAGAGCAAGGGCCGGGTCAAACTGAATGCCTTCCAGGCCATGGTGGACTTCCTGCGCACCACCTCGGTGCCGACGATGAAATACGACCGCGGCACACTCTTCGACCCGGACCGGAGCATCCTCCTGTGGGACGGCACCTGGTTCGGGTCGCCGGTGCAGGTCTTCTTCCACTTCTTCCGCGAGGAGGAGGGGCTTCTCGTCTACGAGGTCTGCGTGAAGGTCACCGGGCAACTCCTGGCCGAGGTCTTCGTCAAAGCACTCATCAAGTTGGCCGTGCTCGCGGTACTGAGCCTGTTCGTCCCGGTCGCGGGCGGCGTCGTCGTGCTGGCCGAGAACTCGCCGCTGGAAGACAGCGTCGGCAACGGAGGCGGCAACGGCACACAGGACACACGCTACGTCCAGGCGCTGCTCAACGACTGGCGTGGCAACAACGGCCGGGGCCTGATCGGTCTCGACGGCCTGGTCGGCAACGAGACGATCGGTGCCATCACCGACTTCCAGACCACGGTGACCCACATCGTCGACGGCCGCGTCGACGTCGGCGGGGCGGCGATGACCGCCCTGGAACAGGCCCACGTCGACCACGCCTTGGTCGGGGCCGTCCGTACCGAGATGGACCAGGTCGGCACGGACGGGCTCACCGCGTACATTCTCAAGCCGGACCCCGACGGCCTCGCCGAAGGCCAAGTCGAAACCGACCTCGTCACCGCGGCCGGCCAAGCGGTGGCCCAGTACTTCACGGAACTCCACGCCGAGGCGTGACGTAACCTTCCGCCCAAGCCACCCGGCCCTGGCGTTCGATATGCGCTATCGCTTGGCGTAGTCGCCGAAGCCGGCCCAGTCGAGCACCACGCACGGTTCGTCACCGACGACCCACGCGTCGTGTCCGGGCGGGCAGACCATCAGGTCTCCGGCTCCGAACTCCATCTCCTCACCGTCGTCCATGACGATGTGCATTCGTCCCGAGAGCGTCAAGCCGACGTGCGACGCCTGGCAACTGTCGGTCCCGGCGATCGGCTTCACGTGCTCCGACCAGCGCCAGCCCGGTTCGAACGTGCCCCGACCCACCGGAATGGCATTCAGGGAAACCAAATCGACCTTGCCCTTGTCCGCTTCGAACGGACGTGTTTCCTCGGGCGATGCGAAATTCTTACGGACGAGACCGGTCATGGTCTCCTCCTCCACTCGGGAGGCATCGATCGCGGCCGAGCGTCAAACGACCAACCGCCGACGCCTCGCAGATATGTGAAATCTCCCCCGCACCCCCAACGCTACGTCCCTCCGGCAGACCAGGCGACCTTTCCGTCTACGGCCGGCGGGGGCACGCGGACGACGGCAAGGGATCGTGCGGCGTCACGTGCGGGGTGAGACAGCGGTATCGGTGCGATCCGCGCCGACCGCGTCGACGCAGCCACCGATTGGTGACCGGTTCCCACGGAAGGCGGGATTCCGGTATGTGATCGAGGGCGACGACGAACAGTCCCGGCTCCGCAGAGCCCGCTACTTCCAGACCGTCGCCTTCACACGCACATGCGGTTCCACGGGCACACCAAGGACGATCTCCACGTACGCCGTGCGGCCTTCGTCCGTCCGCACGCAGTAGCGCGTGCCCACTGCGGCGACAGCGGCTTGGTGGGTGCCATGGCTCGCCAACGCGGCCGCGCATTCCGCGGGCGTCGCGGCGCGGGCACTTTGGGACAGGCGAGCGACCGTCGCGGTCGAGCCTTCCGGGGCAAGTGACGGTGGACGGCCATCGAACAGCGCCACGAGATCTGCGCCCGCGGCGGACGGCGTCGCCGTGGGAGGGTCGCCATCCAAGTCCAGGTACCGCAGCCCGGGTTCGAGCAAGAGGTCGACGACACCGGTCGACACCTTCGGCGGTGGTGCGTCGGTGGGTGAAACGGCCCGCGGTGGAACATCGGGAACCGAACCGCCAGGCACCGCCGGCAGCGTCCGGGGGGACGAGCTCGAAGCGCCTGGCGCGACTTCGTCCAGGCCGTCGCCTCCACCGAACGACAGGCCGCCGGCTGCCCAGACCGTCACCACGATGCCGACGATCGGGATGATGATCCCGACGACCCACCAAGCCCATTTGGGCTGGCCTTGATCGCTCATTCGATCCCCCGCCTTCGCCCGCTACGACCCTCGGACCGCTCGCGACTTTAACAAGCGCCCAGTGGCAGGCGAAGCCTCGGCGCCAAGCTTTCGCCGGGTTGGAATCGTGCAGATCGCGGGCGCGCCTCCGCTACCGCGTGCAGGACGCACCCACGCGGGGTCGGCCGTCCCCTATCCGAGTGCGAGCATCGCCTCGGTGACCTCGTCGATCGCGGCTTCGGGGATCGTGGTGGCGGCCTTGTCGAGGACGAGCAGTCGTGCGCCGGGGATTTCGCGCGCGATCGCCTCGCCATTGCCGACGGGGAAGAACGGGTCGCGGCGGCCGTGGACGACGAGGGTGGGGACCGCGATCTCGGGCAGGCGCTCGCGCCAGCGGGGTTCGCAGTCGAGCCGGGAGAACACCATGCCCATCTGGTTGGCCATCTGGACCGGTGGTGCGGTGCCGGGCGTGCGGTCCCAGATGCGCGCGGCGATTGCGTGCGCGGCGACCGGGTCGTTGCCGAGGATCTCCGCGCCGGCGGCGGCGAATTCCGCAACCGCCTCGCGGTCGCTCCAATCGGGCATCGCACGCCCGAACAACCGGCTCATCGTCGCCCGGTCGTGGTCGGGAAGGTCGTCGTCGGGCGGGCCGGGGACAACCGCGCGGGTGCCGACCAGGGTCAGCGCCGAGAACGCGCCCGGATGATCGAGCACGGCCACCTGGGCGACCATCCCGCCGACGCCGATTCCCGCGAGGTGCGCAGGTCCCCCGCCGAGCGCGCCGACCAGGGCCGCCGCGTCGGCGGCGAGGTCGCGCAGGGTGTATGCGGGCGCCTGGGGGTCCGTCGTGGTCGACTCCCCGCTGTCGCGCAGGTCGTAGCGCACCACACGGCGCCCGCCGGCGGCGAGGCGCTCGCACAGCGCGTCGGGCCAGGAGAGCATCGTCGTCCCGCCCGCGAGTAGGACGAGTGGTGCGTCTTCGTCACCGAACGACTCGATGCCCAAGGCGATGTCATTGGCGTTGACAGTAGTGACAGTGGTCATCGGATCACCGGGAGACGTCGTAGGTCAGGTGGGTCGCGGTCGATGTCGAGAGCACGCTCCGCTGCACCAGCGTGCGCGGCATTCCGCCGGTGAACAGTGGTGTCCCGGCGCCCAGCACCACCGGCGCCAGGTGCAGCGTCAGCGCGTCGACCAGCCCGGCGTCCAACGCCGAGCCGATCGTGGCGCCGCCGCCCATGAGGACGACGTCGAGGTCCTTGCCGCTGTCCGACGACGCCGCCTCGGCCCGCTCGCGCGCGGCGGTGACGGCGTCGGGCAGACCGGTGGTGACGAACGTCCAGTCGAGGTCGGATGTCCGCACCGACTCCGGCGCCGAGCTCGTCACCACGACGAACGCGGGCCTGCCGACCTCGCCGGCGCCGTAACCGCACGTGTCGTCCCAGCCGTTCGGCCCGTCGACCAGGTCGAAGAGCCGGCGCCCGAGGATGACGGCGCCCGAGCGGACGGTCCCCTCGCGCAGGACCCGGCGGTCGTCGGGGTCGTCGGAGAACGCCCACGTGTGCAGGGCCTCGCCGCCGGTACCCAGACCGTTGTCCGGGCCGGGGTCGGGCCCGGTGACGAAACCGTCGAGGGAAACCGAGATGTCGGCGATGATTCGAGTCATACCAAGGCAGACCCGATCCGCCGCCCAAACTCATCGCTCACGCATGAAGCGGCCTCCGCTCTCGATCGGGGCAGGCCACCATGGGGCGGGGCGACGCAGCCGTGTACGACCGACTTCGCCGAAGGCACTCAGCTCTGATGTCCGACCGCCACCCGGCGCGAACGAGCCGGCGTGGAAGCCGGAACCGAACCGGACCGAACCGAACCAGGCATCGGCGATGGCACGCTCCTCGTGCCGGATGATCGAGCCACCTGATGCAGCCGGCATGGACGATGAAGCGGTAACGGCCGTCGAATGCCCGCTCAGGAGAGCGGCCAGTTGCGCAGGGCGGCGTCGGCCATCTCCTGGAGTTCGTCGCGGCCGATACCGCTCGCGGCTTGTACGGCGATGCCGAATGCCAGGGTGGTGACGTAGCGGGCCAGGAGTCCCGGATCGGTTCCCGGGGGCAGGTCGCCGTCATCGACGGCTCGCCGGAATCGCTCCCGGATGCAGGAGCAGCCGTGGTTGCGCCACGCGACGAGCAGGTCGCGGACTTCCCGTCCCGAATCACCGGCGGCCAGTGCGCCCTGGACGCCCAGACACCCGCGAGGATGAGCCGGGCGGGTGGTGGTGCGCACGGTGCCGGCCAGGATCGCGGTGGCGACGTCGAGGGCGGTCGGCTCCTCCAGGGCCCGGGCCAGGTAGGCGCTCGGGCCCTCGGTGTAGCGCTCCAGAGCCTTGCGGAACAGCTTCTCCTTGTTGCCGAAGGCCGCGTACATGCTGGTGGTGGAGATACCCATCGCGTCGGTCAGGGTGGCCAGGCTGGCCCCCTCGTAGCCGTGTTCCCAGAAGACCAGCATGGCGCGCTCGAGTGCTTCGTCGACGTCGAATCCTCGCGGTCGGCCGATCGGGCCGTTCTGTTTCGTCTCCACCCCGGCAGCCTACCTTTTCCGCATCGATCGCTACAGAAGTGCTACGTTCGACTTCCGCATCGATCGATGCGGAAGTCGAGGGCGCGGCTCATCTCCGCATCCGCAACGGACGGTTCGTGCACATGACCGCCCTGCACGACGCCGGCGAACCTCTCCGGCAGCCGACCGGCTGACCTCCGGATCGGCGCCTGCGACTCGAAGAACAGTCCGAACGCCACTCATGGCCGGCTCGGGCCACAAACTCGTGAGGATATGTATGACCACCACCTTGATCACCGGGGCCAATAAGGGCATCGGCTTCGAGACAGCCAGGCAGCTTCTGGCGTTGGGCCACGTTGTCTACATAGGCGCCCGTGACGTCGAGCGAGGCGAGAAGGCCGCGGCGGCACTCGGCGCACGATTCGTGCAACTCGACGTGACCGACGACGCATCGGTGCGCGGCGCGATGGCGACGATCGACTCGGCCGAGGGCCGACTCGACGTCCTGGTGAACAACGCGGGCATCCTCGGGCACGGAGCAACCGACGGTCCCACCGCTCTCCGGGCCTTCGACACCAACGCGGTGGGAATCGTGCGCGTCACGGAGGCGGCACTTCCTCTGCTGCGCAAATCCCCGAACCCGACTGTGGTCACCGTTTCGAGCAGTGCCGGGTCCTTCTGGGCGGTGACCAACCCGGACCGGCCCGAGTTCCACTTGCCGTTGGCGCTCTACTCCGCGTCCAAGGCCGCGGCCACCATGCTCACGGTCCAGTACGCCAAGTCCCAGCCGGGCATCAAGTTCAACGCGGTCGAGCCCGGCACCACCGCAACCGACCTGACCGCGGCATTCGGAATCGGAAGGGCGCCGGAGGAGAGCGCCAGGGTCGTCGTACGGCTCGCAACCCTCGACGCGGACGGCCCGACGGGAACCTTCCAGGACGAAAACGGGGAAGTGCCCTGGTAACCCTGCGGGAATGGTCGGGGGGAAGCCCGCCTGGGTTTCCCCCCACTCGTCGTGTCGACCGAATCAGCGCTTGAGTGCTTCCGTCAGCCGGGCCCAGGAGTGGTTGGGGACAGCGAAGTTGCCGACGGCGAGGTCCTTGCTGTCCCGCACGGCCACGGCCGTGGCGGTGGGCGCGGTCTCGACGCAGTCATCGTTGGCACCGCTGAAAGTGCTCTTCCTCCAGGCCAGAACGGTGTCGGTACCTTTAGCCAGGGTCATGTGGTGTCTTTCTTGATGGTCGCGATCAGTGCACGGCTATCTTCCAAGCTCAATGCGTGCTTGGACAGGGTGGTGAACAATCGGCCGAATCGCCGTACCTCGCGAGGGTCGTTCATGAAGGTGCTCCCGGAGACGCCCTGACCGAAGACGACTTCGGGTTCGTCCCCACCGTACGACAGGATCTGAAACGAACTGGCGTAAGTCCCACCGGCTCCGGCCGTGAATGGGATCACCCGCAACGAAACGTTCGGAAGCTCCGTCACGTCAAGGAGCCGAGCAAGCTGGTTGCGATGCACTTCAGGACCGCCCACGGCCCATCGCAACACCCCCTCAGTCACCACGGCTTCGACTTCAAGTCGCGGGTCCGCCTCGAACACTCGGCGCTGCCGTTCCAGCCGAATGGCCACGAGATCATCAATCGTGTCCCGGCTCAATCCAGCGAAATCGACTGCCGTCACCGCCTCGGAGTACGGCTCCGTCTGTAGGTGGGCCGGGATCAGGTTGATTTGGTAGTCCCGACGACGAAGTGCCGTCTCCTCGTACTCAAGCAGCGCGGCGTAGTTCGCCGACAGGACGTCGGCGAACTTGGCCCACCAGGGCGGATCCGCGTCCCAAACGGCGATAGCCAGTTCTTCGAGTGTCTGACGCTTCTTCCCCGTCAGGCCGAAGACCTCGACCAAGGCATGGAAGTACTCCTCGGTGCATACACGTTCGCCGGTCTCGGTGCGCGTCACGGTGGACGGACTCACACCGAGTTCTTCGGCAATGCTCGTGGCAGTGCGCTTCCCTCTGAGCTTGCGGAGCTGATCACCGAGGTCTCGTCGGGCCTTCAGGTTTCCGGGGCCTGTGCTCGCCATGTCTCTCCCTCGCTCAGGTGTGCGGATGGGTGTTTGCACTTCCGGACAGCATTGCGGACAGATCGAGCGTAGCCATCCAGCTTCTTGCGCGCAGCAGTCCTGCATTTTGCGTGAGAGTCGCTTGACGCGCGTACACAAAAAGGAGCAATCTCGTTCCAGTCACCCTCTGCGCCCGTCGAATCACCAAGCGCAGCAGGATCGCGATGCCTTGCGCACCACATGGCAGTGAGGAGTCAGCGCCATGCCCCGGTTGCCGGCGACGAGCCGAATCAATCTGCCACCCGGTCCCGAAGCAGCCTCCCTGGCAAGGGATTTCGTAGCGATAGCGGGCGCCGCGCGCGGCGCGTCCGCAGCCGTCGACGTATTGCGCCTCGCCGCCTCCGAACTGGTCGGCAATGCCATCCGGCACGCCGGTGGGGCGCGGTCCATCTCGTGTGAGGTGGTCGACGGGGTCGTTGTCGTCGAAGTCGTGGACGACGGTGCGCCGTTCGCGCTCAGCGTCGATCCGCCCGAGGACGACGACGAGTGCTCCGGGCGGGGGTTGTTCCTGGTCTGGGCGCTCGGGTGCGGGTTGGGGTCCGGGCCCGTGCGTGGTGGGGGGAAGTGGGTCCGGGCCGAGATCGTGCCCGAACCGCCCGGCCCGGGCGCCGCGTTGGCGGCGCCGTTTGTTGTTGCTCGGCTTTGAGGAGTCGGGTGTCCGACCATCCGTCACGTTCATCGACTTCGGAGTCGCCATGTCCGAAAACCGACCCTGCTCCTCCGGCACCCACCTGTTGTCACCCGATCGGGTGGTAGGTCTGCTCCAGAGCTTCGACGCCGCGCGGGCCTTCCTGACCTGCCTCTCCCTCGCGGACATCCGACTTCTCCCCGGCGTCCCGGGCGGCCACGCGACCGTGGCCTGGGAGGCGCCGGGCGAGCCCGTACCGCGCGTGCTCGAAGTCGCCCGCAATCGGGTCGCGTGGTTGGAGGAAGTCCCCGAATACCTCGGCAGGATCGACGCGATCATGCACGTATCGCCGGTCGGCGCCCACCGCGACGGCGACCTCGCCGTATCGCACCCGAACGGCGCCTCCGCGCTCTTCCCGCACTCGGGCGTCGCCGACGACGTACCCATGACCATCGCCGTGATCGCCGAAACCGGCGGCAGCGGCGACGCCGGCTCCATCCAGGTCACCGATCGCGGCGTCTGGCACACCCTCCTGCCGCAGCGCATGCCACTCGTGCCGATGGGCGCCAACCTCGGCACCTACCTGACCACCCTCGTCCCGACCGGCGAACTCCTGCCCTACCAGTGGTGCGTACGCGCACTCCGGAACTACTGGATCGGCGTGGTCTTCGTGCTCGATCAGCGCGCCGCCGTGTACTGCCCCTGCGGACGCGACACCATGCGGCACTACCCGTCCTGGGAAAGCGCCCGCCCGATCCGGCCCTGACCGGCAGGCCGGCCCCGACTCGCCCGATCCGGCCCTGACCGCGAGGGCCGCCGCTCGGCCCTCGAACCCGTGCCCGGCCAGGATCGCGTCAACCTTCGCGCAATGCGCCTCCTCCCCCACGTCGAGCGATCCGTCCACCTCTTCAGCCGACTTCGTCCGGGCGTCCCGAAGTACTTGCTCGCGACGCGCGGCGGGCACGACCACCACACCCCCTCGTCGGCCACCACGATGTCGCCGGCGTCCACCTTCGCGAAGCGCCCCGTGGCGGAGCTCCCGCAAATGCCCACCCAGGACCACTCTTTCGAGTGGCACAACCGCGCCGTTGTCGATCTCGCTCGGGCACATCGCTACAACAGGAGCGGACCTGTCACGGCGACTCTGGGGCAAACGCGATGATGCACACGGGAATCACGGTGGGGCGTCGGACCGCCTCGCTGCTGGTGGCGGCAACGAGCATGGGCGCACTGCTGTTCGCGCCGGCGACGAACGCGGCGGGGGCGCCGGCCCGGCCCGCGCAGGCGACGGCTACGACCGAAACCGGCACGCGGATTCCGCTCCGGGACGCGATCGCGGGTTTGCGGGTGGCCGACGAGGATCGGTCCGGCTACGACCGGGACGCGTTCCGGCACTGGGTCGACGCGGATCGGGACGGGTGTTCGACGCGCGCCGAGGTACTCATCGAGGAGGCCGTCACCCCACCCGAGATCGGCGCCAAGTGCGCACTCACCGGCGGTCGTTGGTACTCGTACTACGAGGACGCCTACGTCGAGGGCGCGTCCGGCCTGGACATCGACCACATGGTGCCGTTGGCCGAGGCGTGGGACTCGGGCGCGTCCGGATGGACGTCCAAGGAGCGTGAGCAGTACGCGAACGATCTCGACCAGCCTCGGGCACTGGTCGCGGTGACCGCCAAGTACAACCGCTCGAAGGCCGATCAGGATCCGGGGACTTGGCTGCCGCCGTACGAGGGGGCCCGGTGTGCGTACCTGACGGACTGGGTGACGGTGAAGACGAAGTACGACCTGACGGTGGACAACACCGAACTCGGCACGCTCCAGCGGCTGGGCGCGCAGTGTCCCAACGTGCCGATTTCGCCCGGCACGCGATAGGGGCTTCGGCCTGTACGGCCTCGAACGCGGGCCGGCCCGAAGCGGCCCGGCCTGCGGCTCGGGCGGCCTCGAACGCCGGCCGGGCCGGGCCGAGTCGGTAAGTCAGTCAGTCAGTCAGCGTTCCCGGTTGCGCCAGCGTTCCATGATTCCGACGAACTCCGCCTGGAGGAAGGCGAAGAACTCGGCTGATTCCTGGGCCCGGATGCCCGCCGGGGTGTTCGGCCCGAGGGCCTGTGCGCCCTCGCGCAGGACCATCTCGAAGCGGGCCAGGAGTTTGTCGCGTTCGCTGTAGGTCTCGTACCAGAGCTCGTTGTGCAACCGGTAGCGGTCCCGGCGCGAGCCGGGTTCGCGTTCGCGGTGCACCATCCTGATCTGCGACAGGTAGGCGATCGCCGACGACACCGCGGCCGGACTGATCTGCAACGACTCGGCGAGTTCGGCGGAGGTCATACTCGCCGAGTCGGCCGCGAGCAGCGCGACGAACACCCGTGCGGCCATCCGCTGCATGCCGGCGTCGGCCAGTTCGCCCGCGAAGCGCTCGATGTACCGCGCGACCTCGGCCTCGTCGCGCACCGACCCCTCGCCCCGCGCCGACCCCTCGCCCCGCACCGGCTCCGCGCCCCGCCCGGACCCCCCGCCCCCCACCGGCTCGTCCTCTCGCGCCCGCCCGTCGTCGTCCCGCATTCGGGTCGTCACCTTCCGCTCAGCCCGCTTCCCGACACCTTCGATCCATGATTCTCGATCTTTCCAAACTCCACAACTTCCTGAACGAAGCGTATGTTCTGAAACATGAATACGGCGATCAGCGTCTCCGGTCTGCACAAGTCCTTCGGGCGCACCCACGCCCTCGACGGCCTCGACCTGCACGTCACGGCCGGCGAGGTACACGGCTTCCTCGGCCCCAACGGCGCCGGGAAGTCCACCACCATCCGCGTCCTGCTCGGCCTGATCCGCGCCGACCGCGGCGACGTCGCGCTCCTCGGCGGCGACCCGTGGCGCGACGCCGTCGCCCTGCATCGCCGGGTCGCCTACGTGCCCGGCGACGTCACGCTGTGGCGCAACCTCAGCGGCGGCGAGGTGATCGACCTGTACGGCCGGCTGCGCGGCGGCCTGGACCCGGCCCGGCGCGCCGACCTGCTGGCCCGGTTCGAGCTCGACCCGACCAAGAAGGGCCGCGCCTACTCCAAGGGCAACCGGCAGAAGGTGGCCCTGGTCGCCGCGTTCGCCTCAGACGTGGACCTGCTGATCCTGGACGAGCCCACGTCCGGCCTGGACCCGCTGATGGAGGACGTGTTCCGGGACTGCGTGCGCGAGGAACGCGAGCGCGGCCGGACCGTGCTGCTGTCCAGCCACATCCTGGCCGAGGTCGAGGCGCTGTGCGATCGGGTCAGCATCATCCGCAACGGCCGCACCGTCGAGTCGGGTTCGCTGGCCGACCTGCGGCACCTGAGCCGGACCACGGTGCGCGCCGAACTGCGCGGCCCGGGCGACGGCCTGGCCGAGCTCCCGGGTGTGCACGACGTGGCGGCGAACGCGGACCACGTCGTACTCCAGGTCGACAACGAACATCTGAACCCGGTGCTGAGCCGGCTCGCCGAGATCGGCGTACGCGGCCTGACCAGCAGCCCGCCCACCCTGGAGGAGCTGTTCCTACGGCACTACCGCGACCAGGCCGGCGACGCCCCGCTGGTGGCCTCGCGATGACCGCCGCCGTCCTCCCGCTGCCGCGCGGCGGCTCCGCGCACCACCTGACCGGCACCGGCGCCCTGGTCCGCCTCGCCCTGCGCCGCGACCGGGTGCTGATCCCGGTCTGGGTGCTGGTCGTGGCCGCCGCCGTGTCCGGCGTCGAACGTTCCCTGGAGAGCCTCTACGGCACCGGCGCCGAACGGGCGAAGCTCGCCGCCGACATGAACGCCAACGGCTCGCTCCGGGCCCTGTACGGCGCGGTCTTCGGCGACTCGTACGGAGCCCTCACCACGTGGCGGATCGGCGGCTACGCCGCCCTGCTGGCCGGTGTGATGAGCCTGCTCATCGTGATCCGACACTCCCGTGAGGAGGAGGAGACGGGCCGTCAGGAGGCGCTGTCCGCGGCGATGGTGGGCCGCCGGGCGCCGCTCACCTCGGCCCTGGCCACCGCCGCGCTGGCCGATGCGCTGCTCCTGGTGTCGTGCACGGCGATCCTGCTCGGCGCGGGCCAACCGGCCGCCGGCTCGCTCGCGTTCGGCCTCGCCATCGCGCTGTCCGGGCTGATGTTCGGCGCCGTCGCCGCGGTCGCCGCGCAGCTCACCGAGAACGCCCGGCTCGCCAAGGGCATCGCCGGCGCCGTCCTGGGCGCCGCCTTCGTGCTGCGTGCCTCCGGCGACGCGGCCCGGGAGGCGGCCTCGGCCGGCAGCCACCCGATGGTCTGGGTGTCGCCGCTGGGCTGGGCCGAGAACGTGCGGCCGTTCGCCGGCGACCGCTGGTGGGTGCTGCTCCTGCCGGTCGGCCTGATCGCCGGGTGCGTCGCGCTCGCGTACACCCTCGCGGGTCGGCGCGACCTGGGCGCCGGCTTCGTGCGACCACGCCCGGGACCGGCGCACGCGCCCGCGTCGCTGGCCGGCGCGTACGGCCTGGCCTGGCGTCTGCAGCGCGGCACGCTGCTCGCCTGGGCGGTCGGCTTCGCGTTCGCCGGCGCGGTGTTCGGCGGCATCGCGGACGGCGCGCAGGACATCGTCGGCGACAACACCGGGACCCGCGACCTGATCCGCCGCATGGGCGGCCATGTGGCGCTGACCGACGCGTTCCTGTCCACGCTGGTGGGCATGCTCGGCCTGATCTGCGTGGTGTTCACCGCCGGTTCCGTACTGCGGCTGCGCGACGAGGAGACGAACGGCCGGGCCGAACCGCTGCTGGCGAACACCGTCGGCCGGTTGCGCTGGGCGGGCGGGCACCTGGTGATCGCGTACGCCGGCCCGGTGCTGATCCTGGCCGCGGGCGGTCTCGCGATGGGCCTGTCGTACGGGATCACCGTCGGCGACGTATCCGGCGAACTGCCGCGCATCCTGCTCGCCGCGCTCGCCCAACTCCCGGCCGTGTGGGTGCTGACCGGGCTCGCCGTACTGGTCGTCGGTGCGTTGCCGCGGCTGAGCGCGGCGGTGTGGGGGCTGGTCGGGTCGGTGATCGCGCTCGGCTGGCTGGGGCCGGTGCTCGAACTGCCGCAGGCGGTCCTGGACGTGTCGCCGTTCGGCCACCTGCCGAAACTGCCCGGCGCCGACGTCACGGCCACGCCGTACGTGTGGCTGCTCGCCCTGGCACTCGCGCTGCCGGCGGCGGGCCTGAGCACGCTCCGCGGGCGCGACCTGGACTGACTCCGACTCCGGACGCAACACCGGACCCGGACGCGGGCCGGACCCGACCCTGGGCGGCGGGCACGCCTGGACTGAACCCGGACCGAGACCGAACCCCGACCGACATCGCACCCGAACCGACACCACTCCGAACCGGCATCGCACCCCGGCGGCCGAGCCCCCACGGGCCCGGCCGCCGGGGGCCGGGGGCCGCGTTCAGCCCATCTCCTCCAGTGTCTTGCCCTTCGTCTCCTTGACGAACTTGAGCACGAACGGGATGGACAACACCGCGAAGCACGCGTACATCACGTACGTCGCCGACAGGTTCCAGTCCGACAGCGTCGGGAACGTCACGGTGATCACCCAGTTGGCGATCCACTGCGCGGACGCGGCCACGCCCAGGGCCGCGGCGCGGATCCTGTTCGGGAACATCTCACCGAGGAAGACCCACACCACCACACCCCACGACAGCGCGAAGAACAACACGAACGAGTGGGCCGCGATCAGCGCCACGGTGCCCTCGGTGTCCGGGAGCTTGATGTTCTTGCCCTTGCCGGTCCGGGCGGAGAAGGCCCACGCGACCAGGCCGAGCGAGATCGCCATGCCGGTGGAGCCGACCAGCGCGAGCGGCCTGCGGCCCACCCGGTCGACCAGCGACATCGCGATGATCGTTCCGATGATGTTGATGATCGACGTGGTGAACGAGTACAGGAACGAGCTGTTGGGATCGATGCCCACCGACTGCCACAACGACGCCGAGTAGTAGAAGATCACGTTGATGCCGACGAGCTGCTGGAAGACCGAGAGCCCGATGCCGATCCACACGATCGGCAGGAACAGGAACCCGCCGCCGCCCAGCAGGTCCCGGAACGTGGACTTGTGCTCGCGGCGCATCGCCTCCTTGATCTCGGCGACGCGCGCGTCGAGGTCGACCTGGTCGCTCTCCACCTCGGCGAGCACCTTCTTGGCCTGATCCACCCGGCCGATCGAGATCAGATAGCGCGGCGACTCGGGAATGGTGAAGGTGAACAGGCCGTACAGCACGGCCGGGATCACCATCACGCCCAGCATCACCTGCCACGCCTCCAGGCCGAAGAGCAGCTTGCCGCGCTGGTCGTCGTCGGCGAGGTTGAGGATGCCCCAGTTGACCAGCTGCGAGACCGCGATGCCGGTGACGATCGCGGCCTGCTGGAACGAGCCCAGCCGACCTCGGTAGGCGGGCGGGGCGACCTCGGCGATATAGGCCGGGCCGATCACCGAGGCCATCCCGATCGCCATCCCGCCGAGCACCCGCCACATGGCCAGATCCCACAGCGCGAACGGCAGCGCCGAGCCGACCGCGCTGACCGCGAACAACACGGCGGCGATCTGCATCACCCGGATCCGGCCGATCCGGTCGGCGATCCGTCCGGCGATCGCCGCGCCGATCGCGCAGCCGATCAACGCTGCGGCCACGACCTGGGCGAGCAGGCTGGATCCGGGCTCGAACTTGCCCCGGATGCCCTCGACCGCGCCGTTGATCACCGAGCTGTCGTAGCCGAAGAGGAATCCGCCCATCGCGGCGGCGGCGGTGATGAAGATGACGTGGCCGAGGTGCTCCGTATAGGTGTCGCCACTCGACTGTCCGGTCGTCGATGTGCTGCCGGCCAACGCCGCCTCCTGCGATCCGTGCACTCGTCCCGATCCGGCGCGGTGCGTGCGATGCCGTGGTCCAAGGAACTCGCCGGACTCTGAGAGTTGCCCGAGATCACCGCCCTAACCATGACCGTGCGCCCGGATGGCGCCGGTCACACCCCTGCGGACACCCGCGCGCCCCGCCGTTCGCCGGTACAGTCCGCCGAATGGGTGGGGTGTGGTCCCGGTGGGGGGCGGTGCTGATCGCATGCGCCGTCGTCGCGCCGTTCGTCGTGCTGCTCGCCCTGCGCCGGCCGCGCGTCGCGGTCGTCGCCGGGATGGTGCTCGGCACCCTCCCGTGGGTGTGGATGGTGCTGACCCCGGTCGGCTCCGGCCGCGCGCTCAGCCTGGTGCCGCTGCACGACCTCGTGGCCGTCCTCGGCGGCGATCCGGTGACCGCGGTGATCCAGGTGGGCGGCAATCTCGCGGTTTTCGCGGCGCTCGGCTTCCTGCTGCCGTTCCACGCACCGCGCTTCGCCGGTCGGTCCGGCGCGTGGCGGATCGCGGGCCTGGCCGCGGCGGGGTCGGTGGCGATCGAAATCGCCCAGTGGTTGCTTGCGATCGGGCGGGTGTCCTCGGTGGACGACGTGCTCCTGAACACCTCCGGCGCGGTCGTCGCGGCCGGGCTCCGCGCCGGATGCCGAGCCGCCGCACGTGCCGCACATCCGCGCGCCGGCTGACCTCGGCCCCGATTCCCCTGCCCCGCACGGCAAACGACCTTGGCGGACACCCTTGACAGTGCCGAGAGGGCGGGCCTAATTTCCTTACAACTCTTAGGAAGGTTTCCTAACAGTGGCGAAGAGGAGAACCGCTCATGGCCGGAAGCACCGAGCGCGGCGCGGGAGCGTCCGGGCGGGAGCAGGCCGGGCGGCCGAGCCTATTGCGGGCCATCAACGACCGGGCCGCGCTCGAACTCCTCTTGCGGCACGGGCGGCTGTCCCGGGGCCAGATCGGTTCGATGACGGGTTTGTCGAAACCGACCGCCTCACAGCTGCTCTCCCGCCTGGAGGCGGCCGGCCTGGTCGTCGGGGTCGGGACCACCGAGGGTGGCCGCGGACCCGGCGCCCAGTTGTACGAGATCAACCCGGCGGCCGGACACGTCGCGGGCCTGGACGTCACGCCCGCCCGGATCCGGGTGGCCATCGCCGATCTGACCGGACGGGTGGTGGGCGAACACGAACTGCCCACCCCACGCCGGGAAGCGGCCGATACGCCGGGCCGGATCCGGGACGCGGTGCGCGCCGCGGCCAAGCCCGCCGGGCTCGATCTCGCCGACCTCGCGCACGTGGTGATCGGCATTCCGGGCGCGTTCGACCCGACCACCGAACAGTTCCGCTACGGCCGCCACCTCGCGGGCTGGCACTCCCCCGGCGTGCTGGACCTCGTCCGCGAGGAACTCGGCCTGACCGTGGACGTGGAGAACGACGTCAACCTGGCCGCACTCGCCGAGCAGCGGGACGGATCCGCCCGCGACGGCGGCGACTTCGTCCTGTTGTGGGTCGACGAGGGCATCGGTTGCGCGATCGTGCTCGGCGGTCGACTGCACCGAGGTTCCACCGGTGGCGCGGGCGAGGTCGGCTACATGCCGATGCCCGGCGCCCCGCTGCCGCACGACGTCAGCCGCCGCAACACCGGCGGCTTCCAGCAACTCGCGGGCGCGCCCGCCGTTTTGTCCCTGGCCCGCGCCTACGGGGTGGGCAGTCGTACCGCGCCGCAGGCGGTCGCCCGAGCGGTGCGCGCGACCGAATCGCGCGGCGGAGCCTTCCTCGACGAGCTGGCCAACCGGCTGGCGGTGGGCCTCGCGGTGATCGTCTCGGTGCTCGATCCGGGACTCGTCGTGTTGTCGGGGGCCATCCCGATGGCCGGCGGCGAGGCGCTGCGCTCACGCGTGGTCGACGAGTTGCAACGCCTCGCGATCCCGCGTCCGCGCGTCGTACTCGGCGACGTACCGGCCAATCCCGTTCTCACCGGCGCCGTACACGCGGCGCTCGACGTCGCCCGCGACGTCGTCTTCACCACGACCTGACGCATCCGCGTCCGACCCGGCACCGCACTCTCGTTCGCGACTCGGCACCGCACTCCCACTGCGGTGTGCCCGTTTGCCCGGTCGCGCGCTCTGTCGCCCGACCCGCACCACCGTAAGGCCCCCGGCGCCGCTCGTCCCGGCCGCGCCGTCGCCATCTCCGGAGGAGGACCCAGTGCACAGACTCCCACGGCTCCGTCGTTCCATCACGACCCTCGCGTGCGCCGCCACGCTCGCCATGCTGGCCTCGGCGTGCGCCGGCGACGACGGCGGCTCGGGGACCGGTGCCGACGAGGCGCCCGACAAGAAGGTCACCATCACCTTCTGGCACGGGTGGAGCGCCGAGAGCGAGGTCAAGGCGGTCGACGACCTGGTCGCCAAGTTCAACGCCAAGCACCCCAACATCAAGGTCAAGGTCGTCTCCAACGTCACCGACGACAAGATCACCCAGGGCATCCGCTCCGGCAAGGGCCCGGACGTGGTCTCCTCGTTCACCACCGACAACGTCGGCCAGTTCTGTACGTCGGGTTCGTGGACCGATCTGGCTCCGTGGCTGGCCAAGTCCAACATCGACCCGGCCACGACCTTCCCCAAGCCGGTGCTGGACTACACCCAGTTCCAGGGCAAGCGGTGCGCACTGCCGCTGCTCGCCGACTCCTACGGGCTGTACTACAACAAGGACATGTTCGCCGCCGCGGGCATCACCGCGCCGCCGAAGACGTTCACCGAGCTGACCGAGACCGCCAAGAAGCTCAACCAGCTCAACGGCGACGGGACGTTCAAGGTCGCGGGCTTCCTGCCGACCTTCCACGCCTACGAGTTCTCCGCCGCGCACACGCTGGCCCAGTTCGGACCGACCTACCAGACGCCCGACGGCAAGTCGAACCTGTCCAAGGACCCGGTCGTTCCCCAGTTCTTCAACTGGCAGAAGCAATTCGTGGAGAGCCAGGGCGGGTTCGACAAGCTGGAGAAGTTCCGCACCACCTTCGGTGAGGAGTTCTCCGCGGAGAACCCGTTCATGAGCGGCAAGCTCGCGATGACCATGGACGGCGAGTGGCGCACGGCGATGATCGCCCAGGACGCGCCGAACCTGAACTACGGCACCGCGCCGTTCCCGGTCCCGGACGACCAACTCGACAAGTACGGCCGCAGCTACCTCACCGGCACCACCGTCGGCATCGCCAAGTCCAGCCACCACCAAGCCGCGGCTTGGGAGTTCGTCAAGTTCGTCACCACCGACACCGAGGCGCTGGTCGCCTTCTCGCAGGCGATCCACAACGTGCCCAGCACCAACGCCGCGCTGGCCGCGTCGCCGCTGGCGAACGACGAGCACTTCAAGCCGTTCATCGACGCCTTCAAGCACCCCGCCAGCAACACCACGCCCGCCAGCCCCAACGGCGGCAAGTACCAGGTCACCCTCTCCGAGTACGCCTACAAGTGGGAGGCCGGTCAAGGCGGCGACCTGACCAAGAGTCTGGCCGATCTGGACAAGCAGATCGACACCGACGTGGCCCAGGTCAAGTGATCCGATGACCACGACCGCCCCCGCGGCGGCGGAGGTCCCGGCGGCGCTGCGCAGGCAGCGCCGCCGGCGGAACCTGCGCACGCTCGCGTTCTTGTCCCCGTGGCTGATCGGCTTCTCGGTCTTCTTCGCGTATCCGCTCGGCGCGACCGTGTACTACTCGTTCACCCGCTACGACCTGATCAACCCACCCGTCTGGGTGGGCATGCGCAACTGGAACTACGTGCTCAACGACTACCCGCCGCTGTGGCAGGCGTTGCGCAACACGCTGTGGCTGGTCGTGGTGATGGTCACCCTGCGGGTGATCTTCGGCCTGGGCCTGGGCATGTTGGCGATCCGGCTCAAGCGCGGCGGCGGGCTCTTCCGCACGCTGTCCTACCTGCCCTACCTGGCCCCGCCGGTGGCCGCCACGATCGGCTTCGCGTTCCTGCTCAACCCGGGCACCGGACCGGTCAACCACCTGCTCGGCAACGTCGGTATGCCGCAGCCCGGGTGGTTCAACGACCCGGACTGGTCCAAGCCCGCCCTGACCCTGCTCGCCCTGTGGGGCATCGGCGACCTGCTGGTGATCTTCACCGCGTCGCTGCTCGACGTGCCACGCGAGCAGTACGAGGCGGCCGAGTTGGACGGCGTCGGGCCGTGGCAACGCTTTCGCTACGTGACCTGGCCGGCGATCACCCCGGTGGTGCTGTTCGCGGTGGTCACCGGCGTGATCCAGACCATGCAGTACTACACGCAGGCGATGGTGGCCGGAAAGGTCGCGAGCGGCATCATCGGCAACTCCGGCCAGTCGTTCGAACCGGGTTACCCGCAGGGCACCACGCTGACGTTGCCGCAACTGGTGTACGAGGAAGGGTTCTCCACCTTCAACACGGGCGCGGCGTGCGTGATCTCGCTGCTCCTGTTCGTGATCGCGATGGCGTTCACCTTCCTGCTGCTGCGTCGCCGCTCGGGCCTGCTCGACGACGACTGAGGCACCGCACGCCATCACGCCGGAACCGGAACTCCCGGTCCGGCAGCCCGAGTTCGACGATCCACCGTGCCCAGAAGGGATCGGATCCATGGCCCAGACCGTCACGGCCGAGGCTGCCGGCATCGCGCCGCCGCTCGCGCCCGCCCGGACGCCGCCGCGCCCACAACGGCGCAAGCGCGTACTGACCTGGATCGGCGTGCACACGCTCGCCGTCACCGCCGTACTGTTCTTCATCCTGCCGTTCGTGTTCCTGTTCCTGACCTCGGTGATGAGCAACAAGCAGGCGCTGACCAGCGACCTGTGGCCCACCTCGTGGGAGTGGGGCAACTACACCAAGGTGATGAAGACGCCGGGCTTCGGCACCTGGTGGCGCAACACGCTGATGTACGCCGGGCTCGGCACCCTGTTCACCGTCGTCTCCAGCCTGCCGGTGGCCTACGCGCTGGCCAAGTTCCGGTTCCGCTTCCGGGGCGTGGCGCTGATGCTGGTGATCTCCTCGATGATGTTGCCGCCGCAGGTGATCGTCATCCCGATGTACATCTTCTGGGCCAAACAGATGCACCTGAGCGGGACGTTGTGGCCGCTGATCATCCCGATGGCCTTCGGCGACGCGTTCACCATCTTCCTGCTCCGCCAGTTCCTGCTCACCATCCCGTCCGAATACCTGGACGCGGCCCGGGTGGACGGGTGCGGCGAGTTGCGCATCCTGATCTCGATCGTGGTGCCGATGATCCGGCCGGCGATCGCGGCGGTGGCGCTGTTCCAGTTCTTCTATTGCTGGAACGACTACTTCGGTCCACAGGTGTATGCGTCCGAGAATCCGGGCGCGTGGACCCTGTCCTACGGCCTGGAATCGTTCAAGGGTGCACACCAGGTCAATTGGAATCTCATGATGGCCGCCACGCTTCTTGTGATGGCGCCGGTGATCCTCGTGTTCTTCTTCGCCCAGAAGGCGTTCATCGAGGGCGTGACGTTGACGGGAGTAAAGGGTTGAAGCTCGCGGTGGTGGGCGGTGGGTCCACTTACACGCCCGAACTGGCGGACGGCCTGGGCCGGTTGCACAAAACCTTGCCGGTCGACGAGCTCGTGCTCGTCGACCCGGTGATCGAACGACTCGAACCGGTCGGCGCGGTGGTGCGTCGCATCCTGGCCCGGTACGGCCACCCGGCCCGGGTGGTGCTGACCGACGACCTGGACGCGGGGGTCGAGGACGCCGACGCGGTGCTCTTCCAGCTCCGGGTGGGCGGTCAGGAGGCCCGCGCGCAGGACGAGGAATGGCCGTTGGACTGCGGCTGCGTGGGCCAGGAGACCACCGGCGCGGGCGGCCTGGCCAAGGCGCTGCGTACCGTGCCGGTGGTGCTGGACGCGGCCGAACGGGTGCGCCGGGCCGCGCCGAACGCGTGGATCGTGGACTTCACCAACCCGGTCGGCATCGTCACCCGCGCGCTGCTGGACGCCGGTCACCGCGCGGTGGGGCTGTGCAACGTCGCGATCGGCTTCCAGCGCCGCTTCGCCGCGATGCTGGACGTCGCGCCGAACCGGGTGCGGCTCGACCATGTCGGACTCAACCACCTGACCTGGGAACGCGGGGTGCACGTCCTGGACGAGCACGGCGAGCCCGGTCCGGACCTGCTGCCGACGCTGCTGGCCGAGCACGGTCCGGCGATCGCCGCCGACATCGAGCTGCCGGTGGAACTGCTGCGTGCGCAAAGCACCGTGCCGTCGTACTACCTGCGTTACTTCTACGCGCACGACGCGGTGGTCTCCGCACAGCGACACACCGAGTCCCGGGCCCAGCAGGTGGCCGCGATCGAGCGCGAACTGCTGGAGCTGTACGCGGATCCGACCCTGGACACCAAGCCGGAGCTGCTGGAACGCCGAGGCGGGGCCTACTACTCGGAGGCGGCGGTGGCCCTGGTGGCCGCGCTGCTGGGCACGGGTTCCGGGTCCGGTTCCGACGACGCCGATCGCGTCCAGGTCGCGGACGTGCGCAACAACGGCACGCTGCCGTTCCTGCCGGACGACGCGGTGATCGAGGTGCCGTCGCGGATCGACGCGAACGGCGCGACGCCGCTGCCGGTGGCGCCGCTGGGGCCGCTGCACTCCGGGTTGATCGCGCATGTCGCGGCGTACGAGGAACTCGCGTTGGATGCCGCGCTGCGCGGAGGGCGCGAGCGGGTGGTCACCGCGCTGCTCGCGCATCCGCTGGTCGGGCAGTACGACATCGCCGAGGCCCTCGCCGATCGACTGCTCGCGGCGGGCAAGGAGCACCTACCGTGGGCCCGGTGACGGAGGGCGGGGCCGATTCCTCCGGTGCGGCCCCGGCCGTGCTCGCGATCGACGCCGGCAACTCCAAGACCGACGTCGCGGTGGTCGACGCGGACGGTCGGGTCTGGGGGCGCGGCCGGGGCGCGGGCTATGCGCCGTACCAACTCGGCCAGGACGCGGCGGTCGAGCGGATCGCCTCGCTGGTCGAGGAGGTGCTGCGGTCGGCCGCGGGGGCCGGACCGGTGGAGCACGTGGCGGCCTACCTGGCCAACATCGACCTGCCGGTCGAGGAGTTGCACCTGCGCAAGGAGTTCGAGGATCGCGGCTGGGCCCGCACGGTCACCGTCGGCAACGACACCTTCGCGGTGCTGCGTTCGGGCACGGGCGCGCCGCGCGGGGTCGCGGTGGTGTGCGGGGCCGGGATCAACTGCGTGGGCCTGCTGCCGGACGGCCGGACCGCGCGCTTCCCGGCGCTGGGGCGGATGACCGGCGACTGGGGCGGCGGGCTCGGCCTGATGGAGGAGGTGATGTGGTCGTCGGTCCGAGCCGAGGACGGTCGTGGTCCGGCGACCGCGTTGGCCGACGCGACGGCCGGGCACTTCGGCCTGGACTCGGCGACCGCCGTGGCCGAGGCGGTGCATCTGGGCGAGTTGCCGTCCGAGCGGCTGCACGAGTTGGTGCCGCTGCTGTTCCGGATCGCCGACGCCGGGGATCCGGTGGCGGGCGAGGTGGTCGAGCGGCAGGCCAAGGAGATCGCGGTGATGGCGGTGACCGCGCTGGGCCGACTCGATCTGCTGGCGGAGGAGGCCGACGTCGTGCTGGGCGGCGGGGTCCTGGCGGCCCAGCCCCCGATGCTGATGGCGGCGGTCTCCCGCCTGATCCTGCACTCCGCGCCACGGGCGGTGTTGCGGGTGGCGGTCGATCCACCGGTGGTGGGCGCGGCCCTGCTGGGCCTGGACCGCCTCCGCGCCGACGGCCGAGCACCGGAGGACCCGACGGGCAAGGCGGAGCACCTGCTGCGAACCGGCTGGGGGCGTACGGCCTGACCCGACCGCGGCGCCCGGCACGGGGGTCGCCTGCGTACCGCCGGGAGAGGGCCGGCGTGCCGCGGGGGACCCGACGGGCGGGGCGGGGAGTCGGCCGCGCGCTCGGCGAGGGCGCACGGCCGAACCGGGCGGCGTCGCGTGGGCGGGGAGGTAGCGCAGCCTCACCGCCCACCGGCCGCCACCCCGGCTTCACGTCGGCCACAACGGCACCGCTGCCGCCGACTCGTGCGGCCGACCCGAGCAGCACCGGCCGCGTAGCGGACGAGCAACACGGATGCGGAGCACCGGACCGAACCCCGGCCGCGAAGCGCACGTGCGACCCACCACACCACCACGTACGACCCGGCCCCAATTGGTGCCCCGCGAGCGGAGGCGGGCGGCATCCCGGGTGTTCACGTCGGTCGCATACGATCCCGGCGGGGCGGGACCATCCGCGAGGGGACCCACATGATGCGGACGAGGACGACAGTGGGCGATTTCGCGTGACCGACGGTTCGGTATCGGGCTTGACCCGTGACCGCGCGACCTGGCTGCTGTATCTGCACATGGCCGCGTTCGGCTATTTCCTGTACTGCTTCGGCCCGTCCGTCACGCTGCTCGGCGACGACCTGGGCGTGAGCAACGCGGTGGCGGCGCTGCACAGTACGGCGTACGCGGCGGCCGGCGTGCTGATCGCGCTGCTCGGCGACCGGCCGATGCGCCGCTTCGGGCGCGGACGCACGTTGTGGGCGGGCTGCGCACTGTTGAGCGCGGGCGTGTTGGCGTACTGCGCGGCCGGCACGCCGGCGGTGTCGCTGAGCGCGGCGCTGCTGTGCGGCTTCGGCGCGTTCCTGGTGGTCAATGTGGCCGGCACGGCACTCGCGGACCACCACGGCCCGATCGCCGGCCCGAGCGCCCTGAACGAGGCCAACGGCCTGGCGGCCGGGGTCGGCATGGCCGCTCCCCTGCTGATCGGCGTGATGGACTCCTCCGGACCGGGCTGGCGCTGGGCGATGGTGGTGGTCCCGCTGCTCTTCGGCACGCTGGCGGTGAGCCTCGGTCGAACGCGGATACCGGATCTGGTGACGTCGGGGGCGTCCTCGGCAGGCGCGCCGGTGACCACACCGGGCCCGTCGATCTCGTCCGGTTCGCCGGGTTCATCAAATTCGCCGGATTCATCGGGCCCGCCCACGGCGCCGGAGGCGGCTTCGACCGAGACGCCCGCATCCACACCGGGCTCTTCGGACTCGTCGACCAGCCCGGCCCCTTTCTCGGCGCCGACGCTTCCGTCGTCGGCATCGGCCCCGCCGTCTGCGCACGCCTCGCCGGTCTCACCCGCCTTGCCCGTCTCACCAACCTCCCCGACATCACCGACCTCGCCGACCTCGCCGTCGAGTGGGTCGCTGCCCGCCGCGTACTGGTGGGCCTGGCTGTTGACCGTGTGCTCGGTGGGGGTCGAGTTCTCCCTGTCGTTGTGGGCCTCCACATTGCTGCGCGACCGCACCGGCATGTCCGAGGGCGCCGCGGCCACCGCGATGACCGCCGTCGTGGCCGGCCTGTGCCTGGGTCGCCTGGCCGGCGGTCGGCTCGCCCTGCGCATACCGCTGGACCGGCTGTACGGCAGCGCCGTCGCGGTGAACCTGGTCGGCTTCGCCCTGTTCTGGTCGGCCACGGTCCCCTGGCTCGCCTACCTCGGCCTGTTCGTCTCCGGCCTGGGCATGTCCGTACAGTTCCCACTCGCCACCGCGGCCGCCATCCGCGCCGCCGACGGCCGAGCCGACCTTGCCGTCTCCCGCCTGGCCGTGGCCACGACGCTGGCCGCCGGCGGCGCCCCCTTCCTCCTCGGCCTGGCCACCGACCTGATGCCGGTCCGCACCGCGTTCCTCCTCCTGCCCATCCTCCTCCTGGCCTCCCTCCCGATCCTCCACAAAAGCACCCGCCCCAAGCCCCCGTCCCGGCCCTGAACCGGTACGAGACGGCGCACCGCACCGCACGTGGGAAGGCGAGCGCGGCGCGGGGTGGACTCAGGGGCGGGCGAGGGCGGCTGCGGTCGTGGCGCAGGTGAGGACTGCTCGGGTACGGGGCCACGGCATGGGGGACGGGGCGCCGGCGGCCATGGCGAGTACGGCGCGCATGGTCGCGCGGTAGCCCAGGGCCTCCTGCCAGTCGGCGCCGCCCAGGCGAGCGGTCTCGACGCCGTCCTCGGTCTGTACGGCCACCTCGTACACCTCGTCGCCGCCCACGCCGGCGACCTCGATCGTGCCCACCCGCCCGTCGGGCCAGCCGAGCAGGATCGCGCCGACGTCCTCCGAGCGGGTCGTCGGGTGAACCAGCACCGAGCCGGTCGCGGCCAGTACACGCGCGCCGGGGCCGGCTGCCGCGTCCAGGAGTTCGGCGCCGTGCAGGCCGAGCGAGACCAGGGTGCCGCCGCCTTCGGCCGGGTCGTCCTGCCAGGCGCGCTCGGGCGTCAGGAAACCGGCGATGTCGTGCCGGACCAGCGCCCGGGCGCTCAGCACCCGGCGGCCCGCGACCCGCTCGGCCAACTCGGTTACGGCAGGCGCGTAGCGCAACACGGACGTGGTCAGGAAACGCTCCTCGTACCCGGCCACGGCCCGATCCAACTCGGCAAGCGCGGCGGCCGAGGACGCGGCCGGCTTGTTCACGAAACAGGGCAGGCCCGCCCGCAGGATCCGGGACACGGTGTCCGCGATCAGCGCCGGCCGCACCGTGACCACCACGGCGTCCGGCCGGCGGTCGAGCAACTCCGCGAGCGACCCTGCCGGCTCGCACTCGTGCCGCTCCCGAAAGGCCGCGAACCGCTCCGGCTCACCGGCATCCCAGCCGTCGATCCGCCGCACCCCCAGGTCACGGGCCACACCCGCATCCGTGAACGGGTGACTGTGCGCAAACCCGGCAAACCCAAGACGCATGCTCCGGACGTCCCCTCCGAACAACAACCAAGTCGCCCCGACCCTAGCTACCCCCGCACACCCCGCGCCCCGCCGCCACCCGCGCGTTCCACCGCGACCGGCTCGCGCCGCCATGCCACGCCACCCCGTCCGCGTCGCACCCCACGCACCACTCACGGACCGCCCCAGCGTCTCGCGCGGCCTGCGCCGCGTCCGCCGCCTCCGTCCCTACCGCCGGTTGTCTCCCGCGTCGGACTTGGCGGGCACAGTCGGCCGTGTGGGGGGTGGGTGAGCGGGTATGCGCTGACTGCGGGGGGTCATCGCCCTCTGGAAAAGGTGAAGCCATGTTCCTTCTGGGACTGTTGCTCGCCGCGTGCGCCGGAGCGTTCGCGGCCCTGCTGATCGCCTACAACACCTCTGGTGGACCCGAGTACACGGTGACCATCTTCGGCACCGACATGGTCACGCTCAACTCGCTGGCGATCTTCTGTTCGGGCCTGGCTCTGGGCCTGATCTTCAGCCTCGGCCTGCTCCTGATGGGCGGGAAGGCACGGCTGAGCCGGGCCCGGCGCAACCGCGAGCGGCGCGCCCGCGACCAGGCCGCCCTCGAACGCGACTCCGCCGCCGCCCGCGAGGACGCGGCCAAGGCCCGCGAGCGGGCCGCAGAGGCCGAGGCGCGCGCCGAGCGTGCCGGGCACGAGCCCGTGGGCGCCGACGAAGCCGACACCACCTGGTCCGCCGACACCGCCGCTCAGCCCGAGACGCACACCGAATCCGGCGGCGCCCACCGCCGCCCCTGGCACAAGGAGTGACCGGACGGCCACGCAAACGACGCACGAAGCACCACACGGTACGTACGAAGCGACGCAGGGAACGCGAGCAAACCGACGCCGAAGGCCCCCAGGAAGATCCACGGGGGCCTTCGGCGCGTGTGTGCACACCACGTACGGCCGGAGTTCGAGCCATGGGGCCTCGAAGCTGCGACCGTCGGCGTCATCCTCCCGTGTGGACCGCGGCGCTCGTCGGGTGCGGGTAGTCCGCGGAACGCTGCTGGAAACTGAGGATCTTCGGGTTCCGCACGACGCCGTCGCGGATCTCGATCGCCTTGGCGATGGTCGGGTCCGCGTCCCACGCCTCCGGGCCGTCCATGACCGTGCCGAGATAGGGGATCAGCGCCTCGCTGATCTCCCACGTCGCGGAGTCCCACAGGTAGGACGGGCTGTGGTCGACCGCGTAGTAGTGGCAGTTGTCGCCGACCGTGAAGGTCGGCTCCTCGAACGTGGTCGGGCGGGCCCATTCGAAGCCCATGCCGTCGTCGCACGAGACGTCGATGAAGAACGACCCCGGCCGATACTCGGGAAGGTCCCGGTTCAGCACGAAGGTCAAGGGCGCGTCGGTGTCCTGCCGGATGCAGTTCACCACGATGTCGTAGCCGGCGAGGTGGGTGCCCAGCGGCACCGGCCCGGTCTCGGTGAGCGCGTCCAACCGCGTCGGATCGTCCTCGCCGAACTGGAAGTGGCCCATCACGACCGAGGGCATCGGCGAGGCGACCGCCACCGCGTCCCGCGCGGTGAGTACGGTCACGTCCGAAACGCCCATCGCCTCCAGTGCTATCACCGCGCCGCGCGCCGTGGCTCCGAAGCTGAGCACCGCCGCCCGCATCCGACGACCGTAGCTGCCGGTCGCGCCGCCGAGTGCCAGTGCGTGCAACACCGAGCAGTAGCCCGCCAGTTCGTTGTTCTTGTGGAAGACGTGAACGCTGAACGCGCCCGCCGCGGTCCAGTGATTCATCTCCTCCCACGCGATCATCGTCAGCTTGCGATCGATGCCCAGCTGGGTCATCGTCGGATCCTGCACGCAGTGCGGCCAGCCCCACAACACCTGGCCGTCGCGCAGCGCGGCCACGTCCTCGTGGGTGGGTTTCGGCAGCAACACCACGTCGCTCTCCGCAAGCAACCGTTTACGCGGCAGCAGACCGGCCACGTGCCGGACGAGTTCCGCGTCGGCGACGCCGAAGCGCTCGCCGTACCCCTCCTCCAGGAACAGGTGTTCGCGCACGTCCGGGGCGATCCGCTCGATGTGCAGCGGGTGGACCGGCAACCGGTGCTCGTTCTCCTTCAAGGAGGAACCGAGAATGCCGAGGGTCATGCGAGTCCTGCGAATCATGAGATTCCTTAGGTAGACCTCAAGTATCCGCCCTGAAAACCGCACACCCACCGCACCGTGCCCGATTCGCCCGAAACGACGACCTCGACGGCGGCCCGCTCCCCTCCCGAGCGCCGGTCGTCGAGGCCGGGCCCGTCACCACGACCGGCGACACACGACGGCAGGGATGGTGACGGAAACGACAGCCCTGATACACCGTCCGCATCCGGTCTCTCGGGCCGCTACCCGTGCCGATGTACGCGGGCCTCCCACGGGCGCAGCACCATCTCGTCGATCGGCCCCGCGTTGCCCAGTACGAGCGGCGCCTGCGCCCACTCCGCCGCCAACTCGGCCGGTATCGCCACCGCCTCGCCGGTGAAGTTGGCGAGCACGAGCAGCGTGGTGTCGTGGTACCGGCGGGTGAATGCGTACACGCGTTCGTCGTCCGCGAGCAGCATGGTGAAGTCGCCGTGTACGACCGCCGGTTCGGTGTGCCGGAGGGCGATCAGCCGGCGGTAGTGGTGATACACCGAGTCCGGATCGGCCACCGCCGCAACGGCGTTGATCGTGGTGTGGTTGGGGTTGACCGGCAACCAGGGCGTGCCGGTGGTGAAGCCCGCGTGCTGGGACGCGTCCCATTGCATCGGTGTACGGGCGTTGTCCCGACCCCGTGCGCGCAGACCGTGCAATACCCGGTCCGGGTCCTCGCCGGCCCGTACCGCCTGTGCGTAGTGGCGCAGCGCCTCGATGTCGTGCACGTCCTCGATGGTGGCGAACGGCGCGTTCGTCATGCCCAGTTCCTCGCCCTGGTAGATGTAGGGCGTGCCGCGGTGCAGGTGCAGCACCGTGGCCAGCATGGTCGCCGAGCGCACCCGGTGTTCCGGGCCGTCGTCGCCGAACCGGGAGACGATCCGGGGCTGGTCGTGGTTGTTCCAGTACAGGCTGTTCCAGCCCGACTCGGCCAGTCCGGTCTGCCAGCGGCCGAGCGAGGCCTTGAGGTCGGTGAGCCGCAGTGGCCGCACGTCGAACTTGTTCCGATCGAAGTCCAGGCCCACGTGCTCGAATTGGAAGACCATGTCCACCTCGCCGCGGGCCGGATCGGTGAACAGCCGGGCCTGCTCCAGGGTCACCCCGGGCATCTCGCCCACGGTGAGCAGGCGTTCGGGCCGACCGGCGAAGACCTCGCGGTGCATTTCCTGAAGGTATTCGTGCACCCGAGGGCCGCAGACGTAGTACGGCGAGCCGTCGCCGTACAGGCCGTCCCCGTGCAGCCGGCCGTCCGGGAGGTCGGGGTCCTTCGAGATCAGGTTGATCACGTCCATCCGGAAGCCGTCGACCCCGCGGTCCAGCCACCATCGCATCAGCGCGTACACGGCCTGCCGGACCTCGGGGTTCTCCCAGTTGAGGTCGGGCTGCTTGGGCGAGAACAGGTGCAGGTAGTACTCCCCGCTCGCGGCATCGAGCTGCCACGCCGACCCGGAGAAGAACGACCCCCAGTTGTTCGGCTCCGCACCGGGCGCCCCGGCACCCGGCGCCCCCGCGCTCGGCGGCTCCTCCCCCGTGCGATCCGCCGCGGTACCAACGTCCTTGCGCGCCGGCCGCCACCAATACCAGTCCCGCTTGGCGCTGTTCGGCCCCTCGCGCGACTCGCGGAACCACGGGTGCTCGTCGGAGGTGTGGTTGACCACCAGGTCCATCACCAGCCGCATCCCGCGCTCGTGTACGGAGGCGAGCAGCCGGTCGAAGTCGGCCAGGTTGCCGAACATCGGGTCGATGTCCCGGTAGTTGCTGATGTCGTAGCCGTTGTCGTCCTGCGGCGACGGGTACACCGGCGACAACCACAACACGTCCACCCCGAGGGCGGCCAGGTAGTCGAGCCGTGCGGTGATCCCGGCCAGGTCGCCGATCCCGTCGCCGTCGGAGTCGGCGAAACTGCGCGGATAGATCTGATACACCACGGCGGACTTCCACCACACGTCGTCCGCGGCCCCCACACCGTCGAGCGTCATCCCTCGATCCCCGTCCCCTCTGCATCCCGCCCCGACAAATCCGTCCGAGCCCACCGTCAGTCCTGCCCAACCCGGCCCCACTTCATCGACCCTCCGACGACAAGCCGCACGAACACGCGTCCGGCGGACGGCGGATCGGACGGACGAGCGGAGCGGGGCGCGAACGCCCGTACGGCGAGCGAACGGGGCGGACGGTGGCCGGCGCGGGCGCAGCGGCCGGGCAGCGGTCGGCAGCGGTCGGCGGGGACCGGGTCAGGTGTTACGGGTGCGGAAGGCGCGGCGGTAGGACTGGGGGGTGGTGCCGGTGATGCGTTTGAAGCGGTCGCGGAAGGCGGTGGGCGAGCCGAACCCGGTCTCGGTGGCGATCCGGTCCACCGGGTGGGCGGTGGTTTCCAGGAGGTGCTGGGCTCGGCTGATCCGGACCCGGTGCAACCATTGCAGCGGGGTGGTGCCGGTCTGTTCGCGGAAGTGCCGGTTCAGGCTCCGCGCGCTCATTCCGGCCTGCGCGGCGATGTCGTCCAGGAGCAGTTCGCGGTCGCTGTGCTCGCGCAGCCAGCGGAGCAGCGGTTCCAGGCTCGCGCCGTCCGGGGCGGGTGGCTCGTGCACGATGAACTGGGCCTGGCCGCCCGCACGTTCGAGGGGCATCACGGCGTCCCGGGCACTGTCCGCGGCCACCGCCGAGCCGTGGTCGAGGCGGATCATGTACAGGCACAGGTCCAGACCGGCGGCGGCACCGGCCGAGGTGAGGATCGAGCCGTTGTCGATGTAGAGCACGTCCGGGTCCACCGCGATCTTGGGATAACACTCGGCCAGCTTGGCCGTGCCGAGCCAGTGCGTGGTGGCCCGCAGACCGTCCAGGAGGCCCGCCTCGGCGAGCACGAACGCGCCCACGCAGATCGACGCGATCCGGGTCCCCCGCGCCGCGGCCTCCCGCAGCGCGGCGACCGCAGCCGCAGGCGTGGGCTCGGTCGGGTCGGCCCTGCCGGGACAGACGATCGTATCCGCCTCGGCCAGCGCATCCAGCCCCCACGGTGCGCGCAGCGTGAATTCCCCGGCGTCCACGTCGGCCCCCGCCTCGAGCGCACATACGCGGACCCGATAGGCGGGCCGCCCGTCCGGCAACCGGGAGCGTCCGAAGGCCTGGATCGGCGTGGTCAGATCGAACCCGATGACGCCGTCGAGGGCCAGAATGGCGACGGTATGCATGGCAATAATCTATGCGTCCACCCGATTCCCGCCAAAGTCGCCGACTCGGCAACACGCCCGCACACCGACACACGAACGCGGGAAGGCGAGAAGGCCGGAGCGCGAGAAGGCGGGAAGGCGAGAAGGCCGGAAGGCGGACACACCAGAATCGGCCCCGGATACCGGGCACCCGCCGAGCCCGGAATCGACGTGGCGAGAATCCGTGGAACAGTGTCATTATTGCCACTCGTCGCGCCCCGGTACCGCTTCTAGCCTCGGTCCGTGACCAAGTTCCTCCTCGCCATCCACGTCCTCGCCGCGATCGTCGCGATCGGACCCGTGACGGTCGCCGCGAGCATGTTCCCGCCCGCCGCCCGGCACGCCCTCGCCGACCCGCACGACGAACATGCCCTCGCGATCGTCCGCAACCTGTCGCGGATCTGCCGCATCTACGCCGTCGTCGGCGTCGTGGTACCGGTCTTCGGCCTGGGCGTCGCGCTGAACATGGACGTGCTCGGCGACACCTGGTTGATCGTCTCGATCGTGCTGACCGCGCTCGCCGCGGCGGTCCTGGCGCTGCTCGTACTGCCCCGGCAGGACGCCCTCCTCACCACCATCGCCACCACCGAACCCGCGCCGGCGCCCACCCCCGGACACACGGCCGAACCCGTGCTCGCAACCGCGACCGAACCCACACGCACGCCCCCACTCACCCCCACACCCCCCGCCCAACCATCCGCCGCACACCGCGCCACCGTGCGGCTGGCCATGTTCACCGGCATCTTCAACCTGCTCTGGGCGACCGTGACGGTCCTGATGATCGTGCGCCCGGGCTCGACCACCGGCGCCTGACCCCCGCCCCAACCCCGCTCCCACCCGCCCCCGACCCCACCCCGCGTGGTACCCGACCGCGCGTCCCCCCACCAGGTGCAAGAATCCGCGATCCGGGCAGGTATCGGTCCTCGTACGATGTCCGGGCTCACGGCCGGCACGGCAGCGGGTTCGCGACGATGGGGACGATGTGGTGGAGCAACCGGACGAAGCCGACCCGCGATCGGGGTCGCCGACGCACGCCCCGCGCCGGCGGGCGTGGGACACCCGACGCTGGCTGCTCGTGGGCGTGTCCGCGACATTGGTCGTACTGGCCCTGCTGACGCTGTCCGGCATCTGGGTGTTCACGCGGTCGACCTCGGTCAACGGGCACCTGGTCGACCACAGTTCGCCGGCGCTGATCGCCGCGGTGCGCCTGGAGACCGCGTACGCCGACCAGGACGCCGCGATCCGGGAGCACATCCTGACCGGCAACGCACCTCTCCCGAACGCCTATGCGGTCGGCCGCGAGACCGAGCGCGAGCAGGTCGCCGTGCTGAACGAGCTGTTGCGCGACGACGCCCGCTCGATCGCCCGGCTGCGGGTGGTGCTGGAGCGCGCCCGGACGTGGGAGGACCGAGTGGTCCGCCCGGCCCTGACCGTCACACCCGGGACGACGCCGCCGGCGGAGGTACGCGCGGCCCTCGCCGACCCGTCGCCCTATGCGGCGCTGCGCACGGCGACCCGCGACCAGGTGGAGCGCCTCCAGCGTCAACGCGACGTCGCCCGAGCCGACCTCCAGGACGTCCGCGATCTGCGCACGTGGGTGTTCAGCGCGATCGCGCTGGTGATCGTGGCGGGCACGATCATGGTGTTCGCGGGCCTGCGCCGCGGCGTCACGCTGCCGGTGGGCCGACTGGTGGCCGACGCGGACGCGGTGTCCCGGGGCGATTTCGGGCACGCGATCACCCCCACCGGACCGGCCGATCTGCGCGCCCTGGCCGAAGCGATGGAGGCGATGCGCAGCCGGCTCGCCGACGAGTTGGCCTTCTCCGACGACGCCCGGCGCCGCCTGGACGCACAGGCCACCGAGCTGCGCCGCTCCAACGCCGATCTGGAACAGTTCGCCTACGTCGCCTCGCACGACCTCCAGGAGCCGCTGCGCAAGGTGGCCAGCTTCTGTGGCCTCCTGGAGAAGCGCTATCAGGGACGGTTGGACGAGCGTGCCGACCGCTACATCGCCTTCGCGGTGGACGGCGCGGTCCGAATGCAGGCCCTGATCAACGACCTGCTCGCGTTCTCCCGGGTCGGCCGCGGACCGGTGAACGAGACCTCGGTGGACCTGAACACCGTGTACGAGACGGTCGTCGGCGATCTCGACATCGCCATCCGCGAGGCGGATGCCGAGATCACGCACGATCCACTGCCCACCGTGCGCGGCGACCGCATCCAGTTGTCCGTGGTGTTGCAGAACCTGATCGCCAACGCGGTGAAGTTCCGCCGGCCGGACCGGCCGGTGCACATCGTGGTGGGCGCGGAGCAGGTGGACGGGATGTGGCGGATCTCGGTGACCGACGACGGCATCGGCATCGATCCGGCGCAGGCGGACCGCATCTTCGTGATCTTCCAGAGGCTGCACACCCGCGACGCGTATCCGGGCAACGGCATGGGCCTGGCCATGTGCAAGAAGATCGTCGAGTTCCACGGCGGCACGATCGCGCTGGACCCCGAACACACCACCGGCACCCGGATCACCTTCACCCTGCCCATCACGACACCGGCCGACGCTGCACCGACCGACACGACCCGCGCCGGCACAACACCGACCGTCACGAAGCCCCCCAAGAAACAGGCGCTCACCAAGAAGCAGGCGCCTACCAAGAAGAAGGCGCCCGTCGAGCAGCAGAAGCCCACCGAGGAGCAGACGCCGACCGATCGGCAGGCGCCCCCCGAGGAGCAGACGCCGACCGAGAAGCAGGCACCCACCGCGAGGTGAACGCCGACCGGCGGGAAAGCTCCCGCCGCGGGGCGGACTTCACCGGACGAGCCGACGCCGGCCGGTCGCGAGTCACCTGCCGACGGCCGAGCCGGTCACCACCCGGTCCGGCGTGATCGGCAGCGTACGCACCCGCACTCCGGTCGCGTGGAACACCGCGTTGGCGATCGCCGCCGCCGCGCCGACCACGCCGATCTCGCCCGCGCCGCGTGCGCCGAGATCGCTGATGTGCGGGTCCGGTTCGCCGACGAAGAGCACGTCCATCGTGCCGATGTCGGCGTTGACCGGCAGGTGATAGCCCGCCAGATGCGGCTCGACCACATGTCCGCGGCGCGGGTCGATCAAGGTCGCCTCCATCAGCGCCTGGGCCAGGCCGAAGGTCATCCCGCCGAGCAGTTGACTGCGTGCGGTACGCGGGTTGATCACCCGGCCGATGTCGAACGCGCCGACCATGCGACGCACCCGGACCGTACCGGTGAGCGCGTCCACCGCCACCTCGGCGAACTGCGCGCCGAACGAGTGCACCGCATAGCGCGAGTTGGCGTCCGGGTGGTGGTGGCCGACCGCCGACACGGACGGCTCCCCCATCCGGGCCAGTTCGGCGACGAACGTCTCCGGGCCGAACTCGATCGCGTCGATCTCCCGTTGGTACAGCGGCGATTCGGGGTCGGCGACGGCCGCCGCGAGCAGGTTGTCGCGCACCGCCTCGCAGGCGCGCCGGATCGCCGGGCCCACGTAGGCGACGGTCTGCGAGCCGATCGACGGCGGCGCCTCGGGCAGATCGGTGTCGCCGAGTCGGACGATGATCCGCTCCGCGGACAGGCCCAGCACGTCCGCGGCGATCCGGCCGAACACGGTGTACGTCCCGGTGCCGATGTCGTGCGACGCGACGCCGACCACCGCCGTGCCGTCGACGCGTAGTTCGGCGTAGGCCGAGGCGGCGCCCGGGTCCATCTCGTGGGTCGCGGACGCCATTCCGCTGCCGATCAGCACGTCGCCCTCGCGGCGGGTGCCGGGGGTGCGGTCGGCCGGGTCCCAGCCGAATCGTTCGGCGCCCATCCGGTAGCACTCCCGAAGGTGCTTGCCCGACCACGGCCGGCCCGAGGACGGGTCCGCGTCGGCGTGGTTGCGCATCCGCAACTCGACCGGGTCCAGGCCGAGTTCGTGAGCCAGCTCGTCCAGTGCGGATTCCAGGGCGAAGGATCCCGGAGCCCGCCCCGGGGCCCGTTGGAAGGTCGGCGCCTGCATGTCCAGCCGGACGATGCGCTGACGGATCGTCACGTTCGGGCAGGCGTACAGGATCGAGGTGAGCCCACCGGTCGACTCGACCACGTTCTCCCCGGGCGAGGTGGCCGACGTGCCGTCGTGCCCGATCGCGGTCACCCGGCCGTCCCGATGCGCGCCGAGCACGATCCGTTGGCGGGTCGCCGGCCGGGAGCCGCACGAGGTGAACATCTGCGGCCGGGTCAGCGCGAGTCGCACCGACCGGCCCACCAGTCGCGCCGCCGCCGCGGCCAGCAGTACGTGCGGCCAGACCGTGCCCTTGCTGCCGAAGCCGCCGCCGACGAAGTCGGACAACACCCGCACGTTCGCCGCCGGCACCCCGAACGCGGTCGCCAGCGCGTCCCGCACGCCGTACACGTACTGCGTCGAGTCGTACACCGTGAGCCGGTCGCCCAACCAGCGCGCGGTGGTCGTGCACGGCTCCATCGGGTTCATGTGTTGCGGCAGCGTCTCGTAGTACGCCTCCACCGTCACGTCGGCCACCGCGAGGCCGGTCGCCAGGTCGCCGCGGACGATGTCCTCCCGACCCGGCGGGGTCTGCGGAATGGCGTCCTCGATCCGGACCAGCGGCGCTTCGTGGCGGTAGCGGATGCGGATGCGCTCGGCGCCGGCCACCGCCTGTTCGAGCGTCTCCGCCACCACCATCGCGATGTGCTGCCCGTGGTGGTGGATCACCGGGTCGGACAGCGGAACGCGGCCGTCGCCCATCGGGCCGCCGTCGGCCGAGTAGAACGAGGCGACCCGGCCGATGCCCAACGACCCGTCGGAGGTGCAGACCGCGAGCACGCCGGGTGCGGTCTCGGCGGCGGCGATGTCCATCCCGGTGATCCGGCCCTTGGCGATCGTGCTCTGCACCAGCACCGCGTGCGCGAGATCCGGCAGCTCCACGTCGCCGGTGTAGGTCGCGGTACCGGTGACCTTGGCCGGGCCGTCCGCGCGGGGTTCGTCGGCGCCGATCCACGGGGTGGGGTGCGGGCTCATCGGTGATCCCCTTCCGCGGGGCCGGGGGCTTCGCCGGCGGCCGGGGGGTCGCCGGCCGTCAGGGTGCTCAGGGCGCGGGCGACGACGCGGCGGATCAGTTCGACCTTGTGGCCGTTGTCCCGGCCCGGTACGGCGCCCTCCGTGGCGGCATCGCCCGCCCGGGCGAACGCACCGGTGCTCGGTGGGCCGCCGATCAGCGCCGCCTCGGCCGCGTACGCCCGCCACGGCGTCGTCGCCACGCCGCCGAGTGCGATCCGCGCGGCGCGTACCGTGCCCTCGCGCACCTCCAGGGCAACCGCCGCCGAGCACATCGCGAACGCGAACGAGGCCCGCTCGCGCACCTTGAGGTAGTGCGAGTGGGCGCCGAGCACGGTCATCGGCACCTCCACCGCGGTGATCAGTTCGCCGTGGGTCAGCGTGGTCTCCCGCTCGGGGGTGTCCCCCGGCGGCAGGTGGAACGCCTCGATCGGCTCGACACGCGGGCCGTTCGGGCCGTCGATCGACACCCGCGCCTCCAACGCCAGCAGCGCGACGGCGAGGTCGGAGGGGTGGGTGGCGATGCACCGGCTGCTCGTGCCGAGCACCGCGTGGCCCCGGTGCTCGCCGTCCAGCGCGGCACATCCGCTGCCGGGCGTGCGCTTGTTGCACGGCATCGCGAGGTCGCGGAAGTATCCGCATCGGGTGCGCTGCAACAGGTTCCCGCCGAGCGTGGCCAGGTTGCGCAACTGCGGGGACGCGCCGGCCAGCAGCGCGCGGGAGAGTACCGGCAGGCGCTCGCGCACCACCGGATGCGCGGCGAGGTCGCTGTTGGGCACGAGGGCGCCGATCCGGAGCGTGTCCGTGGCCGCGTCCACCGTGATGTCCGCGAGCGGGAGTCGGCCGATGTCGACGAGTCGGGCCGGGGCGGCCACGCCGCACTTCATCAGGTCGACGAGGTTGGTGCCGCCGGCGATGTACATCGCGTCCGGGCCCAGGTCGGCCCAGGCCCGGGCCGGTTCGGCCGGACGGGTGTAGGTGAAGGAACGCATCGGGGCCTACCGTCCGGCCGCGGCGGCGATCGCCGCGACGATATTGGGATACGCGGCGCACCGGCACAGGTTGCCGCTCATCCACTCGCGGATCTCGTCGTCGTCACCGGTGTGGCCCTCGGCCAGGAGCGCGACGGCGGACATGATCTGGCCCGGCGTGCAGAACCCGCACTGGAACGCGTCGTGGTCGACGAACGCCTGTTGGACCGGGTGCAGGTCCCCTTCGGGATCGCCGCCGAGGCCCTCGATCGTGGTCACGTCGCGGCCCTCGTGCATGAGCGCGAAGGTCAGGCACGAGGTGATTCGGCGGCCGTCGACCAGTACCGTGCAGGCGCCGCACTGACCGAGGTCGCAGCCCTTTTTGGGGCCGGTCAGGCCGAGGACTTCACGCAAGGCGTCCAGCAGGGTGACGCGGGGGTCGATGCGAAGCGCTCGGGCCACGCCGTTGACGCGGAATTCGACGACTTCGGCTTCGGCTTCGACTTCGGCTGCGACTTCGTCGGCGGCCATGCTCCCTCCCGAGGGCACGCTCGGGGCCGTGGGCCCGGCCCGGGATCTTCGCTGGTACCCGAAGCCGGTGGCCTCACACTCGGGGTTCGGGAGCCGGGTGACCGCGAACGCCGGCCGGGCTGCTCGGCCTCGTTCCGCCCGGCCGAGCCGGGCTCGACCGGCCTGCGGCCGGGGTGACCACGAATGCCGGCCCGGCTCCCTTGCCTCGACCGCCGGCCGGGCTGAAGGTGCCCGGACCGGGCCCGGAGTGGCCTCAGCCGATCCCCGAGCCCTTGGCGGCCGGCGTGTCCCGAGGCGCCGCGACGTCCGGGGGTGCCGGCGCGTCCGTGGGTGCCGGCGCCCTCGGGGTCGGGAGGGTGGGGATCGCGCTGAGGAGGGTGCGGGTGTAGGGGTGTCGGGGGTTGCCGAGCACTTGGCGGGTGGGACCTGATTCGAGGGCTTCGCCGGACTTCAGGACCAGGACGTGGTCGCACAGGTGTTGCACGACGCCGAGATCGTGGGAGACCAGGATCAGGGAGAGGCCGAGGCGGGCGGTGAGGTCGCGGAGGAGGTCGAGGACCTGTGCTCGGACGGAGACGTCGAGGGCGCTGACCGGCTCGTCCGCGACCAGGACGCGCGGGTCGGGTGCCAGTGCCCGGGCGATCGCGATGCGTTGTCGTTGGCCGCCGGAGAACTCGTGCGGGTGGCGGGTGCGGGCCTGCGGATCCAATCCGACGGCTGCCAACACCTCGTCCACGCGCGCGTCGTGGTCGCCCCCGACGCCGAGGCATTCGAGCGGCTCGGCCACGATGTCGCGTACGCGCAGGCGCGGGTCGAGCGAGCTCATCGGGTCCTGGAGGACGATCTGTACCTCGCGCCGGAACCAGGTCAGCGAGCGCGCCGGCCCGGGCCGGACCTCGCGGTCGCGGTAGCGCACCGTTCCCGCGTCGGCCCGGTCGAGCCCGAGCAGCAGCCGGATCAGGGTGGACTTGCCCGCGCCGGATTCGCCGACCACGCCGAGCGCACCACCCTCGACCAGTTCCAGGTCCACCCCACGCAACGCGTACCGCTGCCCGGCCGGGCGCCACAACGACCGGCGCGGCAGACGATACGTCCGGGTCAGCCCCTCGGCGCGCAGCAGTACGGCGGGCGCGGTCACAGTGGTGCCTCCACGGTCTCGGTCGAGGTACGGACACCCGGCGTCGGCTCGACCGCACCGAAGTCGGCGTCGCGGGCGGCATCGGAGTCGGCGCCGACAGCGGCTGCGCCGAAGGCGGTTGCGTCGAACGCCGTGGCCCGGGCCGCCGCCAGCAGCGCACGCGTGTAGTCCGCGTCGGCGTCGTGCAGGATGCGATCCAGCGGCCCCTGTTCGACCACCCGACCGGTCCGCAGCACCGCGATCCGATCGCTCACCCGGGACACCACCGCGAGGTCGTGCGTGATGAACAGCAGCGCGGTGCCCTGCCGGCGGGTCGATGCGTCGAGCAGCGCCAGGATGTCCCGCTGCACGGTGACGTCCAACGCCGTGGTCGACTCGTCCGCGATCAGCAGCGCGGGTCGGCAGGCGAGCGCGATCGCGATGCCCACCCGCTGACGCTGGCCGCCGGAGAGTTGATGCGGCCGGGCCCGGACCAACTCGGCCGGGTCCGGCAGGCCCACCTGCTCGGCCAGTTCGATCGCCGCGAGGTCGGCCCGACGGCGGGACATCCCCCGGTGCAGGCGCAGCGGTTCGGCGATCTGGCGGCCGATCCGCATGGTCGGGTCGAGTGCGGTGAGCGGCTCCTGGAAGACCATCGCGACCCGGTTCCCGCGGATGCGGGCGAGTTCGCGCTCGCGCTTGCCGAGCAGTTCCACTCCGTCCAGGCGGATGCTGCCGGTGACTTCGGCGCCCTCCGGCAGCAGGCCGAGTACGGCGAGCGCGGTGAGCGACTTGCCGGACCCGGATTCGCCGATCAGGCCCAGCCGTTCGCCGGGGGCCAAGGTCAGGTCGATGCCGTCGACCACGGTCCGTCCGGCGATCCGGATGGTGAGGTCGGTGACCTGGAGCAGCGCGCCGTCCGCCGGCAACGGCGCACGGGGCGCGGCCACTTCCTCGGATTCGCCGACGTCGTCGGGCCGGGTTTCGCCCGCGTGCCGGCGCAGTCGCGGATCGGTCGCGTCGCGCAAGGCGTCGCCGAGCAGGTTGAAGCCCAGGACGGACAGCGCGACGGCCAGTCCCGGCCAGACCACCAGCAGCGGCCGGGCCGAGATGTACGGCTGCTGGTCGTGCAGGATCCGGCCCCACGACACGGCGGGCGCGGGGCTGCCGTAGCCGAGATAGGACAGCGCGGCCTCGGTCAGCGAGGCGACGGCCATCACCAGGGAGAGCTGCACCAGCAGGGTGGGCGCGATGTTCGGCAGGATGTGCCGGCGTACCGTGCGCCACGTGCTCGATCCGCTCGCGGTCGCGGCGAGCACGTAGTCGGTGCCGTGCACCCGCTCGATCTCGGCGCGCGCGATCCGGGCCAGGTGCACCCCGAACGCGACGCCGATCGCGCCGGCCGCGGTCCACACCGATCCGCCGAACACGGCGGCCAGGATCATCGCGGTGAGCAGCGCCGGGAAGGCGATCGCGACGTCGATCAGCTGGACCACGCCGGCCGCGAACCGCCGCGGTCCCAGCGCCGCGGCCAGTGCGAGCGGCAGGCCGAGCACGGCGGCGATGCCGGCCGAGGCGAGCGCGATCAGCAGGGTTTCCCGGGAGCCGACCAGGATCAGGCTGAACTGGTCGCGCCCGAGCATGTCGGTGCCGAGCACGTGTCCGTCCCGGAACGGGAGCAGCCAGGGCGCGTTCGGGTCGACGGCGGTGGGATCGTACGGGGTCCACACCAGCGACAGCAGCACCGCGCCGACCAGGATCGCGACCAGTGTGCCGCCGATCAGGCCGTTGCGGTCGCGGACCAGCGCGCGCAGGACGGTACGGGTGGGCGAACCGGGCGCCCGCGGGGCCTTCATCCGGACACCTCCCGGGTGCGAACGTCCGCCAGGCGCGGGTCGATCAGCCGTTGTGCGACGTCCACCAGGAAGCCGACGAACAGCACGATCGCCACCAGGAGCATCACCTCGCCCTGCACCTTGACCAGATCGCGGTTGCCCACGTCGGCCACCAGCATCGAGCCGACGCCGGGCAGGGTGAAGACCTTCTCCACCACGATCGCGCCGACCAGGAGGGCGGCGACCTGCACGCCGAGCATGGACAACACCGGGCCGGCCGCGTTGCGCACGCCGTGCCGCAGCAGCGCGCCGGTGCGGGTCCGCCCGGCGGCCCGCGCGGTGCGCAGGTAGTCCCGGTGCAGCACGTCGAGGGTGGCCGAGCGCACGAACCGCAGCAGTACCGCGCCCTCGGACAGGGCCAGGGTCAGCGTCGGCAGCACCAGGCTGCGGGCCGCCTCGCCCGGGTCCGCCCAGCCCTCCACCGGGAAGCCCTGTGCGGGCAGCAGCGGCGTCTGCACGGCGAACAGCAGGATCAGCAACAGGCCCACCCACAACGTGGGCAGGGCGATGCCGAGTTGGCTCGCGACGCTGATCACGGTGCCGTCGCGACGCTCGCGGCGCACCGCCGCGAGCATGCCCAGCGGTACCGCGAAGGTCAGCGCGAGCAGCAGCGCGCCGAGTACCAGCGGGCCGGTGACCCGCAACTTCTCGGCCAGTTCGCCGGTCACCGAGGAACCGTTGAGCTGCGAGTGGCCCAGGTCGCCGGTGCGGACGTCGGTCAGCCAGGTCCAGTACTGCACGAGCAACGGCCGGTCCAGGCCCAGGTCGTGCCGGATCGCCCGCAGTTGCGCGGTGTCCGCGGTGATGCCGCCGACCGAGGTGGCGGCATCACCGGGCAGCAGCCGAAGCAGCGTGAAGGTCAGTACGCTCGCGCCGAGCAGGGACAGCGCGAGCAGTCCCAGTCGGCGTGCGACGAACACCGTCATGTCGGACGCCGCTCTGCCGGTCGACGCGGGACGGGGTGCGGTACCGGTACCGGTCGGAACGGGCGGCTGCGGGCGGTCACTTGGTGATCCCGATGCCGGCGAGGTTGAGCCGGCTGCTGGTGTGGTGCTGCGGTGCGCCGCTGACGCCCTTGCGCACGACGGTCAACGTCTGCGCCTGGAACAGCCAGTCGGCGGCGGCGTCCTCGGTGACCTGGCGGCCGATCCTGCTGAGCAGCTCGGTACGGGTGCGCTCGTCGGGTGCGGCGACGGCCTGGGCGTACCACTCGCGCACCTGCGCGTTGTCGTAGCCGAAGTAGTAGCCGGGGGTGGCGAAGTTGGCGATGTCGTGCGGCTCGGCATGGTTGACCAGGCTCAGGTCGTAGTCCCGCGCCGTGTAGACCTCGCTCAGCCAGGCGGTGAACTCCTGCTGCTTGACCGTGAGTTCGATGCCCGCTTCCTTGAGGTTGGCGACCAGCACGTCGCCGATCGCCGCGGGGTAGATGTTGGGGATCTTCAGCGTCAACTTGAGATTGCCCACGCCCGCGTCGGCCAGCGCCTTCCGCGCCGCGGCGGCGTCGTGCGGGTCGATCGTGCTCAGGTCCTGGAAGCCCGGGTCGGAGGTGGGGATCGGACCGCCGAGCCGGACGCCGGCCCCGCCGAGCGTCTTGATCAGCGCGTCCTTGTCGATCGCGCGCCGGATCGCGTGCCGCACGGCCGGGTTGTTCAGCGGCGGCTTGGCGTTGTTGATCGCCAGCGTGTACTTGTCCGTGGTGGTGCCGCGCAGCACGGTGAACCTGTCGTTGCCGGTGAACGGCTGGAGCAGGGTGGCCTCGGCCGCCGTCTCGATGTCGGTCTGCCCGGTGGCCTGTGCGTTGTTCGCGGCGTTGCGGTCCGGGATGTAGCTGAGCACGACCTTGGCCACCTTGGCCTTGGCGCCCTTGTACGCGTCGTTGCGCACCAGGGTGATCGCCGAACCGCGCTGCCAACCGTCCAGCTTGAACGGGCCGGTGCCGTTCTCCGCGGCGTCCAGCTTGGTGAAGTCGGTGCCCTTTCGGTACACGACGCCTACCCGTTGGGTGAGCGCCCAGGTCAGGTTGGTGTCGCGCTGCTTGAGCGTGATCACCACGGTGGCCGGGTCGGGCGCCGCGACGTTCGCGATGGTGGCCAGGGTCTTGGCGTTCGGCTGCTTGGAGCCCGGCGCGAGCACCTGTTGCAGCGACCAGACGGCGTCCTCGGCGGTGACGGGCGAGCCGTCGTGGAACGTGGCGCCCGGGGTGAGGTGGAAGGTGTAGGTGAGGCCGTCGGCGGAGGTCTCGAAGCCGGTCGCGAGCGCGGGCACAATCTTGTTGTCCGCGGTGGTGTCGACGCTGAGCAGGCCCTGGTAGACGTTGTCGAGCAGGACCTGCTCGACCGCGACACCGGCCGTGCTGGTCAGGTTGAGGCTGGTCGGCTCCAGCACCAGACGCACCCTGGCCGTCGCGTTCGGGTCGAGCGCGCCGGCGGCGGGCGCCGGGGCCTGGGAGTCGGCACCGGTGGCGCCGGGGGTGGGCGTGCCGCCGGAGCCGCATGCGGCGAGGACCGGTCCGGCCAGGGCGAGGACGGCGGCTATGCGGAGCGCGGAGCGGCGCATGGTGGATCGATCTCCTTGCTGGAAAGGGCGTTTCGGGGTGTGCCTCGCCCGGTGCTCGCCGGGCGGGCGGGTGATCAGTCGCGCGCGGCGGCCAGGACGAACTCGGCGATCTCGTCGTGCACTCGGGCGCGGTCGTTTTCGGCGAGCACGTTGTGCAGGTCGCCCGGGAAGATCCGGGCCCGGGCGTTCGGCAACGTCTTCGCGGCGGCCAGTACGGCGCTCGCGGGGGCGAGATCGTCCGCCTCGCCGTGCACGAAGAGCACCGGCCGGGTGATCGTGCCGGCGGCGATCAGTGCGGCGATTCGCTCGCCGCCCGCCTCCAGCGCGTCCAGGGTCTCCGGGCGCAGGCCGCCGGACCACACCAGCGGGTCGTTGCGCAGCCGTTCGGCGTACTCGGCGTTCCCGCACAGCTCGCTCGGGTCCTTGCGCAACGACATCGGGTCGATGCCGTGCTCCGCCAACAGCCTGCGCAGGCCGCTCTCGCCCGCCGACAGGCCGGTTCCGGCGCCGGCCAGAACGAGCGCGCGGGCGGGTGCGGCGGCGGCGCGGGTGCCCGCGAGGAGCAGCGTGACCGCCGAGCCGAGCGAGTGGCCGGCCAGGATCAGCGGCACGCCGGGGCGGCCGGTTGCGATGCGTTCGAGGATCAGCTCGGCGTCGTCGGCGAGCGCGTCCAGGCTTTCCACCAGGACGCGGGTGCCGGCACTGAGGCCGTGGCCGATCTGGTCCGGGGCCCACACCTCGATCCCGTCGGCGTTCAGGCGATGCGCCAACGGCTCGTGCAGACCGGCGTGTTCGCCCAGACCGTGCAGGAACAGCACGACCGCGACCGGCTCGTCGGCGGCCGGCCACACCCGCAGATGGATCTCGCCGCGCGCACTGCGGATCCGGCTTTCGTGTACGGCCTGACGCGTCGTCATCGCACGCCCTCCGTCGCGCTCTCGGCGCGGACGGCGGCGGAAACGACGCCAGTGGCGGCGTGGACGGCCGCGTCGGCACTGTCACCGGCCTCGGCCTCGGCACCGGCACCGGTGCCGGTCTCGACACCGACGCCGCTTCCGGCGCGGTCACCGCGGTCGGTCGCCGCGGCCAGGCCGCGGTCCAGGTCGGCGAGCAGGTCGTCGATGCCTTCGAGGCCGATGGACAGCCGGACCAGGCCCGGGGTCACGCCGGCGTGTGCCTGCTGCTCCGGATCCAGTTGCGCGTGTGTGGTGGACGCGGGGTGGATGGCCAGGCTGCGTGCGTCGCCGATGTTGGCGAGGTGGCTGAACAGTCGCAGTCCCTCGACGAATCGCCGACCCGCGGCCAGGCCGCCGGCCAGGTCCACCGAGAGCACGGCGCCCGCGCCGCGCGGCAGGTAGCGCTGCGCCGCACCGTGCCACGGGCTGGTGGGCACGCTCGGGTGGTCCACCCGCGACACCTCGGGCCGCGCGTCGAGCCAGGCCGCGACCCGTTCGGCGTTGGCGGTGTGCCGCTCGATCCGCAACGACAACGTCTCGATGCCCTGGAGCAGCAGGAAGCTGTTCAGCGGGGACACCGCCGGGCCCAGGTCGCGCAGCAGCCGCACCCGCAGACGCAGCGCGTAGGCGACCCGGTCGGCGCCGAACCGCTCCCAGAAGGACAGTCCGTGGTAGGTCGGATCGGGCGCGACCAGGCCGGGATAACGATCCGGGTGGGCGCCGAAGTCGAACGTGCCGCCGTCCACCACGATCCCGCCGATCGCGGTGCCGTGGCCGCCCAGGAACTTGGTGGTCGAGTGCACCACGATGTCCGCGCCGTGCTCGAACGGGCGCAGCAGGTACGGCGTCGGCACGGTGTTGTCCACCACGAACGGCACGCCGGCCTCGTGCGCGATGCCGGCCACGGTGGCCAGGTCCAGCACGTTGCCGCGCGGGTTGCCGACGCTCTCGCCGAACAGTGCCCTGGTCCGCGGCCGGATCGCCGCGCGCCACGCGTCCGGGTCGTCCGGGTCGTCGACGAAGGTGACCTCGATACCCAGGTCGGCAAAGGTGTGTTCGAGCAGGGTGCGGGTGCCGCCGTACAACGAGGCCGCCGCGACCAGGTGGTCGCCGGCCCGGGCCAGGTTGAGCAGCGCGAGGGTGGTGGCGGCCTGGCCGCTGCCCACGGCCACCGCCGCGGTGCCGCCTTCGAGGGCGGCGATCCGCTCCTCCACCACGGCGGTAGTGGGGTTGGACAGCCGGGTGTAGGCGTGCGTCTCCAGGTCGGTGAGCGCGAACGTGTCGGCCGCGTGCGCCGCGTCCCGGAAGACGTAGCTGCTGGTCTGGTAGATCGGCACGGCGCGGGCGCCGGTGCCCGGATCGGGTCGGGCACCCGCGTGCACCTGAAGGGTCTCGAAAGTCGGCCCGGCGGCGGGAGTTCCGCCCACCGGGGCGACATCGGGTGTCACGCTCGGCGACCCGGAGTGGGAGGCCGCCCCCGCCGACCCCACGGATCCCGCGCGCGGCGACGCGGCGAGGGATTCCGCGCCCGCCGACTCGGCGCCCGGAGTCGCGTCCGACGCCGCGGCATCGGTCGTGCCGCCGGCCGGCTGCGCCGGGAGTCGGTCCGCCCACCAGCGCTCGACCACGCGCGGGTGCGAACGCAGCCAGCCGATCAGCGCGTTCTCGCCGTACGCGGGCTTGAGCGGATTGTTCGGGTCCTCGGTGACGCCGTCCGCCACCGCGGCCAACTCGGCGGGCAGGGTGAGGGGTTCGACCACCGCGTCCAGGCGCGGGCCGAGGAAGAACGGCAGCGAATAGCGGTCCACGCCGGGCTGCGGTGCGATCACCCGGTGCTGCGTGGCACGCAGATAACCACGCGTGGCGATCTCCAGCATCTCGCCGATGTTGAACACGAACGCGTCCGGCAGCGGCGTGGCATCGATCCACGACCCGTCCCGTGCCTGCACCTGAAGGCCGCCGACGTCGTCTTGTTGCAGCAGCGCCAGATACCCGTAGTCCTTGTGCGCACCCACCCCCTGGTCCACGTCGGCACTCGGTCGACCGGGATAGTGCACGACCTTGACGTGTACCGCGGCCTCCTCGTCGAACCACTCGTCGAAGTAGCCGCTGTCCTGGCCCAGCGCCGCGGCCAGCGCGCGCAGCACCTCACGGCTGACCCGCAGCGCCTCGCCCTGCCACGCGAGCACCGTCTCGCGCAGCTCCGGCAGCGCGGCCGGCCACTGGTTGGGCCCGATCAGACGCAGATAGGCCGGGTCGTCCGGGCCGAGCGTGAGCGCGGCGCGCTCCGGGCCGATGTCGAGTTGCTCGCGCCAGTCGGGGCCGCCCCGGGTGTACTCGGTGCCGGTGCGGGTGTAGCCGCGGAACTGCGGCGAGTTGACGTTCTCGACCGCGAGCCGGTCCGCCTCGGGCAGCGCGAAGAAGCGCTTGGAGACCTCCAGGGCACGGGCGCGCAGCTCCGGGTCGACGCCGTGGCCGACCACATAGAAGAAGCCGATCTCACGTGCGGCGTAGCGCAGTTCGGCCAGGAAGGCGGCCGAGTCCGCGGCGGGGTCGCGGAATCGGGAGATATCGATCACAGGGAGGGTGGGCGGTGCGGTGGTTGCCATGACTGGGTCCTCGGTACAGCCTCGGTCCGAGCACGCCGGGCGGCGGCCCGGGACGGGCCGAACACGGCGGGACGAACCTGCGGCGGGTGGGGCAGGATCGGGTGCGAAGGCGGCGCGGCACGGAAGGCGGCGACGCGGCAGGGCCGGGCCCGGGCGCGGCGGACCGACGAGGGTCACGCGGGGCGGGGGCACGCTCTGCTCATTCGGCGGCGGCAAGCCGCACGAACGCAGGGTTCAGCGACAGATCTGGTCGAAGTGGTCGGCTCGTCGACCCACCCAGAAGGGGTCGAGCAGCGCGGAAGCGACCTGACGCGGAGTCATGGCGGTGATGTAAGCACGAGGAAGGCGCATCGGTCCAGCCGAAACCACTCGCGCCCGCACCCCGAACCGCCCGTGGGACTGCCCTCCGGGTCGCGTGGCGGCTCTTTCCCGGGTCTTGTGGGCAACCCCGTGGCGCAATGCCGGTCGGGCCGCCTAGACTCGCGGCCATGTCCAGTCCCATGCTCGTCAGTCGCCGCCACGTGGATCTCGTGCGCGTGACCAGCATGGCGTGTCGAATGTCCCACTGAACCTCGGTGACCGTTTCGGTCCCGATGGTTCGCGCGGTGTGTGAGTCCGGGCGCTGACCCGCCGACTCCCCGCGTCCCGCTCCCGCTCTTCCCACCCGGGCCCGCTGCGTCCGGACCTCGTCCGCGGATCGCCGCGTAGCGAGCCGGTTCGGCGCGCCCGCGGTCGATCGCGCGTACCCGATCGCCACTACCCGCGGCGTGCTTCCACCGGACTGCCCCGGCCTGCCGCGCGCCGTTCCGTCCTGCTCCGTCCTGCTCCGTCCTGCTCGGACGGAGCGCCCGTCCGTCGAGTGCCCGAGTGTCGTGCACCCGAAATCACCGAGCGCCGAGCACAGGCGCACCCGACAACGCCGTCGACTCCCTTACCCCGCAAGGAGTTTCCCGATGACCCTCGAAGCAACCGACGCGCCGCCCGGCATCGAAACCGTGCCCGCCGACGACCCCGCGGCGTGGTCCTTCGAGACCCGCCAGGTGCATGCCGGCGCCTCGCCCGACCCGACCACCGGGGCCCGTGCGGTGCCGATCTACCAGACCACGTCGTTCGTCTTCCGGGACACCGCGCACGCCGCCGGGCTGTTCGACCTGTCCGAGGAAGGACACATCTACACCCGGATCCACAACCCGACGACCGACGCGCTGGAGCAGCGCGTGGCCGCCCTGGAAGGCGGCGTTGCGGCGGTGGCGACCGCGTCCGGGCAGGCCGCGACCACGTTGGCGGTGCTCAACCTCGCGGGCGCCGGCGACCACATCGTGTCCAGTTCGTCGCTGTACGGCGGCACGTACAACCTGTTCCACTGGACGCTGCCCAAGCTCGGCATCGAGGTCACCTTCGTCGACGACCCGGACGACCCGGACGCGTGGCGCGCGGCGATCCGACCGGAGACCAAGCTGCTGTTCGCCGAGACGCTGGGCAACCCGCGCGGCAACGTGCTCGACGTGTCGGCGGTGGCCGACCTGGCGCACGCCGCGGGCCTGCCGCTCGTGGTGGACAACACGGTGCCGACGCCGTATCTGCTCCGGCCGCTCGAATATGGCGCGGACGTCGTGGTGCACTCGGCGACCAAGTTCCTCGGCGGCCACGGCACCGCGATCGGCGGGATCGTGGTGGACGGCGGCACGTTCGACTTCGGTGCCCACCCGGACCGCTTCCCCGGCTTCTCCGAGCCGGACCCGAGCTACAACGGGCTGCGCTACTGGCCGGACCTGGGCCCGGGGGCGTACGCGGCCAAGTTGCGGGTGCAGTTGTTGCGCGACGTGGGCGCCTCGATCGCGCCGTTGACCAGCTTTTTGCTGCTCCAGGGCCTGGAGACGTTGTCGCTGCGGATCGAGCGGCACGTGGCGAACGCGAGCGCGTTGGCCGAGTGGTTGCAGGCCCGGGACGAGGTGGAGACCGTGCACTACGCAGGTCTCCCGAGCAGCCGGTGGTACGACGCGGGCAAGCGCTATCTGCCGCGCGGTGCCGGTGCGATCGTCGCGTTCGAGCTCAAGGGCGGGATCGAGGCCGGCCGCCGATTCGTGGAGGGCCTGTCTCTGTTCAGCCACCTGGCCAACATCGGCGACGTGCGCAGTCTGGTGATCCACCCGGCCGGCACCACGCATGCGCAGCTCACCGACGCGGAGCGGCTGGCCACCGGGGTCACCCCGGGCCTGGTCCGGCTCTCCGTCGGCATCGAGGGCCTGGCCGATCTGCGCGCCGACCTGGTGGCCGGCCTCCGCGCCGCGCAGGCGCACTAGCCGCGAATCCGGACGGAACGGCTCACCATGTCGCATGCCACGCCCACCACTCCCGCCGCCCCGGCGGGACCGCACTCCCTGACCCTGCCGCAGCCGTTGTGGACCGAATCCGGGCAGGTGCTGCCCGAGGTCCACGTCGGCTACGAGACGTGGGGTCGGCTCGCCCCGGACCGCTCCAACGCGGTTCTGGTCCTGCACGCGCTGACCGGGGACAGCCACGTCGCCGGGCCCGCCGGCCCGGGGTTCCCCACCCCGGGGTGGTGGGACGGCCTGATCGGGCCGGGCCGCACACTGGACACCGATCGGTACTTCGTGGTCGCCCCGAACGCGCTCGGCGGCTGCCGCGGCACCACCGGACCCGCGTCACCCGGGCCGGGCGGCCGGGCCTGGGGAAGTCGCTTTCCCCGGTTGACCGTTCGCGATCAGGTCGCGGCGGAGGCGGCCACCGCCGACCTGCTCGGCATCGAGCGCTGGTCGGCGGTGGTGGGCGGGTCGATGGGCGGCATGCGTGCGGTGGAGTGGGCGGTGACGCACCCGGACCGGGTCGGCGCGCTGTTCCTGATCGCCACCACCGCGGCGGCGAGTGCGGAGCAGATTGCGTGGTGCTCGACCCAGGTGCACGCCATCCGGGCCGATCCGGGCTGGGCCGGCGGCGACTACCACGACCGGCCGGCCGAGTCCGGGCCCTGGCGCGGGCTCGGCCTGGCCCGGCGGATCGCGCACATCACGTACCGCAGCGAAACCGAGTTGGCCGCCCGGTTCGGCCGGGACCGGCAACCCGGCGATGCCCCGCCCGGGCGGTACGCCGTGGAGTCGTACCTCGACCACCATGCCGCCAAGCTGACCGCACGCTTCGACGCGGGCAGCTACGTCAGCCTCACCGAGGCGATGAACAGCCACGACGTGGGCCGGGATCGCGGCGGCGTGGCCGCGGCCCTGGCCCGGGTCACCGCACCGACCGTGGTCGCGGCCGTGGACAGCGACCGGCTGTACCCGCCGAGCCAACAGCAGACCCTCGCCGACGGCATCCCGGGAGCGGGTCCGCTACGGGTGGTCGAGTCGCCGTACGGCCACGACGGCTTCCTGATCGAACTGGATCAAGTGGCGCCACTGCTCGCGGAGTTGCTGGAACGGACGGGGAACACGGGCCGGAGCGAAGCTCCGGAGGGAACCGCGGAGCCGAGCACTGCTCCGGACCCGGGACCGGGTCCGGGTGGTCCGGGTCCGGCCCGGGTCCCGGCCTCGACTCCGGCTCCGCCGTCCGCTCCGGCCCCCGACCCGGCTTCGCACCATTCCGGGGATCGGAACAGGGACCGGGACCGGGACGGACACGGAGACCGAGATCGAGATCGAGACAGGGACCGCGACAGGGACCGAGATCAAGAGCGGACCGGAAACCTGAGCCGGACCCGGAACACCGAGCTCGACCCCACCGTTACCCGAAGGTAGTCACAACCGGCAGGTAGCGTTCCACATTGCCGCCCGGTGTCCGACCGAAGGATCCGCCGCGAACCGGTGCGCCCCTCCCGGTCCGGCGCCGGGCTCCGTCGAAAGGCCCGATCATCATGACCGCCCTGGCCCCCGCGCAGGTCCGCGCCCGGCTGACCGAGTTCACCGTGCTCGACGTGCGCACCCCCGGCGAGTACGCGACCGGGCACATCCCCGGCGCGCACAACGTCCCGCTGGACCGACTGCGCGAGGCGGTACCGGTGCTCAAGCGGGCCGAACACGCCGACCTGCTGATCGTCTGCGCGTCCGGAGCCCGCTCGGAGCGCGCCCGTGCCGAGCTGACCGCCGCCGGCATCGAGGCTGCGCACCTGACCGGCGGCACCTCGGCCTGGGTCGCCGACGGTCACGCCCTGGACGGCCCGATCGGCGCCCGCAACGTGTGGCCGATGGAACGTCAGGTCCGGCTGGCCGCAGGGACCCTGGTCGTCCTCGGCCTGGCCGCCGGCCGCCGCTCGCCCAAGGCCCGCCTGCTGGCCGGCGCCATCGGCTCCGGTCTGATCTTCTCCGCCGTCACCAACACGTGCGGCATGGCGTCGGTGCTCGGCAGGCTCCCGTACAACCGCCCCGCCGCGGAAGCCCCCGACCTGGCCGGCACGCTCACCGCCCTCGACCGGACCTGATCGCACCCGATCCGGCGCGGCCCGAGGAGGCGCGGGCCCGAGCCGCGCCCACCCGACCGACCGGGAGCCGCCGGGCCCGCGTCTCCTCGGGTCACGCCGCGTTGCGTTGCGGCAGGTCGGGTCGGACCGCGCCGTGTCCCACGCCCCACGCCCCGCGCGCGCCGCACGTCTGCGGCTGGTCGACAACGCACAAAGTCGCCGCAAAATGGGTCGCCGGTACGGAACCCCTTCGTTGGATCCGGTCGTGTTCGCAAGCGTGTCCTCGCTTTCGAACAGTGCTGGGAGTCAACCGGTGACAAGCCTCAACACCCGTCGTGGCCTGCGTAATCTCACCGTTCTCGCCGTTGCCGGCGTGCTCGCGGTGGGCACCGCAGCGTGCTCCTCGGACTCCGACGACAAGGCGGCCCAGCCCGGTGGGCGGGAGGGGGCGGCCGAGGCCGGGCCGACCCCCTCCGACGCACCGACGGCGGCCGATCCGAACGTGTCGGTACCGCCGCCGCTGGTGCCGGACGCGCTGGTGCGCAAGACCGCGGGCGGCGGCCGTACCGTCGCGTTGACCTTCGACGACGGGCCGAGTCCACAGTGGACGCCGCAGGTGCTCGCGCTGTTGAAGGAGTACCGGGCCAAGGCCACCTTCTGCATGCTGGGCCCGAACGCGAAGGCCAATCCGAAGCTGGTCAAGGAGGTCGTCGCGAACGGCAACCGGCTGTGCGACCACTCGGTCACCCACGACGAGGGCATCGCCAAGCGCCCGCTGTCCCGGATCAAGTACGAGATCACCACCGCGCACGACCAGATCGTCGCGGCGGCCGGTCCCGGGGCCAGGGTGGACTGGTTCCGCGCACCCGGCGGCGACTGGTCCCCGCAGGTGCGTGCGATGGCGGCCGGATACGGCATGCGCTCGCTGGACTGGTCCGACGACACGCGCGACTGGCAGCGTCCCGGCGCGGACAAGATCCTGGCCACGGCCGAGAAGGAGCTCAAGCCCGGCGGGATAATCCTGATGCACGACGCGGGCGGCGACCGCGCGCAGACCCTGGCGGCGCTCAAGCAGCTGTTGCCCTGGCTGGTTCAGCAGGGGTACACCTTCGACTTCCCGGCCTGACCGCGGTCGTGCACATCGCTACGGCAGCTGCGACACCGCCGAGACCAGCCCATACGGGTCCGGGTGGATTCCGGCGGTGAAGTCGATCAGTTCCACTCGATGCGGCACCAGGCGTATGAGCGCGAAGTCGCCGCCGGTGGGCCCGGCCGGGAAGAACGGCCGCAGCGTCTCGTCCCAGTGGTCCATCAACTCCGGTCCTGTACAGACGAGTTCGGCACGTCCGTAGAACGTCGCGTAGGCCACCGCCGCGCGATCCTCGACCGAGTAGGACACCTCCGGCCGGGCGACCAGGTCGATCGCCTTGCGTGAACGCGGACTCGTGCCGATCCGGATCGTCGCGTCGTCGTCGACCGCGAGATGTTGCACCAGGCGCACGTTCGGCGCGCCGGTCGCGCCAATGGTGGCCAGAAAGCCGAGCGAATACGAGCGCAGGATGCGCAGCGCCGCATCGACCGGGTTCGGGGCGCCGGGCGGTGAGGTCGGGGATATCGGGTGCGCCGAGGCGGCCGAGAGCGCCGACGCCGTCGCTGCGGTCGATGAAGCCCGTGCGGCCCGTGAAGTCGGTGAAGTCGGTGAAGTCGGTGAACTAGGCATGCTGCACCATCAATCATTCGCCGTATTGGTCGATCCATACTAGAATCCCAATTCCAGAAAACGCCAAGCGGCGGACAGTGTCAAGGACGGATGCGCATGGGCCGCAAACCGAGGTTCACCGATGACGACTTCCTCGACGCCGCGCTCCGGGTCATCGCCCGCACCGGCGCCGGCGCAGTGACCGTCGCGGCGGTGGCCGCCGAGGCGGGGGCCCCGGTCGGGTCGGTGTATCACCGCTTCGCGTCGCGTGACCTGCTGCTGGCCCGCCTGTGGGTGCGCACGGTACGGCGCTTCCAACATCCGTTCCTGACCGCGCTCGCCGACCCCGACCCGGACCGGGGGGCCACCCGCGCGGTCCGGGCCGTGTTCGCCTGGGTGCGCGAACACCCGCACGAGGCAGCCGTGTTGCTCCTGCACCGACGCGAGGATCTGATCGCGCGTTGGCCCGACGAACCGGGCTCGGAGCCGACCACGCTCAACGACGCCGTGGCCGACGCGCTGCGCACGCACACGCGCGCGCGCTTCGGCCGGGTCACCTCGGTCGCGCTGGAGCGGGTCACCTTCGCGCTGGTGGACATCCCGTACGCGGCGGTCCGTCGTCACCTGGCGGCCGGCCGCACGCCGCCCGCGTCGATCGAAGGCACCGCCCTGGCCGCTTCCCGAGCGGCGCTCGACACTTGATCCCCGGGCGGGGAGAACCGGCACCTGCCGGCGTCGCCCGCACCACGTCGCGCCCGGTGCGCCGATCGCCGCCGGGCCGCCCGCGTCGTGATTTCCCGGGCCGACCCGCGTTGCGGTCCACCACGAGCGCGCCAATATGTCCAACTCTGGACGAATGCACCACATCATCATGTTCGGCGCATATTGCCGCACGCGTGCCCTGGTCGCTCTCCCGCTCCTCGTCACCGCCGTGCTCGGCGGGCCCGCCGCACCGGCGGCGGAAGCCGCGGTTCCCGCCGCCGCCCCTTCCGGAGCCGCCGCACCGCCCTTCTCCGAAGCAGGCGGGAGCATCACCCGTTCCGAGGTCCTGGAGCGCGCCGAGGACTGGTACGACCGCGGCGTCCAGTACGACCAGGGAGCCGAAGCCCCGGACCGGGAAGGCACGCACGACTACCGCACGGATTGTTCGGGCATGGTCGCCATGGCCTGGCATCTCCCGAACACGGACGTCGACACCGACACTCTCGATCGGCGTTCGGTCACCGGCCGGATCGAGCGGGACAACCTGCTCCCGGGTGACGCGCTCGACGACACCGACGACGGCCACGTGGTGCTCTTCACCGGGTGGGTGAGCCGCGACGCGGGCACGTTCACCTACATCCAGATGGCCAACTCGAACTCCGACATGGCCAAGGACACCGGCAGCTTCGCCGATCCGCTGCTCGCGGGCCACCCGACCGCGAACTACTTCGCGCTGCGGTACAACCGGATCCTCGACGACGGGACGCCCGTCGTGGTGCCGCCCGCGCGAAACCTGGATCGTTACCCGTGGCCGGTGCCCTGGCCCACGAACCGGCGGGCCGGCGAATGGCCTCGGTGAACGCCCGACGAAGCCTGCCACCATGCCTCGCCGGACACGGCCTAGACGCACTCCATCATGGGCTCCCGTCGAGGTGCGTCGAGGAAGCGGAGCACCTCGGCGAGTACCGCGGCGTCGCCCAGTACCCGGTTGTGGCCCAGTCCTCGGGTCACGAACAGTCGGGCCTGGTCGGGGTAGGCCGCCGCCAGTCGATATCCCTGGTCGGCCACCGCCATCGCGTCGTCCTCGTCGTGCACGACCAGGATCGGCACCCGCTCCGGACCGGCTCCGGAGGAAGCGGAGAACCGCTGCCAGATGGCCGACTCCGGCGCCAGGAGGCGAGCGTCCGCCCGCTCCCGCACCATGGCCTTGACCCGTGGGTCGAGGTCGAGTTCGACGCTGAACCGGTCCAACAGGTACTCCATGTCGCAGACCCCGGCCACCGCCACGACCCGATCGGCCCGTACACCCGAGCGCAGCGCCTGGAACGCGCCGAGCACGCCGAAGGAATGCGCGAGCACCGCCCGGAAGTCGCCGTATTCGTCCTGGAGTCGGCGAGCGATCTCGGCATATTCGAGGACGGTCGTGCTCGTCCCGCCGGAATCCCCGTGTCCCGGCGCGTCGAACCCGATCGGGGTCAGCCCGCGAGCCCGCAACTCCTCGACGAACGGCGCGAATCGCGAGGCGCGCGACTGCCAGCCGTGCAGGAGGAGCACCGGCTCCGCGCCGTTGCCCCACCGATAGGTGACCACCCGCTTGCCGCCGACGTACATCGTGTCGGTGGTCGCGAACATGTGTGCCGAACGCTCGGCGGGCCGCACCCGACCTCGCACGAACGGACGCCGGAACAGCAGGTACGCCAGCGCGCCGGCCGCCCGCGGGGACAACGTGCCGGTGGCGCGCAGGGTGATCCGCGCGGACGCCTCGACGGCACTCATGCCGACCGCCGGTGCGGCGTGCGGCCGAGCAGCGCGACGAGACGCTCCCCCGGTGTCGCGTCCACGGGCGGCTCGACCGCGCCGCCGAATGCGGTTCCGGGCCTGCCCAGTTCCCAACGCTCGGCGAACGCCAGAGCGGTCAGCGCGAGTTCGGGTTCGATGTGGCCGGGCAAACCGATCGTGCGGGCGATGTCCCAGGCGTGCACGAGGTTGTCCACGAAGTGCATCGCGATCGCGACCGCGCCGGGGAACGTACCGAACTCGCGGATGAGAAGTTGCCGTTCGCGGACGTCGGGGCCGGACAGCGCCGCCGTGACGCCCACCGCCGAGCCGGCGAAGTCGACCCACGGATCCTCGCCGAGCGCGTCGTCCCGCCAGACGTCCGGATCCGTGGCGCCGGCGGCAGCGGCGATGAAGCCTCGGTTCTCCGCGACCATGTGGCCGAGCAGATCACGCAGGTTCCACCCGGTGCACGGGGTGGGCAGGTCCCACTGATCACGCCGGACGAGCCGCAGGGTATCCAGCGCGATCACGGTCGCCCGGCGGTCCGACGCCTGCACGTCGAGGCCGGCGATATCGGCGGCGGGGCCGGTGGTGGCGGGTGCTTCGGTGTCGATCATGAGGCGACCTCCATGGACGAGGGCGGGTGGACGCGTGGCCGGTGGGCGCCCGGCGCCCCGGGCGAACGAGTGGGCGAGCAGGCGAGCGGGCGGCCGGCCACGGGAAGCGTGTCCTTGAAAACTGCACGACCGGTCGTACTATTTACTGAGCATCGAGATCCTGTCAAGGCAGACCGGGCAATGAAGCCGGGAAGCGGGAATCAAGAGGTGGAGCCGGGAGATGCCCGGAGACGGGGCAGGCGGGTAGCGCCGGGAGATAATCGACGGCGATCGGTCGAACGACCGTCCGGCCGATCAGCCGATCGGTCGAACCGCCGAGGGTAGGAGTGGCCGTGAGTGCGTCCCCGACGGACGGGCGGGTCCGCAAGGGCGATCGCACCCGACAGGCGATCGTCCGCCGCGCAGCGGACATCGCGTCCGTCGAGGGCCTCGAAGGGCTCTCCATCGGTCGACTCGCGGGCGACCTGGACATCAGCAAGAGCGGGGTGTTCGCGCACTTCGGGTCGAAGGAGGAGCTCCAACTCGCCGCGATCGGCGCGGCCGTCGACGTCTACGTCGAGCACGTGGTCACGCCCGCACTCGCCGAGCCCGCCGGTCTGATCCGGCTCTGGCGCCTGACCGAGCGCTGGATCGCCTACTCCCGCGATCGGGTGTTCCCCGGTGGTTGCTTCTTCTTCAACGCCTCGGCCGAGTTCGACGCACGGCCGGGTCGAGTCCGGGACACCCTCGCGGGCGCCTGGCGGGGTTGGCGCGAAATGTTGCTCACCGAGGTCGAGACCGCGAAGACGATCGGCGACGCGCCGGCCGACCTCGACACGGCCCAACTCGTCTTCGAACTGATCGCGTTCCTGGAGACCGCCAACGGCATCAGCATGCTGCACGACGACGAGAGCGCCTACTCCCGAGCCGGCACCGCGATCCGCACCCGCCTCCTCGGCGCGGCCACCGATCCGACCACCCTGGCACCGAGCCTCACGGGCGCATAGGGCGCCTGCCCCCCGGCAAATCGCCCGACCATATTGGACCGCCCATTACAAAACCTGCTAGCGTCTCTCCCATGGCCCGACCTCGGAAGTTCGACGAAGAGGAAGCGGTCCAGGCGGCGCTCGAAGCCTTCTGGGTCGCCGGCTACGAAGCCACCTCGACACAGGACCTGTGCGACGCGACCGGCCTCGGCCGCAGCAGCATCTACAACACGTTCACCAGCAAGCGCGACCTGTTCCTGCGGGCGCTGCGTCGCTACATCGAGCACATGACATCCCTCCAGGTCGCGAATCTGGAGAGCGATCGGCCCGTGCACGACAAGATCCGCGACCTGTTGGCCGTGGTGGTGGCCGAGGAAACCGATCCGAGCGGCGACCGGCGCGGGTGCCTGGTCGTGAACACCGCGATCGAGCTGGCCGGGCGCGACCCGGAGGTGGCACAGGTGCTCAAGCGCGACTACGAACGCCGCCACGCCGCGATCAAGGCCGCCATCGACACCGGCCGACTCGACGGCGACGTGGACCGGGACAAGGACGCCGGCGCGCTCGCACACGCCGTCATCGGCACGGTGTCGGCCCTCCGCCTGGCCGCGCGCAGCGGCGTGGACCGCGCCGGCCTGGAAGCGATCGTGAACACGACCCTGGGCGCCCTCTAGGCCGATCGCAGAATCCCCCGCCCACCGGCGGCGCCGGCGGGCGGGGGCGACACCGGCCGTCATCCCGGCGATCACACAATCACGCACGCCTTCGTTTTGAACTGCTCATTACAAAACACGAACCACCCGGGAGTCCCCCATGCCCCTTGCCGTCTACATCCTCGGACTGGGCATATTCGCCCAAGGCACCTCGGAGTTCATGCTCTCCGGGCTGCTGGAGACGATGGCCGCCGACCTCGGCGTGTCCATCCCCGACGCCGGACTGCTGATCTCGGCCTTCGCCGTCGGCATGGTCGTCGGCGCGCCGCTGCTCGCGGTCGCCACGTTGCAATGGCCGCGCCGTACCGCACTGGTCGCGTTCCAGGTCGTCTTCATCCTCGGCCACGTGGTCGGCGCGCTCGCGCCCGGCTATTGGCTCGTGCTGGCCACCCGCTTCGTGAGCGCCGTCGCGTATGCCGGGTTCTGGGCGGTCGCCGCCGTCACCGCGCTCGGCCTGGTCGCCGCGAACGCGAAGGCCAAGGCGATGGCCGTGGTGGCGGGCGGCCTGTCATTGGCCACCGTCGTCGGCCTTCCGCTCGGCACGATGATCGGCAACTGGGCGGGCTGGCGGGCGGCCTTCTGGGCCGTCGTGGTGCTCACCGCCCTCAGCACCGTGGCCGTGTACATGGTCCTGCCGGCGGGGCGTCCCGCCCACGAGGCGCCGCGCTCGGTACGCGGCGAACTGCGCGCGATGCGGCGGCCACAACTGTGGGTGGCCTACACGACCACCGCGGCCGGCTTCGGTGCCGTGGTCGCCGTCTTCAGCTACCTGGGCACGATGTTGACCAACACCACGGGCATCGGCGAGGCATGGGTGCCCCTCGTGTTGTCCTGGTACGGCGTGGGCGCGGTGGTCGGGATCACCGTGGGCGGACGACTGGCCGACGAACACCCGTTCGGCACCCTGTACGCGAGCATCGGCGCCATCGTGGCCGTGTGCGTCCTGCTCGCCCTCACCGCCCGGAACGTTCCGGCCACACTCGTCCTGGTATTCCTGCTCGGACTGGCCGGATTCGCGGCCAACCCGGCCGTGAACGCCCGGGTGTTCGCCATCGCGGCCGACGCACCCACCCTGGCCGGGGCAACCAACACGGCGGCGTTCAACGTCGGCATCACCATCGGCCCGCTCCTCGGCGGCCGGGTGATCGCGGCCGGCTTCGACTACGCGGCCGTCGCCTGGGTCGGCGCGGGCCTGGGCCTGGCCGCGCTGGCCGCCGCCCGACTCGACTCGCGCCTGCGTACCCGCGCCCATGACCACGGCGCCGAGGCCGCGTCGCCGACCGTCCCGGCTCGGGAAGCGGCCGGGCTCTCCCTCTAGGCCGTATCCGGGAGCCGTCCTGTTCGTCCGGGCCGCACCGCACCCGCGCCCTCGCCGCACCGCACCGGCGACCGGGCGCGGCGAGAAGGGTCCGCCGGGATCACCGTCGCGCCACGACGTGACCGTCCCGTCGCATCCTGCGACGGGACGGTCGACGCACCGACCGGAGCGTCTGACGTGGCATCAGTTCCGTTGATTTTCCCGGGCTCCGGGGCTGCCGGTCGGGTTACCGGCGGGTCTAATCTGATGGCCTGCTTCCGATGGTCCGTTTTCGGTCGAACGGGTACAAAGTGCCCGTCTAGGACAGGACGGTTCGCCATGGCCACCATCGACCCCTCGAGACCGCCCGCGTCCGAATCGCCGCTGCGTCGCGCGGCCGGCGAGAAGGGCCTCAAGACCGGCGCGCTGGGTCTCGCCTCCAGCGTCGTGATCGGACTCGCCTCCACCGCACCGGCCTACAGCATCGCCGCGACGCTCGGCATCATCGTCGCGGGCGTCGGCCTGCAATCGCCGATCGTGATGGTCCTGGCCTTCATCCCGATGTTCCTGATCGCCTACGGCTACAAGGAACTCAACGAGGACACCCCGGACTGCGGCACCACCTTCACCTGGGGATCGCGCACCTTCGGCCCGATGACCGGCTGGATGGGCGGCTGGGCCATCATCGTCGCGGACGTCATCGTGATGGCCAACCTCGCGCAGATCGCCGGGCAGTACGGCTTCCGACTGATCGGTGCCCACGGCCTCGCCGAGGACACGTTCTGGACGACGTTCGCCGGCGTCGTGTGGATCGTCCTGATGACCTGGATCTGCTACGTCGGCATCGAACTGTCGGCCGATCTCCAGAAGGTACTGCTGACCATCGAGGTCGTGGTGCTGATCGCCCTCGGCCTGACCGCGCTGTGGAAGGTCTACCTGGGCAACGCCCCGGACGGCTCGGTGCACATCGGCTGGTCCTGGTTCAACCCGTTCGAGATCGACTCCATCGACGCGCTGACCAAGGGCGTACTGGCCGCGGTGTTCATCTACTGGGGTTGGGACACCGCCGTCTCGATCAACGAGGAAACCGCGGACACCAAGCACACACCGGGTCGGGCCGCGGTGATCTCGACCGTCCTGCTGCTGCTGATCTACGTGCTGATCAGTACCTCCGCGCTGTCCTTCGCGGGCGCCGGCGAGACCGGCAACGGCCTGGCCAATCCGGACAGCTCCGGGGATGTGCTGTCCAGTCTCGGGTCGAGCGTGTTCGGCACCGAGGGGTTCGGCTGGTTCATGGCGAAGCTGCTCGTGTTCATGGTGCTCACCTCGTCGGCCGCGTCCACCCAGACCACGATCCTGCCGACCGCGCGCACCACGCTGTCCATGGCCGCCCACCGGGCCGTCCCGCAGAACTTCGCCCGAGTGCACAGCCGGAACCTGGTACCGACGTGGTCCACGGTCGGGATGGGCATCGCATCGGTGGCCTTCTACGTCGCGATCACCCGGGTCAGCACCAACGTGCTCACCGACTCGATCGGTTCGATCGGCCTGGCCATCGCGTTCTACTACGGCATCACCGGCTTCGCGTGCGTCTGGTTCCACCGGCGCGTACTCACCCGCAGCAGACGCGATCTGATCACCAAGGGCATCATGCCGGGCCTGGGCGGGGCGCTGCTGGCGTACTTCTTCATCGACGCGTGCATCGTGTACTCGGACAAGGACTACGGCACGACCTACTGGACCCTGCCGTTCCCACCGCACTGGCAACTGGGCGGGGTGTTCCTGACCGGGATCGGCGCGCTGCTCCTGGGCGCGGTGCTGATGCTCGTCTATCGATTCATGCAGCCGGCGTTCTTCCGCGGCGAGACGTTGCCGCGCGCGGTGGCCGAGCGGGAGCCGCCGAGGACACCGGACGCGCCGGTGGGGCCGGTGGGGTCGGTAGGGCCGACGACCGGATCCCCCGGGGCCGGCGGTACGGCCGGGTCCTGACCTCGGCCGGGGTGGGTCCGGTCCGAGGGCCGGACCCACCATCGCTCAGCGTTCGCGGAACTGCTCCAGCACACGACGGTCGCGCTTGGTCGGACGGCCGGCGCCCCGGTCGCGCCGGGCCACCACGACCGCCTCTTCGCGCGGGGGCGGCGGGGGGCTGTTGTCGATCAGACACTCGGCGGCCACCGGCGGGCCGACCCGCTTGCGGACGATGCGTTTGACCACGACGATCCGCTCGCGGCCGTCCTGGCGCAGCCGTACCTCGTCACCGATCCCGATCGACTGGGCCGGCTTCACCTTGTCGCCGTTGACCCGCACGTGCCCGGCCTTGCACGCCGCGGCGGCCAGCGACCGGGTCTTGGTCAGGCGCACGGACCAAATCCAGCTGTCGACGCGTACGGTCCCCTCGTCTGTCGTTGCCATGGCCCGACTCTAATACCGCACGCGTCGGCTTCGGCCGAAGCTGTGCCGAATGCTGTGCCGGGAGCGGTGCGGGCTGCGGTGCCGGGAGGTTCGCCGGCCGTGGCCGCCGGGGCTCGCCGATGTCGGGACGCGCCGGCACCGTATGCGGGGTCGCGCGACGGCGCGACTGCGAAGTCGGAGCTGTGGGATCGGAGCGGTGGGGACCGGATGACCGAGTGGGCGACGCTACACAAGCTGATCGAGGCCCAGGACCCGCGCGAGGTCGGCGCGGCGATGCACGGACTCGACACCGCCGGCCGCAGGGCCCTGGTCGATCCGCTCGTCGCCTACGAACGAAACGCGCGTCGCGACAGCACCCTGTGGCGGCGTGGTCCGGCGTTGGCCGTGGCGGGCGCGGCGGTACTGCCGGGCGCCGCGCCGTTGGCCGCCTGGCTGGCACGCCACCGGTTGCGCATGTGGTCGGACGACATCACCGACGAGGTCGGGGCCGAACTGGTGATGACCGCACTGCGGGATCGGGCGCCGACCTGGTTGCCGAACCTGATGTCCCGGCTGGCCGAGCGCTTGCCCGTCCGGGACTTCGATCGGGCCCGATTCCTGCTGGTCCGGGCGCTGGCGGCGGAGACCGGCTCGGCCCCGCCGCCGAGCGACGGGTACGTGCTGACCTGGCTGGACGAACCTCGCGCCGCCCGGCTGTTGTCGGTGGATTCCACGTTCGGCGGTTCGCGGTCCGCGGGTTCGACATCGGGATCCACGTCGATGGGTTTGTTGTCGATGGGTTCCGTGTCCGTGGGTTCGGCGACATCGCGATCCACGGTGGCGGGAACGACGTTGCCGGCTGCGATGTTCCCCTCCGACCGTGCGGAGTGTGGCGCGTTGTTGCTGCGTCTGTTCGAGGTTCCGGGTGTGGGTTCGTTCTTCGACGCATCGCACTGGTGGCCGGAAGCGTTCCCGGCCCTGATCGCCGAGGGGCACGTCGATCGCGCGGACGTGGTGGCCGCGTGCGTGACCCGACTCGGCAGTCCCGGTCGGACCAGCGAACTGGCCGGCTACCTGCGCGTATTCACCGCCCTCGACCTCACTGCGAACGAAATCGGCACGCATGCGCAGGAGTTGGTGGCCGTGACCACGATGGCGCCGGGCCGGGTGGCGAATGCCGCCCTGGCGGCGCTGATCCGGGCCGATCGGGCGGGGTCGCTGCCGCCGGAGATCGCCCTGAGCGCCGTCGAGGCGGCCTGTACCCGGACCGAGAAGAAACTCGTCCGCACCGCGCTCGGTTGGCTGGACACGCTGACCGCGCGCGACCCGGCGGCACGCGCGGGCGCGGCGCTGTCGGTGCTCGCCGTCGCGTTCGGCCGGCAGGCCGCGGACCTCCAGCAACGAGCCGTCTCCTCGGCGCTTCGCTGGATCGACCACGCGGACCCGCGGGCTCGGGCCGACCTCCTCGCCGCCGCCCGGCAGTTGCCCGCCGACCAACGGGCCGAGCTGGGCGCCGACGACGGTTCCGCCGCGCCGGTGCCGCTCCCGATGCCGGCGTACGTTCCCGAGGAGATGCCGGCGCCCATCGTGGACGCGGCCGAGTTGGCGGTCGAGATCGCGGTGCTGCGCCGGCAGTCCCGGGAGGAACTCGATCCGGTCGGGGTCGAGCGGGTACTCGCCGCGCTCGTCGCACTCGGCGCCGTGGACCGGTCGGGAGTGCGGGCCGCGCTTGCGCCGCTCTTCGCCCGGGACGCGTACCTGCCGACCGAGCTTCCCGCGGGTTCGATCGACGACCCCTATCGGCGACTGCACCACGCGGACGAACTGATGCTGGTGGTCGCGGCCGCCCAGGCACCCGCGCGAGGCGCATTCGGCGCCCCCTACCCGGGCACCGACCCGACACCCGGCGACCGGCACTGGCGGGCCCTGCTGCGCCGGCCCGAGTCGACGCCGCTGCACGAGGTCTACGCCCGCCGGCTGCGGGCGATCGCGGTCGGCGTGGCCCATGCACCCCGTCCCGCCCTGCTCTCCACCCCCACCGGCGCGAACGGCCTGATCGACCCGGCCGTGCTGGTCGACCGGCTGCGTCGGGCGGCGGCCGAGGGCTGGCAGCCGTGGCCGTTCGACCTGGAGCACGCGCTGCGTCGCCTGCCGATCGCTGCGGAGCCGGAACTCGCGGCACAGGCACGCGCGTTGGGCACCGCCGAGGGCGACCGGGCGGCGCTGCGACTGGCCGCCGGGCATCTACCGTCGGCCGACCCGACCCGCGCCGTGCGCCGCAGCACCGATCGTGGTCGGTTCGGCCACCGGATCGCCGAGCCGATGACCGCGACGCTGGCCGTGGTCCCCACCGGCAGCCGGCTCGGCCTGGACACGCCCGAGGACTGGCTTGTGGACGGTTACGACGGGGACCGCAGCGGGCGCTGGGCAGCCTGCCTGCCGTCCTTCCTGCCCAACGATCGGGACCTGATCGCCGCGCACCTGGTGCCGCAGTTCGCCCACCGCGCCCGGGTCGGCCGGGGCGACGGACGCCTGCTGCCGATGCTCGCCATCGCGGACGGACCGTTCGGGGCCGGCCTGGCCCTCGCCCTGGCGCACGGCCTCAACGCCCGCGATCGCACCGACCGTACGCACGCCACGGACGCCCTGGCCATCCTCGCCGCACGCGGCCAACTGGACGGCGCCTTCCTGGGCGACCTGATCGGCCGGTCCACCGCCGCCGGCGAACTCGCCCCGACCCGAATCGTCCCGAGCCTGCGCGAACTCGCCGACGCGGGCGCCCCGAAACCGGTATGGGACCTCCTCCGGGCCGCCCTCCCCCACACCCTGGCCGCCACCCCACCACCCACCCGGCACGCCGACCTGCTCGAACTGGCCGTCCACGTGGCCGACATCACCGCCGCCCGAGGCCCCATCCCCGGCCTTCCCGAAGCCGCCGGCCCCGGCTCCTCCCGTTCCCGCACCGAGGCCCGCCGCCTACTCCACATCCTGACCGGCCCCTGACCTCGATCCCCCACCCGCCGGAATCACCGCACCACCCCAAACCGTTCGACCCGGCGCCCGGCCGTGCGCCGGTTCGGTTTGCCACACCCTTCACGCACCGGGTCGCACCACCGTGGTTTCGGGTGCCCACACGGTAGTTGGCCATGATTGTCTCGCGGGATGGTGGTGCGGTATCGGTGAACCCTGAGGAGTCGTCGTGTCCGCACACGTGGTCCATGTCCCCGGCAGCCCGTTCCTGCTGAGCCGCCGTCGGTGTTGTGCGCTGGCCGTCGCGCTCGCCGGATCGGCGGTTGCGGCGGCTGCGCCGGCGGCCGCGGCCGAGCAGCGGACGCCCGCCCGAGAGCGATTGCGCGGCGAGGCGGAGCGGTTGCTTCGGGACGGTGGTTACGTGAACGCCGCGATCCTGGCGCGGGACGGGCGCGAGTACACCGAGGGACACGCGGGGCCGGCCGATCTGCGCACCGGGCGGCCCGTACCGCGTGACGGGCAACTGCGGATCGGGAGTGCGACCAAGACGTTCGTGGCCACCGTTGTCCTGCAACTGGTCGCCGAGGGGCGGTTGGCGCTCACCGACCCGGTGGACAAATGGTTGCCCGGGGTGGTCGCCGGCAACGGGAACGACGGTCGCCGGGTGACGGTGCGGCACCTGCTCCAGCACACCAGCGGCCTGCACAACTACAGCAACGAACTGCCGGACACCGCGGCGGGCTTCGAGCAGACGCGGCTGCGCAGCACCCGTGCGGAGGAACTGGTCGCCGGCGCGATGCGGTTCGCGCCGAGCTTCCCGCCCGCCGATCCGGCGGATCCGACGCCGAACTGGGAGTACTCGAACACCAACTACGTGCTCGCCGGGATGATCGTCCGACGGGTCACCGGTCGCTCCTGGGCGGACGAGGTACACAGCCGCGTGGTCCGCCCGCTCGGCCTGGCCGACACCTACGCACCCGGCGACGACCCGACGCTGCGCGCGCCGTATGCCCACTCCTACCACCGCTTCGCGGACCGGGACGCCTGGGTGGACACGACCATCCGCAACATGACCTGGGGCGATGCCGCCGGCGAGATGATCAGCACGCACGCCGACCTGGACCGCTTCTTCACCGCGCTGCTGCGGGGCCGGCTGTTGCCGCCCGCCCAACTCGCCCGGATGTGCGACACCGTGCCGATGCCGGCCGACTTCGAGCAGGTCATGCCCGGAGTGCGCTACGGGCTCGGACTGATGCGCCAGCCGCTGCCCGGCGGCGGATTCCGCTGGGGGCACGGCGGAGACATCGAGGGCACGAAGATCCGGATGGGGGTCACCGAGGACGGCCGGCGCGGCGCCGTGATCGTGGTCAACGGCACCTACGCGGACGACGAGCACGAACTGTCCTCCGAGGTGTCCGTGCAGCGGCTGACCGACCGACTGCTCGCCCCCGCGGCGCCCTGAGACCACGTCCGCACCGCCGCCGCAGCACGTCACCACCGATGCCGAACCACGTCACCACCGCCGTCGAACCACCTCGGCGCCGCCCGACAGGAAGGCAATCCGTGCCGAACTTACCCACCCCGACATCGCGTTCCGGGCTCCGCGCCGCATGTCTCCTCGCCGTCGGCGTCGTGCTCGCCGGCACCACGGCGGCCGCGCCGAACACGCCTTCCGACCCGCCCGCGTCCCGTCTCCAACGCGACACCGACGCGATCCATGCCGCCGGTGCGATCGGCGTCACCGTGCGCTACACCGCACCGGGCACGGTCCGCACCACCCGCAGCGGCGAAGCCGAATCGCACAGCGGCCGACCGCTGCCCCGGGACGGCTACTACCGGATCGGCAGCACCACCAAGACGTTCGTGGCCACCGTCACCCTGCAACTGGTGGCCGAGGGGCGGCTGCGGCTGGACGAGCCGATCGAGACCTGGCTGCCGGGGGTGGTGCGCGGCAACGGCAACGACGGTCGCCGGATCTCCCTGCGGCAGTTGCTCCAGCACACCAGCGGCATCCCGGGTTACACCGCGATCCCGGCCGCCGTCCCGGGTCTGTACTCCGCGCGCGGCTACCGGGAGAACCGTTTCCGGCACTATTCGCCCGACGAACTGGTCTCCGCCGCGCTGACGTTGCCGAGTCGGTTCGAGCCGGGCACCGCGTGGGCCTACTCGAACACCAACTACGTGCTCGTGGGCATGATCGTCGAGCGGGTGACCGGCCGGTCGTGGGGGGACGAGGTGCGCGACCGGATCCTGCGACCGCTCGGCCTGCACGACACCCGCGTCCCGGGCGACGATCCGTATCTTCCTCGTCCGCACGCGCAGGCCGAGCACACGTTCGCCGGTGACGACCGACCCACCGACACGACGGTGCTCAACCACACCGTGGCCGACGCGGCGGGCGCGATGTACGGCACGCCCGGCGACATCGACCGGTTCTTCGTCGCGCTGCTCTCCGGTCGGCTGCTCGGCCCCGCCGAACTCGCCGAGATGCAGCACACCCGTGCGATCCCCGACGAGCCCGGGCGCGGTTACGGCCTGGGCCTGGAGAGCACCGAGTCGAGCTGCGGCGGGCGCTACTGGCACCACGGTGGCGACGATCTGGGCTTCTCCAGCGAGAACGGCGTCACGGCCGACGGTCGGCGCGCCGTCCTGGTGGTGAAGAACGGCGTCGACGAGAACGACGAGGCGGGCGGCGCGCGGGTGGACGCGGCGACCCGGGCACTGATCGACCACGCCCTGTGCGCGCCGGATCCGACTCGTCCGTGAACGCCCGGGCCCGGCCGCCGACCGACTACCCCTTGGGCGACAGGAGTTCGGCCCACCCCTCCAGGGTGGGCCGTTCCGCGAGGTCGGCGAAGTCCACGGTGACGCCGTGCTCGCGCGTCCAACGTTCCACCAGGGCCATCACCCGCACCGAGTCGAGGCCGTAGTCGACCAGGTTCTCGTCGTCGGGGATGTCCGCCGGATCCTCGCCGAGGATGTCGGCGACGTCGGTGCGAATGATGTCCAGGGTCAGGGCCATGTCAGGTCTACTTCCCACGGAACAGCGACTCGGTGTCGGTGACCACCGCGCAGTTCGCGGCGGCCCATTGCAGCGCCATCCGGTGGTTGTCCGAGGTGAAGTCGGCCACCGCGTCCGCCACCACGAATGCCTGGATGTCCTGCATCCAGGCGTCACACGCGGTGGTCATCACGCCGATGTGCGCGTACACCCCGACGATCACCAGCTGGTCGCGACCGAGTTCGCGCATCCACTCGCGCAGCTCGGTGCGGACGAAGGCGCTGTACTTCCACTTGGTCAGCACGGTGTCGGCCGGGCCGGGTGCGACGGCCGGTGCGATCGCCGCCGCGTGCGGGTCGTCCGGGAGTCCGGGTCCCCAGAAATCCTGTTGCAGGCCGCGTTGTTCGGCCGTCTGGCCGCCGGGCTGCGCGGAGTAGACCACCGGCACGCCGAGTCGGTCGCAGTCGTCCTTGAGCCGGGCGACGTTGGCCAGCAATTCGGTGACCGGTGAGGCGTCCGGTGCGAATGCGGACAGGAAGTAGTTCTGCAGGTCGTGGACGAGCAGCACGGCACGGGCCGGGTCGACGACCCAGTCGACCCGGTTGCCCGGCAGCTCGGCCGGGTCCGGCATCGGGTACGGAGCGATGTTCGGCAGTGCCATGACGGCCTTTCAGGAGAGGATGAAACAGGGTGAATCGCCCGAATCAGTGCGTCGTACCGCCCGGTTCGGCGGAATTTGCCGGCCCCGGGGAGTCGACGAACCCCGCGGAGTCGACCGCCCCCGGGGTGTCCGCCACCCCGGGGGAATCGCCGGGTCCCGCGGCCCCGGCCAGTCCGGCCGCGATCGCCGCGCGCAGGTCCTTCTTGCTCACCTTGCCGACGCCCGTATACGGGAACGTCTCGACGAACTCGACATGGTCGGGCACCTTGTAGCCCGCCAGACCGCGTTCGCGCACGAAGCGGCGGATCGCCACCGGCTTGAGCGGCGCGGCCCCGGTGCGCAGGATCACGTAGGCGCAGGTGCGTTCGCCCAGGTAGGCGTCCGGTACCGCGACCACGGCCGCGTCGTGCACGGACGGGTGGGCGAGGATGTGGTTCTCCACCTCTTCGGCCGCGACCTTCTCACCGCCGCGGTTGATCTGGTCCTTGGCCCGGCCCTCGACCACCAGGTGGCCCGAGGGAAGCCGGCGCACCACATCCCCGGTGCGGTAGAAACCGTCCTCGGTGAAGGATCTCGCGTTGTGCTCGGGCGCGTTCCAGTAGCCGCGAATCGTGTACGGCCCGCGGGTGAGCAGGTGACCGGTCGCGCCCTCGGGCAGTTCCGTGTCGGCGTCGTCGACGATCCGGATCTCGTCGTCCGGCGAGATCGGTCGGCCCTGTGAGGTGACGATCAGCTCGTTCGGGTCGTCCAGCCGGGTGTAGTTGACCAGACCCTCGGCCATGCCGAAGACCTGCTGGAGCGTGCAGCCGATCGTGGGGGTGACCCGTCGGGCCGCCTCCTCGCTGAACTTCGCGCCGCCGACCAGCAGTACGCGCAGGCTGCTCAGGTCGAAGCCACCGCGCTCGGCTGCCTCGGTCCAGGCCAGCGCGAGCGGCGGGACCACCCCGGTGATGGTCACCCCTTCCCGCTCGATCAGGGCGAACGCCACGTCCGGGGTGGGCCTGGGGCACAACACCACGCGGGCGCCCGCGTACAGCGCGCCGAGCGTGCCGGGCGAGCTGAGCGGGAAGTTGTGTGCGGCGGGCAGGGCGCACAGGTACACGCTGTCCGCGTCCACCGCGCAGATCTCGTTGGAGCCGCGCAGCGAGTAGATGTAGTCGTCGTGCGTGCGCGGGATCAGCTTGGGCACGCCGGTGCTGCCGCCGGACAGTTGCAGGAAGGCGAGTTCGTCCGGTCCGGGTGGGTCGGTGAGCTCCACGGGGTCGCGCTCGATGTCGGCCAGCGCGGTGTGTTCGCCGGGGTCGCCGACCACCAGGACGTGCTTCAGTGCGGGCAGGTCGGCACGCACCCTGCTCGCGAGCGCCCGGTGGTCGAAGCCCTCGGACACGTCGGGAATCACATAGGCGACCGCCTCGGTGAACGCGCAGAAGTAGGCGATCTCGGTCTCGCGGTGTGCGGGCAACGCGAAGACCGGCAGTGCGCCGATCCGAAACAGCGCGAAGACCACGGCGAAGAACTCGGCCACGTTGGGCAGTTGCACCACCACCCGGTCGCCTTTGCCGATCCCGCGGGCGAGCAGCCCGGCGGCGAGTCGGTCGGCCCGCTCGTCCAGGTCCGCGTAGCTCCAGCGGCGGTCGCCGTCCACGATGGCGATCCGGTCCGGGTGTGCGCCGGCGCGCTCGCGCAACATGCCGCCGAACGTCTCGCCGCGCCAGTACCCGGCGGCCCGGTAGCGCTCGGCGAACTCGGCGGGCCAGGTGGGTGCGGGCACGGGGATCGGGGCGCTCACGAGCGGCCTGCCACGGCGTGCAGGAAGGTACGGAACTTGGCCTCGGTCTCGGCGATCTCCGCCTCCGGCGAGGAGGCCGCCACGATGCCGGCGCCGGCGTACAGCCGCAGGGTGTCCGCGTCCGCCTCGGCGCAGCGGATGGTGACGACCCATTCGCCGTCGCCGTCCGCGTCGCCCCAGCCGACCATGCCGGTGTACAGGCCGCGGTCGAACGGCTCCAGGTCGGCGATGGTGCGCCGGGCGGTCGCGGTCGGGGTGCCGCACACGGCCGGGGTCGGATGCAGGGCGCAGGCCAACTCCAGGGCGGAGGCCGGGTCCTGGGCCGGCAGCGTGCCGGTGACGGTGGTGGACAGGTGCCACATCGCGGCGGTGCAGACCAGGGTCGGCCGTTCGGGCACCTCCAGCGTCTCGCACAACGGTGCGAGCGCGGCGCGCACCGCGGCCACCACGACGGCGTGTTCGTGCAGGTCCTTCTCGGATTCCAGCAGGCCGGTCGCGCGGCGCACGTCCTCGGCCAGGTCGGTGCTGCGCTTGGCGGAGCCGGCCAGCGGGTTGGCCAGCACGTTTCGGCCGGAGCGGGAGACCAGCAGTTCGGGACTGGCGCCGATCAGCGTGCTGCCGGCGCGTACTCCGGGCACCGCGAAGGTGTAGCCCTGCGGGTCGCGGCGAGCGAGTCGCTGCAACAGCACGGGTATGTCCGGCGGTTCGGCGGAGCGCAGTTCCAGGGTGCGGGCCAGCACCACCTTGTCCAGCGTGCCGGCGCGCATCCGCCGGACCGCCTCGGTCACGCCCGCTCCGTATGCCTCGGGCGCCGGCACGGGTCGGATGTCCCATGCGGTTGCGGCCGGTTCGGGCGCGGCCAGCGCGATCAGCGGGTCGGCGGACAGCGGCGGTCCCCAGCCGGCCGCCTCCGGGACCACCAGCGCGGCGCGCTCGCGCTGATCGAACGGAACGGCACCGAGCACGATCGGGCCGCGCCCGCCGACCGGGCTCGCCGCAGCCAGGGTCTGCGCCACCCGGGTGGTCAACGGCCGCTCGTCGTGCCCGATTTCGGCCTGCACCCCGTGTGCGAGCAGGGTGCGGGTGGGTGAGGCGAAGAAGCGCGCGCTGCCGGGTCGATACGCGTCGAGCAGCGCGGTCGCCGCGCCCACTGTGGCGAGGCCGGTGGCTTCTGGGGTGGTCACCTGAGGCTCCTTTGATTCTCCGGCGGGGTGCTGCGGAGGCGTGCGGTGGCTCGTTCGAAGAGCCGGGTCGAACCGGTGCGGGTGCGGGGGTGTCCGCCGAGCCGGGCGGGACGGTGTGGGTCGGGCCCGGCGCAGGTGCCGAGGGTCCGTCACACGTGCAGCGTCGCGCCGCCGTCGACGTACATGTTGTGCATGGTGATCTGCCGGGCCCGATCCGAGGCGAGGAAGACGACCGCCTCGGCGATGTCGGCCGGGTCGGCGATCCGGCCCAGCGGGATCCCGGTGCGGTAGCTGGCGAGGTCGCCGTCGAGGACCCGCCGCGGCGCGTCCGCGTCGGTCCACAGGGCGCGTTGCATGGGGGTGTCGGTGGAGCCGGGCGAGACCACGTTGCAGCGCACGCCGCTGCGCGCGAGTTCCAGGCCCAGACACATCGTGAACATGGTCGCGGCGGCCTTGGACGCCGCGTACGCCGCCATCCCGGTGCGCGGGACGCCGGCCGCGTTGGAGCCGACCGTGACGATGCTGCCCGCACCGCGTGCGGCCATCGGGCCGGCCACCGCGCGGCTGGTGTGGAAGACCCCGGTGCTGTTGACCGCGAACGTGTCCGCCCAGGCCCGGTCGGTGAGTTCGCTCACCGGCGAGGTGTGCAGCACGCCCGCGACGTTGACCAGGATGGCGATCGGCCCCAGGTGTCGCTCGATCGCGGCCACGGTGGCGGTGACCGCCGGGCCGTCGGTGACGTCGAGCGGGTAGGCGACCACCGCGTCCGTGCCGTGGTCGGCCGTCGACTTCTTGACGCCGACCGGGTCGCGGTCGGTGGCGGCGACGGTCGCGCCGTGGTCGACGAGGGCCCGGACGACGGCGGCACCGATGCCCTGGGCGGCGCCGGTGACCACCGCAACGCGGCCGGCGAGGTCTGATGGGTGCACGAAAATCCCCTCGGCAAACACGACTCCGGGGTCGGAGTTTAGGTGAGCCTAACCTAACTTCGCATGTTCGGTCGATGGTGGCCGGGGACATCCTCGAATCACCCGAACCTCGACAAGTGGCCGGATTTCTCCCGGGGATGCATCCCTCGCGGCGCAGGCTCGGAAGAGGTGCAAGGCGCCGCCGGTCCGCAGGACGACCCCTTCCGGGCACCTCGAAGAGCCCTCGATGCTTAGGTTAGCCTCACCTTATGACTGTGCATCAGCCGATTCTGCGAAACTCGGCGGATCCTCCGAGCGATCCCGCCGACGCGACGCCCGAGCCGCCCTCGGACGAACGCCCCGACGCCCTGTCGAGGAACCCGCACGGCCGGCGCACGGTGCTCTTCTCCGGGATCGCACTGATCGCCACGGTGTCGGTGCTGGCCGGCGTCTCGCTCTCGGTGGGCGCCGGAGAGGTCGGCTTCGGCGGCGCGTTCGACTACCTCTTCGACCGGGGCGGCGCGCGCTCGGACACCCACCTGACCCTGGTCATCCGCGACCTGCGGCTCCCCCGCACACTGACCGCACTGCTCGCCGGCGCCGCGCTGGGTATGGCCGGATGCCTGCTCCAGACGGTCACCCGCAACCCGCTGGCCGAGACCGGCCTGCTCGGCGTCAACGCCGGCGCCTCGCTCGGCGTCGTACTCGGCATCACCCTGGTCGGTGTGCAGACCGGATACGGCTACCTGCTCTGGGCGTTCGCGGGCTCGGCCGTCGCCGGACTGCTCGTGCTGCTGATCTCCGGGCAGCGCGGCGGCGGTTCGCCGATGCGGCTGGTCCTGGCGGGCGCCGCGCTGAGCGCGACGTTCGGCGGCATCACCAACGTACTGATCGTCAACTCGGCCGAGGCGTACGACACTTTCCGCTTCTGGGTGCTCGGCTCACTGGCCGGCATCCAGGGCTACGAGGCGCTCGGCAGCCTGGCCCCGGTGCTCGCGGTCGGCTTCGCCATCGCGCTGCTGACCTCCCGCTCGTTGTCCGCCCTGGTGCTCGGCGACGACCTCGCCCGCAGCCTCGGCCACCGCCCCGCGGCGACCCGGGTCCTGGTCGCCCTGGCGGTCACCCTGCTCACCGCGTCCTCGGTCGCCCTGGTCGGCCCGATCTCCTTCCTCGGCCTGCTCGCCGGCTTCCTCGCCCGCACCCTGGTCGGCCCGCGGATCCCGGCCCAACTGTGCTTCGCGGCCCTGATCGGCGCGGCCGTACTGACCGCCGCCGACGTCGCGGCGCGGGTGGTCTCCCGGCCGTTCGAGGCGCCGGTGTCGGTGATCGTCGCGCTGATCGGCGCACCGCTGCTGATCGGCGTGGTCCGCTCCCGACGACTGGGCGCGCTGGGCCTGACCGATCCGGCCACAGCCGAACCGGCCGGCCGCACCGGCGGTCGGCGCTCGCCACTGCGGCGGCTGGGCCCGGCCGTGGCCGCCCGACTGCCGCGCCGGCTGCGCACGCTGCCCGAACACCTGGTGCTGCGTCGCGGCGCCCTGTCCCTGCTGCTGCCCAGCCGGGCCGTGCTGACCACGGTCGTGCTCGCCGTCGCCCTGCTCGGCGCGATCGTGTTGTCCGTGTACTCCGGTCAACGCGAACTGGGCCTGGTCCGCACGTTCAACGCGGTCTTCGGCCACGGCGACCACTTCGACGTGCTGCTGGTCCGCGAGTTCCGGCTCGGTCGCATCATCGCCGGCGTGGCGGCGGGCGCGGCGCTGGGCGTCGCGGGCTGCCTGACCCAGACCCTGGCCCGAAATCGGCTGGCCACCCCGGAGTTGCTGGGCGTCAACGACGGCGCGACCGCGGCCGTGCTGATCTCCGTCACGTTCAGTGCGAGCGGCAGCTTCGGCGCGTGGTGGGCCGGGCCGATCGGCGCGATGGTCGCCGTCCTGGTGGTCACCGCGGTCGCCGGCGGCCTGGGCCAACGCGGCTACCGGGTCCTGGTGGTGGGGCTCGCGCTGTCCGCACTGGCCTCGGCGATCACCCAGGTGGTGCTGTCCCGACGCTCGCTCAACTCGGCGAGCGCGCTGTACGTGTGGAGCTCGGGCAGCCTGAACGGGCGCGGTTACGACGTGGCCGGGCCGGTACTGATCGGGTTGGCCGTACTGGTCCCGCTCGCGCTCGTGCTCGGCCGCAAACTGGACGTGCTGCGCTTCGACGACTCCACCGCCGCCTCGCTGGGCGTGGATCCGGCCCGGATCCGGCTGGTCTGCCTGATCGCGGCGGTGTGTCTGGCCGGACTGGCGGTCGGGATCTGCGGGCCGGTGGGCTTCGTCGCGCTGGCCGCCCCGGTGATCGCCGGCCGGTTGGCCGGGCCGCTGCGGGTGCCGATCCTGGGCTCGATGCTGGTCGGCGCGATCCTGATCGTGCTGGCCGACATGCTCGGCCGCATCCTGCTGGACGGCGCCGAGATTCCGGTGGGCGTGGTCGGTACGGTGCTCGGCGGGCCGTTCCTGCTGTGGGTGCTGCTGGGGCGATCGAGCGCGACGCGCGCGTAGGATCAGGCCCGGCGGCGGCTGCGCGGACCACCTGCGCCCGCTCCGTGCCTGCGTCCCGCCGGACGCGGGTCTGCCCGAAGCCCGGCCTGCCTGTTCTGTCCGTCTTTGCCCGACTCTGCCCCGCTCGGATGCGCCCGGACATGCCCGGGCGACAAGAAATTACGCCGAACGGGTGTACTCCGAAACGGGCGGGGCACTATGCCCGGGCACCGAACACCACGCACCGGGTACGACCAAGAGGGGGAAGCCGACCATGAACCCGAGCGCCACGACCGCTTCCACTGCCGCCGCGGAGGCCGTTTACGCCGCTCCTCCCGTCGCGCCGTCGGCGGCCGAACCGCCGGTGGTCGACCTGCCGGTCGTCGAAGACATGTCGGAGGTCACCGCGAGCGACGCGCGAGCGATGTCCAAGGTGCTCTTCGACCGGCTGAAGGTGTTGGAGGAAGGCACGCACGAGTACCAGTACGTGCGCAACACGCTGATCGAACTGAACATCCCTCTGGTTCGGTTCGTGGCCGCCCGCTATCGCTCGCGGCACGAATCCACCGAGGAGATGGTCCAGGTCGGCACGATCGGCCTGATCAAGGCGATCGACCGGTTCGACTCGTCGTTCGGGACCGAGTTCCCCACCTTCGCGATACCCACCATCTCGGGCGAGATCAAGCGCTTCTTCCGCGACACCAGCTGGGCCGTCCACGTCCCGCGCCGACTTCAGGAACTGCGCCTGGAACTGGCCCGCGCCCGGGACGCGTTCACGTGCGAGTTCGACCGTGAGCCGACGCCCGCCGAGTTGGCCGAGCGACTCGGTCTCAGCGTCGAGGAGGTCACCGAGGGGCTGACCGCCGCCGCCGGATACTCGGCCGCCTCGCTGGACGCGCCGGCCGGGGACGACGGCCCCGCCGAGAGCTACGCCGTACGGTCCTCCTTCGTCGATCCCGGCTTCGAGATCGCGGAGAATCTGCACGTGCTCAAGCCGCTGCTGGCGGCGCTGCCGCAACGCGACCGGGACATCGTGTCGATGCGGTTCGGCGAGGAACTGACCCAGGCCCAGATCGGGGAACGCCTCGGCATCTCCCAGATGCACGTGTCCCGCCTGCTCAACCGCATCCTGACCCGGCTGCGCGCGGAACTGTTGGCCGACTGACCGGCCGGCGCCGCGGGCCCGGGGACACGGGCTCGCGGCGCGCACCGGGAAACCGGCGGGCCCGCGACCCGCGTCCGACCCCGCCGGCCCGACCCGGCGGGCCCAACCGCCTGCCGACCCGTTGTCCGTCCGGCCCGAGGCCGGTCAGCCGCGGGGTGCCGGCAGCGCCGCCGCGCGGTTCAGGAGTGCGGCCATGGCCTCCGGGAAGTCGACCGTGATGGCCGGGCCCAGCTCGGGACCCACCTCGTCCGCCGCCGCGCCGGTGATCTCCAGCCGGTGCGCCACCCGGGCGCCACCGCCGGGCAGCCGGGTCAGGGTGTGGCCGAAACGCAGCCGTACGCCGCCGAACTCGGTCTCGTCGACGTAGCGCGCGTGCTCCTCGATCTCCACGATTCGCAACCGGATCGGATCCTGACCGGTGGGCGTCATCGAGACGTGCGATCCGACCTCGAACGGGCCCTCCAGCGAGACCGCCTCCAACGAGGTGTCCCACTGTGCCCAGTTGTCGAGGTCCGCGAGGACGGCCCAGATCGCCTCGACGCCGACTTCGGTCTCGACCGTGTGCTCGTGAGTCCACATGATGCGCCTGCTCCCGGTTCGTTCGGTTTCGCCGTGCACTGTTCGTTCGCTGTTCGACCGCGACGTCCGCCGGGACGTCCGCGAACACGTCCATCGATTTACACTATGCGGAGACTATCTCCGCAGCGATTATCCGGCAAGGAGCCCGGATCGGCGGCTTCCGGCGCGGTGGCGCGGGGAACAGGGTCGAACCCCGCTTCGTTGTTCGAGCGGCGTCGCGTGGCGCCCGGCGCGCCAGACGTCGACGACGACACGGGTGTGCACGCGCCCGCGGAAGTGGAGGCCCAGTGGGCTCGTCCGGTGCTCTCACCCGGTCCGTACGTCGCTTCCTGGGCAGACCCGGGACGGTGGGCTCGACCGGCCTGCGCCCGCTGGTCCGGCGCGCGGGAGAGCGCGAGCCGGCCCTGCGCGCCCTGACCGACGCCGAGCTGCGCGCGGCGGTGGATGTGCTGCGAAGCCGGGCCGCCGCGCGGGACGAAGCCGGGACGCGGAAGGCGTCGGCGGCGTCCTGGGACGACGACGCCCTGGTCGAACTGTGCGCACTGGGCCGCGAGGCCGCCCACCGTGCCCTGGGCGAACGCGCATTCGACGTACAGCTCCTGGGCATGTTGGGCCTGCTCCGCGGCACGGTGGTGGAGATGGCCACCGGCGAGGGCAAGACCCTGGTCGGTGCGCTGGCCGCAGCCGGATTCGCGATCCGGGGTCGGCGCGTGCACGTGTTGTCGGTCAACGACTACCTGGCCCGCCGCGACGCCGAGTGGATGCGGCCCGTCTACGAACTCCTGGGCGTACAGGCCGGCTACGTCACCCAGGAATCCACCCACGCCGAGCGGCGGGCCGGCTACGCCCGGGACGTCGTGCACGTCGCGGTCGGCGAGGTGGGCTTCGACACGCTGCGCGACCGATTGCGCACCGCCGCCGCCGAGTTGGTGCTGCCCGAGCCGGACGTGGCGATCGTCGACGAGGCCGACGCGGTGCTGATCGACGAGGCCCGGATCCCGCTCGTCCTGGCCGGCGGGGTGGCCGCGGGCTCGGACGAGGCGGAGGCCGCCCGGGTCGTCCGGGGCCTGGTCGACGGCCTGCACTTCGAGGCCGAGGCGGACGGGATGACCGTGCACCTGACCGACGCGGGCGTGACCGAGGTGGAACGCGCCCTGGGCGTGGACAACCTCTTCGCACTCGGCATGGATGCCCGGCTCTCGCAGATCAACGTGGCGCTGTACGCGAGCGTGTTGCTGCGCCGCGACGTGGACTACCTGGTCCGGGACGGCCGGATCCGCCTGGTGGACGCCAATCGCGGCCGACTGGCGCAGCGCCAACGCTGGCCGGACGGGCTGCATGCGGCGGTGGAGGCCAAGGAGGGCCTGGTCGTCGGGCCGCGCGGTGAGGTGCTGGACCAGTTGATCGTCCAGGACCTGATCGGCGGATATCCCACCGTCGCCGGGATGACCGGCACCGCCGTGATCGTGGCCGAGCAACTGCGCGAGTTCTACCGCCTGGAGACCGGCGACCTGCCGCCGAACGTGCCGTGTGTACGGGTCGACGAACCGGACCGGCTCTACCACGACGAGGCATCGCGCGATGCCGCACTGATCGACCTGATCGAGCGCACGCACGCCACCGGTCGGCCGATCCTGGTGGGCACCCGCGACGTCGCCAAGTCCGAGCAGATCGGCGCGACGCTACGGGAGTCGGGCCTGCACTGCGCGGTGCTCAACGCCCGGGACGACAGCCGGGAGGCGGCGATCATCGCCGACGCGGGGGCGGTCGGGGCGATCACCGTGTCCACCCAGATGGCCGGGCGCGGCACGGACATCCGCCTCGGTGGCAGGGACGGCGCGGATCACGAACGGGTCGCCGAACTGGGCGGGTTGCTCGTGGTCGGGGTCGGCCGGTACGCCACCCGCCGCCTGGACGACCAGCTCCGAGGCCGGGCCGGCCGGCAGGGCGACCCGGGCACTTCGGTCTTCCTGACCAGCCTGGACGACGAATCGATCACCCGGCACGCGTCCGACCCGCCGCCGCGATCCGCCCGGGTGGAGGACGACGGGCGGATCCGCGATGCCTCGGTGCGGCGCTACGTCGAGCAGGTCCAGCGGGTGGCCGAGGGCGCGTTGCTCGACGGGCACCGCACCACGTGGCGGTACAACCGACAACTGCGGCTTCAGCGCGAGGAGGTGCTCGACCTGCGCCGCCGCGTCCTGCACGGCGACGAGGCCGCCCGCGTCCTGGCCGACCTGCGTCCCGAACGCTGGGCCGAACTCTCGGACGCGGTCGGCGAATCCGTCCTGGCGGAGGCCGCCCGACAGATCCTCCTGCACGACCTCGACGCGGCCTGGAGCGAGCACCTGGCCCGCACCGCCGACCTGCGCGAGGGCATCCACCTGCGCGCCCTCGGCCGGCAGAACCCGATCGACGCCTTCCACGCCGAGACCCAACGCGCCTTCGTCCCGCTGATCGACCGCGCCCGCGAGGCCGCCGCCGAGCACCTGGACACCGCCCACATCACCGAAGCCGGCCTGGACGCCGAACGATCCGACATCCAACGCCCCACCTCGACCTGGACCTACATGGTCCGCGACCACCCCTTCACCTCGATGGACGAGCCGTTCCTGACCACGATCGGCAAACGCCTCCGATCGACCGGCCGGGAGGGCTGACGGGGCCGGCTTCGATCCCGAGCCGCTATCCCCCCGTCGCGCCCCCTCCGCCCCCTTGCCGCAGGAGGGCGTAGTCCGCGGCGGTCCAGGCCATGGCGGTGGCGCCGTCGAGGATGGCGCGGTCGGCGGCCGGGGAGACGGCGGCTTCGGCGAAGGCCGGCTCGTGGGGGCCGCAGGTGCCGCCGGTGATGTCCAGGACCGGGTGGATGGTGGGGATGGCGTGCGAGACGTTGCCCATGTCGGTGCATGCGAAGGGGGGTCGCTCGATCGGGTCCGGGCGGCCCAACTCCCGGGCGTTGGCGCGCCACAGGGCGATCAGGGTCGGGTCGGTGCGGAAGTCGAGGTAGTCCGGCTCGGGGCGGGTCAGCCGGACCTCGCAGCCGATGGCCAGGGCGCCGGCGCGGAAGCAGGCCTCGACGCGGGTGCGGAGTTCGGCCAGGTGGGCCGCGTCGGTGGTGCGCAGCTCGTATTCGGCGGTGGCCCGGTCCGGGACCGCGTTGGGCGAGGTGCCGGCCGCCGTGGTGATGCCGTGCACGCGCCAGTCGGTGGGCAACTGCCGTCCCAGTAGGCCCAGGGCGACCTGAGCCACCGTCAGCGCGTCGGCGGCGCTGCGGCCTTCGTGCGGGTTCAGGCTCGGGTGTGCGGCGGTACCGAGGTATTCCACGGACAGCGTGCCGAGCGCGAAGGAGCGGAACTCGGCCACCTCGAACGGGCACGGGTGCACCATCATCGCCGCGTCCACGCCGTCGAACGCGCCCGCCTCCAGCAGCAACGCCTTGCCCGCGCCGCGTTCCTCGGCCGGGGTGCCGACCACGCGCACGGTGAGGCCGAGCAGGTCCGCGGCGGGCCCGAGGGCGAGCGCCGCGCCGACGCCGGCCGCCGCGATCAGGTTGTGCCCGCACGCGTGGCCCATTCCGGGCAGCGCGTCGTACTCGCATGCGATCGCGACGGTGATCGGGCCGGAGCCGATGCTCGCGACGAAGGCCGTGTCCAGGCCGAACGCGGGCGCGGTGACCGCGTAGCCGTGGGCGCGCAGCAGGTCGGCGCACCACGCGGCGGCCCGGTGTTCGGCGAACGCCGGCTCCGGGTGGGCGTGGATGCGCCTGCTGAGTGCGAGCAGTTCGTCCCGGTTCGCCCGGACCCGATCGCGGATCGCGGCCCGGTCGGCATCCGAGGCCGGTCGGTCCGCAACGTCGGCCACGCTCATGTTCCGCTCCGCTCCATCGAGATTTCTTCGTCCCGGGGGCACCCTGACGAACCCTCGGAAGATAGCTTAGGCTTACCTAACTTCACGTGCCGGGGACCGGTACGTGCCGCCTGTCGTCGTCGCGCCCCGGGAGTCTCCACACCATGCGTCACCACCAGGCCGAGACCACCGTCCCTCATCCGGCCGAATCCGCCGACCCCGCTGCGCCCGCCCGGGCCGCCGAGAGCGCGCCAACCGCCGAGCCCGCCGAGGCCGATGCGCCCGCGCCGGCCGCCGGCACCGACGCCGCCCGGCTGCCCCTGCTCGCCGCCCAGGCCGGCATCGTCTACGCGCAGGCCCTGACGCCGGACGATCCCGGGTACAACACCGGCGACCGGGTCGAGATCCGCGGCCCGCTGGACGCCGACCTGTTCGCCCGGGCACTGCGCCGGGTCGGCAACGAGGCGGAGACGCTGCGCCTGCTGGTGGTCGCGGGCACCGACGGCACCCCGACCCAGCGCGTGACCGACCACGAACACCCGGTGCATCTCCTGGATCTGCGCACCGCGCGGGACCCGGCGGCGAAGGCCCGGGCCTGGCTGCACGCGGACCTGGCCCGGCCCGTCGACCCGACCACCGGCCCGCTGGTCACGCACGCCGTGTTCCGACTCGCCGACGACGTGCACTGGTGGTACCGGCGCGTGCACCACGTCGCGGTGGACGCGTACGCACTCACCCTGATCGACCGCCGCGTCGCCGAGGTGTACACCGCCTTCACCCGCCATGACCGGCCCACCCCCAACCCGTTCGGCACGCTGCGCGAACTGGTCGCGGAGGAGGCCGACTACCGAGGGAGCGAAGCGTACGACACCGATCGCGCGTTCTGGCTGGATCGCCTCGCCGATCATCCCGAACCGGTCACCCTGTCCCGGGCACCGGCAACCGTGCTGCCCACGGGCCCGATTCTGCGCCGCAGCGTCGAACTCACGCCCGCCCGCACCGCGCGGCTCACCGAGGCCGCCTCGAGTGCCCGAGCCACGTGGGCCGAACTGCTCATCGCGGCCACCGCCGGCTATCTGCACCGCCGCACCGGCGCCCGGGAGATCGTGCTCGGCCTGCCGCTGCTCAATCGGCGCAGCCCCACCGCACTGCGCACGCCGGCGATGACGGTCAACCTCCTGCCGCTGCGGGTGCGCGTACAACCCCGGGACACCGCAGCCGAATTGCTGCGCCGGGTGGTGCTCGAACTGCGTGCGGTGCGCCGACACCAGCGGTTCCGCCAGGAAGACCTGCTCCGCGAACTCGGCGCCACGGGCCGGGCCCGACCGCTGTACGGGCCGATGGTCAACATCAAGGCGTTCGAGCGCGATCCGGACCTGGGCGAAGCGGTCGGCCGGGTGCACAACCTGGCCGCCGGCCCCGTGGACGACCTGGCCGTCGGGGTGGTGCCCACCGCCGACGGCGGCCTGCGGATCGACCTGGACGCGCATCCCGCGCGCTACTCCGCCGCGGACCTGGCCGGCCACGAACTCGGCCTGCTGCGCTACCTCGACGCACTGGTCGACCGGTTGCACGACGCGCCCGAGCGGCCGATCGGCCGGATCGACCTGCTCACCCCCGCCGAGGTCGAGCAGGCCACCGCCGGTCGCGCCGAGCCGCCGGCCGACACCACCCTGCCCGAGCTGTACTCCCGCCGGGCCGCACGCACTCCGGACACCATCGCGGTCCGCGCCGGCGCCGACGCCCGTACGTTCGCCGAGATCGAGTCGGCCGCCAACCGGCTCGCCCACGAGCTGATCGCGATCGGGGTGACCGCCGAGGTCCCGGTCGCCATCGCGCTGCACCGCGGTGCGGACACCGTGGTGGCGCTGCTCGCGGTGCTCAAGGCCGGTGGCGTCTGCCAGTTCCTCGATCTCGGCCACCCGGCCCGGCGGATCCGCGACGTGCTGGCCGACACCGCACCGGGCTGCCTGATCGGCACGACCGACACGATCGCGAAGCTGCCGGCGCACACCATCCCCACCCTGCTGTCGGACGATCCTGCCACCCGCGCCCGACTGGCCGCGCACCCGGACCGGGCCCCGCAACCGCCCGGCCTGCGGCAGAGCGCCTACGTGATCCACACCTCCGGCTCGACCGGCCGGCCCAAGGGTGTCGCGGTCACCCACGCCTCGCTCGCCAATCTGTACGCGAGCCACGGCACCGACCACATCGCGCCCGCCGTCGAGCGCACCGGCCGTACCCGGCTGCGGATCGCGCACAGCGCGTCGTTCGCCTTCGACGCCTCGTGGGACCCGGTGTTGTGGATGGTGCACGGCCACGAGCTGCACCTGCTCGACGACGCCGGCTACCGCGATCCGCTCGCCCTGCTCGACTACCTGAACGAGCACCGGATCGACTACCTGGACGTGACACCCACCTACGCCGAGGCGTTGCTCGCCGAGGGCTTGGACGCGCCCGATCGGCACCACCCGGCCGTGCTGGTGGTCGGCGGCGAGAGCGTCGCCGAACCGCTGTGGCAACGGCTCGCCGCGATCCCGGGCAGCCGACCGATCAACCTGTACGGACCCACCGAAACGACCGTCGACGCCTACTTCTGGGGCCCGGACGGTACCGGCAGTGTCGTTCGTGCCTCGCGCGCCTACGTGCTGGACGGTTCGCTGCGCCCCGCCCCGGTCGGGGTGACCGGCGAACTGCACATCGCCGGCGCCTGCCTGGCCCGCGGCTACCTCAACCGGCCCGACCTGACCGCCGAGCGGTTCGTGGCCGACCCGTTCGGCGCCGCGCACGGCGATCCGGGCGCCCGGATGTACCGCACCGGCGACCTGGCCCGACGCCGCGCGGACGGCACGCTCGAACTGCTCGGCCGGGCCGACGAACAGGTCAAGATCCGCGGCTTCCGGATCGAACCGGGCGAGGTCCAGGCGGTGTTGGCCGCCCATCCGGACGTCGCGCAGGCCGCCGTGATCGCCCGGGACGCGGCGCACGGCAAGCGGTTGCTGGGCTACGCCGTCCCGGTCGCCGGGCGCAGCCCATCCCCCGAGACGCTCCGGGCGTACCTGGCCGCCGAGTTGCCCGAGCACATGGTTCCGGCCGCGGTGCTCGTGTTGCCGGCGCTGCCGCGCACCGCCAACGACAAGATCGACCGGCGCGCGCTGCCGGACCCGGCGCCGAGCGCGCCCGGTCTGCGGAAGGGACCTCGCGGATTGCACGAGGAGATCATCTGCGATCTGTTCGCGGCCGTCCTGGAATTGGCCGAACAACCGGCCCGAGACGCCGATTTCTTCGAGCTGGGCGGTCATTCGCTGCTCGCCGCGCGGCTGGCGGCGCGGGCCCGGGAGAGCTTCGAGGCGCCGATCGGCCTGGCCGACGTCTTCCGCCGGCCGACCCCGGCGTGTCTGGCCGAACTCGTTCGGGCGGGCACCGCGCCCGGGCCGCGCCCGGTGCCGGCACCGGTGGCGCACCCCGCCGACCGGCTGCCGCTGTCCTCCGCGCAGCAGCGGCTGTGGTTCATGTACCGGCTCGAAGGGCCCAGCCCCACCTACAACATCCCGCTCGTGCTGACCCTGACCGGCCCGCTGGAGCACACCGCGCTCGAACGCGCGCTGGTCGACCTCGTGGCACGACACGAGACGCTGCGCACCGTCTACCCGATGCTCGGGGACGAGGCGGGTGGAACCGGCGAGCCCCCCGAGGCCGGCGAGATGGACACGGCGACTCCTACGGGCGCGGTGGGCTCGCCGACCGCGGTGGGCACGGCGCCCGCGCCCGACGAGGTGCACGAGGCGCCCACGCAGGGCGAGGTGCGTCAGGCGCCCACACTTGGCGAGGTGCGCGAGGCGGGCGAGCCGTATCAGCGGGTTCTGACGGTCGATCAGGCCCGGCCCCGGCTGCGTCTCGCGGCGCCGGGCGAATCGATCGCCGACGCAGTGCGGCATCCCTTCGACCTCGCGGTCGAACCGCCGCTGCGCGGCACGCTGTTCCGCACGGACGAGCACACCCACACGCTGGTCCTGCTGCTGCACCACATAGCCGGCGACGGCGCGTCCACCACGCCGCTCGCGCGCGACCTGGCCACCGCCTATGCGGCCCGGGTCGCCGGTCGCGAACCGGAGTTCACCCCGCTGCCGGTGCGCTACCCGGACCACGTCGCGTGGCAGGCCCGCCTGCTCGGCACCGCCGCGGCGCCCACTCCCCTGGCCGCCCGGCAACTCGACTTCTGGAAGCGCACCCTCGCCGGCCTGCCGGACGAACTGGACCTGCCCACCGACCGGCCACGCCCCCAGGTCGCCTCCTACGCGGGCGACACCGTGCCGTTCCACCTGGATGCCACCGCGGCCGCGGGCCTGGCCGAGCTGGCCCGCTCGACCGGCACCAGCGTGTTCATGACCGTCCAGGCCGCGTTGGCCGCGCTGCTCACCCGGCACGGCTGCGGCACCGACATCCCGCTGGGCGTCCCGGTCGCGGGCCGCGACGACGATGCCACCGCCGACCTGGTCGGGTTCTTCGTGAACACCCTGGTGCTGCGCGCCGACACCTCCGGTGCGCCGAGCTTCCGCACCCTGCTGGACCGGGTGCGCACCGCCACCCTGGCCGGATACGACCACGCCGACGTGCCGTTCGACCGGGTCGTGGACGAACTCAACCCGCCGCGCTCGCTGGGCCGGCACCCGCTGTTCCAGGTGCTGATCGCGTGGCAGTCTTTGCCCGACACCGAGTTCGCGCTCGGTCCGCTGACCGCGCGGATGACCGCCGTGCCGTCCGGGACGGCCAAGTTCGACCTCACCCTGAACGTGGGCGAGCAACCCGGGCGCGGCGTCGGTGGGTTCGTCGAGTTCCGCACCGACCTGTTCGACCGGGCCACCGTGCTCGGATTGTCCCGTCGGCTCGCCGCGCTGCTGGCCGCCGCCGTCGCCGACCCGGACGCGCCGATCGACACACTGCCGCTGCTCGACGAACCCGAGCGGCACCGCGCGCTCGTCGAGTGGAACGTCGGACCCACCGCGACCGCGACCGCGTCGGCCACCCTGGTTGCCCGCTACGAACAGGCCGCGCGTACCCACCCCGAGCGCATCGCGGTCAGCTGTGCGGGCCTGTCGCTGAGTCACGCGGAGCTGTCCGCGCGCGCCAACCGCCTGGCCCGGCTGCTGGTCGCCCGGGACATCGGTCCCGGCGACATCGTCGCGCTCGCCCTGCCGCGTTCGCCCGAACTGGTCGTGGCCCTGCTCGCGGTCGCCAAGGCGGGCGCCGCCTACCTGCCGCTCGACCCGGACTACCCGGCCGATCGGCTCGCCTACATGCTCGACGACGCCGCGCCGGTGCTCCTGCTCACCGACTCGGCGACCGCACTCCGGTTGCCCGCACACGACCTGCCCCGGATCGCGGTGGACGGCCGGGACGCGGACGCCTACCCGAGTTCCGACCTGGGGCAGCACCAGCGCAAGCGCCCGCTGCGGGCGAGCGATCCGGTCTATGTCATCTACACCTCCGGATCGACCGGTCGGCCCAAGGGTGTGCCGGTCACCCACCACAACGTGGCCCGGCTGTTCACCGCGACCGACCACTGGTTCGGCTTCGGTCCGGACGACGTGTGGACCCTCTTCCACTCCTACGCGTTCGACTTCTCGGTCTGGGAACTCTGGGGCGCGCTGCTGTTCGGCGGCCGGCTGGTCGTGGTACCGCACCTGGTCAGCCGCGATCCGGCCGAGTTCCTCGACCTGCTCGCCCGCGAGCGGGTCACCGTGCTCAACCAGACCCCGTCCGCGTTCCACCAGTTGGTGGCCGCCGACCGGGATCGCCCCGGGCGCGAACTGGCGCTGCGGTATGTGGTGTTCGGCGGCGAGGCGCTGGAACCGGCGCGGCTCGCCGACTGGTACGAGCGGCACGCCGACGACGCGCCGCGCCTGGTGAACATGTACGGCATCACCGAGACCACGGTGCACGTCACCTACCACCCGCTGGACCGCGCGTCGGCCGCCGCCGGGGCGGCGAGCACGATCGGGGTGAACATCCCGGACCTGCGCGTGTACGTCCTGGACCATCGGCTGCAACCGGTCCCACCGGGGGTGACCGGTGAGATGTACGTCGCCGGCGAGGGCTTGGCGCGCGGCTACCTGGGTCGGCATGCGCTGACCGCGGGCCGATTCGTGGCCGATCCGCACGCGGCCCGGTTCGGCGAGCGCGGGGCCCGGATGTACCGCTCCGGCGACCTGGCGCGGCGCCGCGCGGACGGCACCCTGGACTACCTCGGCCGAGCCGACCAACAGGTCAAGATTCGCGGCTTCCGGGTCGAACTCGGGGAGATCGAGGCGGTATTGGCCGCGCATCCGGAGGTCTCGGACACGGCCGTGGTGTTGCGCGAGGACACTCCCGGGGACAAGCGACTGGTGGGCTATGTGGTCGCCGGTTCGCTCGCGGACGGATCCGCACTGCGCGAACACGCCGCCGGGACCCTGCCCACGCACATGGTTCCGTCGGCCGTGGTCGTGGTCGATCGGCTGCCGCTGACCGCGAACGGCAAACTGGACCGCAAGGCGCTGCCGCGGCCGGAGCACACCGCCCCGGCCACCGCGGGTCGTGCCCCGCGCGGACCACGCGAGGAGCAGCTGTGCGCGCTGTTCGCCGACGTGCTCGGCGTGCCCACGGTCGGCGTGCACGACAACTTCTTCGACCTGGGCGGCCATTCGCTGCTCGCGGTCCGGCTGGCCGGGCGGATCAAGTCCGCACTGGGCGCGGACGTGGGCATCGGCACGATCTTCCAGGCCCCCACCGCCGCCGGCCTGGACGCCGCGCTGGAGGCGACGGATCGCACCGACGCGCTGGACGTGCTGCTTCCGCTGCGCCCGGCCGGTCCCACGGACCGGGCGCCGCTGTTCTGCGTGCATCCGGCCGGCGGGCTCTCCTGGTGCTACGCGGGCCTGATCCGGAACCTGCCGGCGGAGCTGCCGCTGTACGGCCTCCAGGCCCAGGGCGTCGGCCCGGCGACCGCCGGCGAGCCGCTGCCGGGCACGCTGGAGGAGTTGGCCGCGCACTATGTCGACCGGCTGCGCGAGGTGCATGGGGAGGGTCCGTACCGGCTGCTCGGCTGGTCGACCGGGGGGATCATCGCGCACGCGATGGCGACCCGGCTCCAGGACCTGGGACACGAGGTGGAGTTGCTCGCGATCCTGGACGCGTATCCGGCCGAGGGTTTTCGGGAGTTGCCGGTGCCCGATCTCGCCGAGGCGCTGGAGGCGCTGCTCACCATGGGCGGCTACGGACCGGAGAGCCTGGCCGGCGCCCCGTTCGAACTCGCCGAGGTGATCGCGGTGTTGCGCCGCGAGGGCAGCCCGCTGGCCGGTCTGGACGAAGCCACGATCGAGGCGCTCAACGACATCTACCTGAACACCAACCACCTCGTCCGCGCCTTCGATCACCGGGTGTTCCGCGGCGACGTGCTGTTCTTCCGGGCCACCGTCGACACCATCGACGAGACCCTCACCCCCGACACCTGGGCCCCGTACGTAAGCGGTCGGATCGACACCACGAACGTGGCCTGCTCGCACAAGGACATGACCCTGCCCGGCCCGATCGCGCGGATCGCGCGCGTGGTCCGGGACCGCCTCACCGAGTTGGAGAGCCCCTCCCATGACCTCTCGTGACCACGAGACCCCGACGAACCCGTTCGACGACGACACGGGCGAGTTCCTGGTCCTGGTGAACGACCTCGGGCAACACTCCCTGTGGCCCGACTTCGCCGCCGTGCCGGACGGCTGGACCGGGGTGCACGGGCCGTGTGCGCGCTCGGCGGCGCTGGAGTGGATCACCGAGCACTGGACCGACCTGAGCCCGGCCGCGCGGTGACCGCGGAACACCCGGGACCTGCTCCGGCGACCGCGAAACGCGCCTCCGGGTGGATCGTGATCGTCGTCTACACGGCCGCGATGTGCATGAACGGCCTGGATTCGACGATCGTCAATCCGGCGCTGCTGACCATCGCGGAGGACTTCGATCGGCCCGCGGTGGCGGCGAACACGGTCGAGATCGCGTTCCTGGTCGCGCTGGTGGCCGCGCTGCCCGTCGCCGGGCGGTTGGGTGATCGATTCGGCACCAAGCGCGTCTTCCTCGGTTCGCTCGCCGTGTTCACCGCTGCCTCGGCCGCCTGCGGGCTGTCGCAGAACCTGGCCTCGCTGGTCCTGGCGCGCGTCGTACAGGGTCTGGCAGGCGGGCTGTCGACCCCGGTCGGGATGACCATCCTGTTCACCGCGTTCGCCCCGCACGAGCGCATGCGGCTGGCCAAGTGGCTGATCGTGCCGACCGCGCTGATGCCCGCGTTGGGCCCGCCGCTGGGCGGGTTCCTCACCGAACACCTGTCCTGGCACTGGCTGTTCCTGGTGAACGTGCCGATCGGCACGGCCGCCGTGCTGCTCGGCCTGTTCGGACTGCGCGAGCACCGGGCGGGCGTGGTCGGGCCGTTCGACCGGACCGGCTTCCGGCTCACCACACCGACCCTCGGACTGCTCACCTACGCACTCGGCTTCGGGCCGTCGCAGGGCTGGAGCACGCCCGCCATCGCGGTCTCCGGGATCCTCGGCCTCGTCCTGCTGGGCGTCGCGATCGCACACCAACTCCGCGTCACCGAACCACTCTTGCGCCTGCGGTTGCTGACCGACCGAGCCTTCGGTGCGGCGACCGCACTGGCCCTGGTCACCTCGGCCGGGCTGATGGGTGTGCTGTTCGTCTTCCCGCTGCTGTATCAGGCGGCGCTCGGCGCTTCCGCGTTGGACGCCGGCCTGGGGGTCTTCCCCGAGGCGGTCGGCCTGATGTTCGCCTCACAGGTGGTCGACCGGTTGTTGCCCCGCCTCGGCCCGCGGCGACTGGCCACGCCCGCGTTGCTCTCGGCCGCGCTGGTGTTCGGCGCGCTCGCCCTGCCCGGGGTCGCCGACAACGCGTGGGCGGTACGGGTGTTGATGTTCTGTGTCGGGCTCGTGCTCGGTACCGCGGTGCTGACCGTGCAGATCGCCGGATTCGCTGAGATCGAACCACCGGACATGGGCCACGCGATGGCCCTGTTCACCATAGTGCGCACGCTCGGCGGGTCGCTGGGGATCGCGGCCGGTGCCGCGGTGATCGAGGCGGGTGGTGGCTCGGGCCACGACGCGAGCGCGCCGGGGCCGTACCGCGCGGCGATCTGGGTCACGGCCGCACTGGTGGCGCTCGGTGCGGTGTTCGCACTGCGACTCCCGCGCGAGGCGCCCGCTCCCCCACCGTTCGAGGACGACGACGCCGTCGAACCGGACCGCACGGATGCGGCCGGTGCCTCAGTCCCCGGCCGAGGCTGACAACAGCCCGACGAGTCCGACGGCGAGCCCGCCGCGCCAGCAGGCGTAGTCGTGGCCGCCGTCGAACTCGGTGTAGGTGAGTGGGTATCCGCGTTCGAGCAGGACATCGCGCAGGCGCCGGTTCTCGGCAATCAGCATCCACTCCAGCAGCCCCACCTCGACGTGGAAGCGGATCGGCAACCGTTCGGTCGCGGCGAACCGCCGGGTCAGCCACTCCGGTCCGTCGTTGCTCTCGTCCGGGTCGGGCCACCAGAACGACCCGGACTGGGACAACACGTTGCCGAACCGGTCCGGTCGACGCAGGGCCGCGAACGCGGCGGTCAGACCGCCCGCGCTCTGCCCGACGACCACGGTGTGCGCGGGATCCCCGGCGATCCCGTACTGCCGACCCGCCCATGGCAACAGCACGTCCGCCAGCCAGTCCACGAACGCCTCGTTGCAGGTGAGATCGGCGATCCGGCGATCCCGACCCATGGTGTCCACGAGCAGTGCGACGGTGGGCGGGATGCGGCCCTCGGCATGCAGGTTGTCCAGCGTGTCGCCGATGTCGAGTACCGAACCCCAAACCTCGCCGTCCAGCAACACCGCCACCCGGTAGGGCTCCCGCCGGTCGCCGGCGGGCACCAGCACGCTGACCCGGCGTCCGTCCACGGTGGTGTCCAGCCGCGATCCGCGCGGCACGCCCGGCCGTCGGCGCACCCACGGCTGCTCGGGCGCGTCGGGCAGCGCGAGCACCGACGACGGGTTGCGACCGTCCCGCGCGGCCAGCGTGGGCGCGTGGTTGTACGGGTCGGGCACCGCGCCGTCCAATACGCCCAGCCAGGCGGCACGATCGGTGCGCAGGATCCGCCCGCGCGGACCGGCGCCGACGAAGAACTGGTACGACGCACGCAGGTCGGCGGGCAACCGATGGGTGAGCGCCCACACATCCGTCCCGGGCACGCGGCGCATCAGATGCGGCGTCAGGTCGCCCGCGTGCCGGTCCCGATCGGTGAACGTGTGCAGCAGCGCGAGCACGTCCCCGGCGGGTGCGGCCGGATCGTCCCGCCACACGAAGGTGACCAGGCGCTGCCCGGGATCGGCCGGGTCCGGCTCGACCAGCGGAGCACCGACCGCCTCGACCCGGGCCCAGAACTCGGCGCCGGCATCGGCTCGTCCGGCGGCGACCGCCTCGGTCAGCGCGTTCAGTATCGGGGTGTCCATGATGCTCGACTTTCTGCGCGAAGACGAAGACGAACGGACCCGGCCCCGGAGCGCGTGTCGCGTCCCGGGGCCGGTCGCTGCCGTCGACGGCGGGTCAGGAGGTGGCGGACAGTGCCTTGGAGATGTCACCGAGCACCACGTCGGCGGCCAGCGGACCGCCTCGGGTGGACCACACCGAACCGTCCACGGTGACCACGTGGTTCTTCTTGACCGCGTTCAACTCCTTGTACGCCGGCTTCTCCTGGACCTCCTTGAGCGCGCTCGCGCCGTCCGCGGTGAGCGTGCCCAGGAACAGCCAGTCGCCGTCGATCTCGGCGATCTTCTCCAGGCTCAGCGCGGGAGTGTGCGCGTTGCCGTCCTTGTCCTGCGCCTTGGGCCGGGTCAGCCCCATGTCGAGGGCGACACCACTGGCGAACTGGCGCTTCTCCATCCAGCTCGGGCCATTCGGGTTCCAGCGCACGATGCTCACCGCGGCGCCCTTGTTCGCGGTCAGGTCCTCGCCGGTCTTCTTGGCCTTGGCCTCGTAGTCGGTGATCACCTTGTTCGCCTGGTCCAGCTTGTTGACCGCGTTGCCGATACCGCGGAAGGACAACTTCCAGTCGTCCGTGGGGGCCATCGTGACCAGCGTCGCCGGCGTGATCTTGCGCAGCTGCTTGAGCACCTGCTCGTCCTGCATGTCGCCGGCCAGGATCAGGTCCGGCTTGGCCGCGATCACCTTGTCCATCACCGGCTGGAGCAGGTTCCCGACCACCTCTATGCCCTTGACCTTGTCGGCCAGGTAGGCGGGCGGCTTGTCCAGGCCCTGGCCGTTGGTGATGCCGACCGGCTTGACGCCGAGCGCGAGCACCGCGTCCAGGTCCTCCTGGGTGAGCACCACGATGCGCTTGGGGCTCGCCGGCACCTGGACCGCGGTACCGGTCGCGTCCTTGACCGTGCGGGTGCCGCCGGCCGAGTCGCCGGCGGCCGGCGCCCCGCCGCCCTGGCTCGCGGCGGGCTTGGTCTCCGACTTGGAGTCGGAGTCGGAACCGCATCCGGTGAGCAGCAGACCGGCCGCCCCCGCCACGGCGAGCAGCCGAACCGCGCGCCGTCGGGCGGTCGCGAGCGGGCGATGAGATGAGGGCATGTGGGGCTCCGGGCACGAGTAAGGACGGGGGCCGGGGCTCGGCACGACCCCCGGGGTCGTGCTTAGGTTAGCCTTACCTTCCCAGAGTTGCGCAAGGCGGTACGGGGCGCCATCCGCCCGGGTGGCACACGTCACGCCCGGGCCGCGAACGTGCGGTACCCGGGCGGGGGATCCCGCCGCTCGTTCGGGTGAGCGCGGTGCGGTTGACCGCCGCGCGCCCGGTGCCGGTCCCTACGGTGTCCGGCATGAAGCGGACCACCATGACGCGTTCGATGTTGTCGATGGCCGCAGCGTCCGCGCTCGTCCTGACCACGCAGGTCGGCCCGGCCACGGCCGATCCGCCCGCCGTCGGCTGCCTGGTCGACCGGCTGGACCAACTGCTCACGCTGCGGCACCGGTTGGACGGGCTGGCCCTGGACGGCCGAGCCGGCGACAACCAGTACTGGTACGTCGACCATCAGCGCTGCACGCTCACGATCGCCAAGCTGCGCGGCGCCGCCGACCCGGCCACCTCGGCCTTCCTGCGCACCGCCCGGATGTTGCCCGCGTCGGTCGAGGTGCTCGAACTCCCCGCGCCGATCCGACCGCGGGTGGCCCGAGGACCGGCGGCCGGCCCGAACTCCCGCGCCGCGACCGGGTTCCACGGCGGCAGCACGATCTACAGCGGGCTCACCGGCACGGTCTTCATCTGCACCGCCGGCTTCAACGGCTACCGCCCGAACGCGACCGGTACGGCGGGCCATTGCGCCCGGGACGCCCCCACCTGGTACGACCGCACCGGCGCCCTCGTAGGCAACGTCGACCAGTACCGCTTCCCCGGCGGCGACTGGGCGGTCATCCCCGCGGCCGAGGGCCTGACTCCGACGGCCGACATCGTCGACGGCGACTCCACCACCGCGATCACCGGCTTCGCCGTGCCCCGGCTCCGTGACCGGGTCTGCGGCACCGGTGCCGCCAGTGGCACCCGGTGCGGCACCGTCGACGCGACCGACGTCACCGTCAACTACCCCGAGGGCGCGGTCACCGGCCTGGTCCGCAGCACCCAGTCCGGCGCCGCCGGCGACTCCGGTGGCCCGGTCCACATCGGCCCCACCGGAGTCGCCCTGATCAGTGGCGGCCCACCCGAAGGCGCCCCCACCTTCCTCCAACCCCTGAACTTCTGAACCTTCGGTCCGGGCACCGCCGCTCAGCCGCGGAGCAGTTTCAGTTGGGCCGTCAGGGTGTCCACGCCGCGATAGGTGAGGCCGACGAGGGCTACGTGCTTCCAGCGCAGGATGCCGTCGGCGTCGATGATGAAGACGGCACGGCGCAGCGCGTTGCTGCCCAGGCCGATGCCGTAGGACTCGACCACCTTGTGGTCGGTGTCGGCGAGCAGCGGCATGCGCAGGGAGTGCTTGCGGGCGAACTTCTCGTGGCTGTCCAAGTCTTGCGGGCTGATTCCCCAGACGGTGGCGTCGAGGTCGGTGAACTGTTCGAAGCCCGAGGAGTACGAGCACAGTTGCTTGGTGCACACCGCCGTGTCGTCGCCCGGGTAGAAGGCCAGCACGACCGGACGACCGCGCTGTGCGGACAGGGTCAGCGATTCCCGGCGGACCTCGCCGTCGCTCAGGTGTACCGCGTCGAGGGTGAAGTCCGGTGCCGGGGCGCCGACCTCGGGGGTCTTGGACATGTCGTGGTCTCCTCGGGCGGGATGCGGCATGCGGAATGCCACATGCGGGATACGGGATGGAGTGGCGGTGCGGAGCGGCCGGGCTTCGCACCGCGACGTTACCCGTATGAAGAGGGCACGTCCCCCATGGCCGGACAGGTTTCGTCCGCCGGACCGGCAGCACGATCGTGGGCAGCGGGCAGAGCAGCGGGAAACAGTGTGCGGCCGATTCGGTCATCGCGTCGGGAAACGGACATCCCGGGGTCGCCGACATCGAAGTCGCGGACTCCGGAATTCGATCCCGACTCGTTGTCCGGACCTGCACGCGAGTCTCTGCCGTACCGACCCCGGATCCGGCACCATGACGTAATGAGCCGTGTGGAGAAACGCACGTCGACCGAACCACTGCTGCCCGCACCGGTACCGCCCGCCCTGCCGCCGCTCGCGAAGCGGCCGATCGCGCTGATCGTGATCGCGGTCTTCGCGGTGCAGGCGGCGCTGTCCGCGCGCTATGGCTTCCATCGCGACGAGTTGTACTTCGTGGTGGCCGGTCGGCATCTCGCGTGGGGCTACGTGGACCAGCCCCCGCTCACGCCGCTGCTCGCCCGCGCGTCCGGCGAGTTGTTCGGGGACGAGCCGCAGGATCTACGGATCTTCGCCGCGCTCGCGTGCGCGGCGACGGTCCTGGTCGTCACGCTGATAGCACGCGAGTTCGGTACCGGCCGGGCGGGCCAGTTGCTCGCCGCGGCCTGCGCGGCCACGTCCGGGATCGTGCTGGGCGTCGGCCACCTGTGGTCCACCGCGACGTTGGACATCCTCGCCTGGCTCATGGTGGCGTGGTTCCTGCTGCGCCTGCTGCGCACCGGCGACGGGCGTTGGTGGCTCGCGGTGGGAGCGGCCGTCGGCGGCGCGATGCTGAACAAGTACCTGGTCGGCTATCTCGTGGTGGCCCTGCTCGCCGGTCTGCTCGCCGTCGGCCCGCGCGAGGTGCTGCGCGGTCGCCTGTTCGGTGCGGGCATCGCGATCGCGGTACTGCTCAGCGCACCCGGCCTGATCTGGCAGGCCGGCCACGGCTGGCCGCAGTTCACCGTCGCCGGCGGGATCAGTACGGACGACGGCGCCGAGAACCGGATCATGTTCGTCCCCCTGCAAATCGCCTACCTGTCACCGCTGTTCGTGCCGATCTGGGTGGCCGGCGGGGTGCGGTTGTGGCGTTCGGCGGAGCTTCGCTGGGCTCGCGCGATACTGCCCGGATACCTGGTCCTGTGCGTCCTGGTGATCGGCTCGGGCGGCAAGTCGTACTACGCACTGCCGCTGCTTTTGGTGCTGGTCGCGGCCGGTTGCGAGCCGACCGTGCGCTGGGCCGCGTCCCGACCCGCTCGGCGGGTGCCGGTCGGCTCGATGCTCTTGGTCGCCACGGTCACCAGCGCGGTGATCTCGCTGCCGCTGCTGCCGGCCGATCGGGTGAACGCGGTGAACGGGATCAACCCGGAGCAGGGCGAGCAGATCGGCTGGCCCGAACTGGCCGACGCGGCGGCGGTGGCCTGGGCGCGCATCCCGCCCGAACAGCGCGACCGGGCGGTGCTGTTCGCGGGCAACTACGGCGAGGCCGGCGCGCTCGACCGGTACGGCCCCGCCCGAGGGCTGCCCAAGCCGTACTCGGGCCACATGTCCTTCGCCGACTGGGGTCCGCCGCCGGATCGCGCCGACGGTCCGGTGGTGATCGTCCGCGAAGGTGAAGTGACGGCCGGATACCGGGCCTTCGTCGACTGCCGGCTGGTCACCCGGGTGGACAACGGGGAGGGCGTCGACAACGAGGAACAGCACGCGGTGGTCGAACTGTGCGCGGGCACGGCGAAGCCCTGGTCGCGCCTGTGGCCGGAGCTGCGGCACTTCTACTGACCGGCCCGGGCCGACCCGCCGCACCGGGGTCGACCCGCGCACCGGACCGAATCGACGCGCGCCGGGATGCGACCGGCCGGTGAGCAGTGAGAGGAGTGTCATGGCGAATGCGAGTCCGCCCGGCTACTACCGCACCGGCGGTGAGGGTCGGCCCGGGTCGCTGACCGGCTCGGCGTACCGGGAGGTCCGGCGTCGGGTGCTGCACCTGGAACTCGCGCCCGGCGCCCGATTCACCGAGAAGGCGGTGGCCGGCGAACTGGGCATGAGCAAGACGCCCGTGCACGAGGCGCTCGCCCTGCTCGCCGAGGACGGCTTCGTCGAGGTGCTTCCGCGCAGCGGATACCGGGTCTCCCGGGTCACCCTGCGCTCCGCGCGCGAACTGTTCGACCTGCATCGGGCGCTGGAGCAGGACGCGGCGGCCGCGGTGGCCCGGCGGCCGGCCGAGGTCGTCGCGCAGGTGGCCCGCGAGGGCGCGTGGGTGCGGGACGCGCGACCGGTCGAAGACCCGGACGCGTGGCTGGACCGGTACACCCGGTTGCATCTGCTGCTCGGCGAGCTGGCGGGCAATCGGCACCTGCGCCGCGCCCTGGGCGGAACGCTGCACGCACACCACCGGCTGCTCCGACTGTGCGTGGCCGCCGGCGGGCCGCACCTGCGCTCGATCGCAGGCGACGACGCGCCGTTGCTGGACGCCCTCGCAGCCGGCGACCCGAACGCGGCCCGGCACGCGGTACACACCCGGCTCACCGGATGCCGCGAGCGGGTGCTGGACGCACTCCTGTCCAGCGACGCCCTCCTGGACGTGAACATCGCAGGACCCACGCCCGGGCCCTGACCGAACCCGGCCGGCGCCGGTGTCGGGCACGGGCGCCGCTCGCGCCCGTGCCCTGAACGAACTCGGCCGGCGCCGCCGTCGGGGCACGGTCTCGGTCCGCGCTCGGGGCCTGAGCGAACTCGGCCCACGCCCCCGTCCGGACGCGGGCTCGGTCGCACCCGGGCCCGGACTCGACCGACGCCGCCGTCGGGGCGCCGGCTCAGCTCGCGCCCGTGCGGAGCAGTGTGCCCAGGTCCAGGTCGAGCAGGTCGGCCGGCAGTTCGGGGGCACATTCGGCGCCGACCGTGCGGCCCAGGTGCGCGGCGACCGGCGGCACCAGCGCGCCGAACACGGCCGTGCCCAGCGCCCGGATGCCGTGCTCGACGGCGGCGGCCGCGGCCTCCTGGTCGCCCGCCGCCAGTGCCGCGCTCAGCGGCCCGTGGTCGGGCGCCGGCCAGGTCGGCTCGCCGAGTACGACGGCCAGGCACAGGTGGCGCAGTTGGTGGCGCAGCACGTACTCCTCGATCTCGGCGGCCCGCCCGTTGCCGGCCCGCTCGGCGAGCGCGGCGCCGAAGCCGAGCCACCCGAGCGGCACCGACGCGACTCGGGCTCGCGCACGTACTCCGCCACCCACGGCGGGTCCGAGCGTCGACCCGACATCCGGCCCGCGCCCCGAGCCGACGCTCGCCCCGGGACCCGACCCGGACGCCCGATCCGCCGTCGAGGCCCCGCCCAGCGCCGTGCGCCGCCACGCCCGGGCCGCCTCGTCCAACCCGCGCAGCCCCTCCGCATCGCGCCGGCCGGCCGCCAGTCGGGCCGCCAACGTCTCGATCGTCAGGCGCAGTTCGAGCAGTTCCCGGATGTCGCGCAGGGTGACCGGCATGACCAGGTAGCCCGAATGCGGCGCGACCGCGACCAGGCCCTCGTGGGTGAGCAGGTTGAGCGCCTCGCGCACCGGCGTCTTGCCCATGTCCAGAGCGGTCGCCAGATCCCCTTCGCTGAACACCGTCCCGGGCAACATCTCCAGGCGCAGGATGCGGCCGCGGATCGTCTCCCGGGCGAGGGCGGTCCGGCTCTTGGTACGCGCAGTCGAGGTCGGCGTCATGTCCGGATTCTCCTCGGATCCCGGCCGCGATCGGTGTCGGCGACGAGGATCGGCGAAGATCGGCAAGCCGGTGCCGCGACCGGTTCACGGAACCCGGTGACCTGCGTATCGACTCCGACGCGGCCGGACACTCCCATGCCGCATGGGACTAATATCTCAGGCAGCCGGGTCGCGACGAGAATGCGGGGGCGCTCCGCTCCCGGATGGTGCCCACGACGTGGGACCTCTGCCATCGCCACCGCCGACTCCTGCGATGATCCTCGCGACGAGGAAGGTGGTTTCGGATGACCCGCGCGGCCCGCACGCCGACCGGCGCCGATCCGAGGCGCGCCCGTGCGGTGATCGGCCTTTCTCCTCCGACTCGCGACCGGGCCTACCATCGGAAGCGTGTCGAGGGCTCCTCCGACCGCATCCGCGAGCCGCACCCGCACGCCATCCCCTCGGGACGAACGACCTTGGACATCGACATATGACCGCGTCGCAGCACACCCGATCCGCATCCCCCGTCACGCTCCTGCGGGAATGGCACGAGCGCACCGACGGCGCCGCCCTGCACGAGGCCCTGTTCCTCGGCCTGAACGTCGATCTGCCCTTCCTGGAGCGCGTCGCGGTCCCGCTCGCCCGTGGCCTCTCCGCCCGCGTCGCGATCTTCGGGGACGCCGCGCAGGAGGCGCACCACCCGCACGAGGTGCGCGGCGCCGGCCGTGACTACCTCTATGCGCCCACCGTGTGTCCCGGTGGCCTGCGCGCCAAGCTGGTCGTGCTGCTCGGCGAGCACGCGTGCCGAATCGCGATCGGCGGCGGCACCCCGGCGCTGCCCGGCTGGGCGGGCGACGACCGGCTGTGGACGGTGGTGGAGACCGAGGACGACGCGTCCAACGCGCTGCTGGCCGACGTGGCCGACTGGCTGGACAAGCTGCCCGAACTCGACGGGGTCGCGATGGCCCCGTGGGCCGCCGAGTACCTGCGCGAGATCGCCGTGCTGCTGACCGAGCGGCACATCCTGGCCGACGAGACGCCCGGTCCCGACGCGCGGCTGCTGGACAACCTGGACCGCTCGCTGCTGGACCGGGTGCCGGCCGGCCCGGTGGACGAACTGCACGTGTACGCGCCGGCCGTGGACCCGGCGGGCGACACGCTGCGCGAGCTGATCGCGCGACTGGCCCCCGCGCGGGTGCTCTTGGGTGTGCACGAGAACTGGTCGGGCCACACCGGCGCGCTGCTGCGCTCCGCACTCGGCGGTCGTCCCGCCGACGTGCTCGTACTGCCCGAACAGCGGCTGGTACACGGCCGGTTCGCGCAGTGGCGGATCGGCGACCGGTGGTTCGCGCTGACCGGCAACGCCGACCTGACCCGGGCCGGGTTCGCCGGCACCGCGGCGGCCGGCGGCGGTCTCGACCTCGCGGTGCGCACCGCAGGCGGTCCGGTTTTGCCGCTCGGCGACGGCCGGCCCACCTCGCTCGCCGACCTGGACGCGCTGCGCGGCGTCGCGGTCGGCGCCGAACTCGTGCTGCTCGGCGCGCAGGCGGACGGCGCGGGGCTGCACGTGGTGCTGGCCGAGGCCGCCCGCGAGCCGGTCACGGTGAGCACCTCCGCCGACGGATCACCGGGCTCTTGGCGGGAGTTGGGCGTCATCCCGAGCGGCGCGTCGAGCGCCGACTTCCCGCCCGCGGCGGGCCTGGGGCCGGCCGTGCGCGGCAGCTTCACCCGGGCCGACGGCGGCGTGGTCCACTCCGCCGCGGTCTTCGCGTACAGCCCGGCCGCCGCCGCGCGACCGAGCGACACCCGGCTCGCCGCCCGCCCGGAACCCGCGCCGCCCACCCCGCGGCCCGCGGCACCGGCTCCCGCGGTCGCGCCGCGGCCGGTCCAGGCCGCGTCCGCGCCACCGGCCGCACCGACACCGGCGCCGCGCCCGCCGGCACCGACCCCCGCCCCCGCCGCGCCGCCTGCGCCGACCCCGACGCCGGCGCCGCTGTACGTGCCGTCCCACCTCGACCCGGAGCCGGTCCCGACCGCCCCCGCCGAGGACGGCCCGTACGCCGAGGCCATCGAGGAGTTCGCCGCACACGGCTGGGTCGCCGGCATCGAGGACGGGATCTGGCGGATCACCGGCTCGTTCGGCAACCCGGTCCCGATCGCGGCGGTGGCCGCGACCCGGCTGGCGCAGTACGGCGAGCCGGTGCTGATCCAGGCCGGCAACGAGCGCCGCTGGGCCTTCATGGCCTGGCACGCGCCCGACCTGACGCTGCTGAACTGGCCTGCCCGGAACTGGCGCAGCTACCAGATACGTCCCCCGGCCGACCCCGAGTCGCGCTTCCGCGGCGGCGACCTGGCGAGCGTCCCGGGCCGGGTCGGTCCGCTCAACCGGCAGATCGGCGACCCGCCGCCGGCCCTGCTGCGGGTCCTGGACGAGGTCGGCATCGGCTTCGCCGAACTCGTCAAGACCCTGCAGCAGATCGGCGGCTGAGCGGCGGCACGAAGTACCGCACCGCGTGGCCGGGTTCGGGGCCGGTTCGAAATCGCCGCAACCCGGGCACCGGCCGCGCCCCGGTACCGAGCGAGCGATCGTTAGACTGTCGACACCCAAAAACGGCGACACCCGAAATAGCCACACCCAAGACGATGTGCCCCGGAGCGGCCGGAGCCCGTGTGCGGAATCAGGAGCCGGACCCATGGCGGAGCCACTCGCGGCGGATCTGCGCGCCGACGGCCACACCGACTGGCGCGCGTACGACCCGCTGCTGCTGCCGCCCATCCTGGCCGCCTCGCTCGCCGCGTTCGACGAGCACGGGTATCACGGCACGACCGTGCGCGACATCGCCCGCCGGGTGGGCGTGACGGTGCCGGCGCTGTATTACCACTACCAGAACAAGCAGGCGCTGCTGGTCGAGTTGCTGATCGGCTCGATGAACGCGGCACTCGGTCGCTGCCGAGGTGCCCTCGCCGAGGCCGACGACGCGCCCACCGCGCGATTCGCCGCGTTGGTCGAGTGCATCGTGCTGTACATGGCGAACCGCGCGCCGCTGGCCTTCCTGGACAGCGAGATGCGCAGCCTCGAACCCGACAACCGGGCCCGCTACATCGCCATGCGCGACGAACTCGAAGCCCTGATGCACGACGCGGTACGAGACGGCGTGGCCCTGGGCGAGTTCACCACCCCGTACCCGGTGGACGCCGGCCGCGCCGTCATCACGTGCTGCCAGGCGGTGGCCAACTGGTACCGCCCCACGGGCCCCCTGACCCCCCAACAAATCGCCAACCGCTACATAACCATCTCGCTGGCCACAGTCGGCCACAAACCCACCCCACCCGGCCCTTGAGACCACTCGACCGACCGACGCTCAAGGCGAAGCAGCCGGCCGGCGCTTGAGGCCAAGCAGCCCGGCCGGCGCTTGAGGCCCCGTCGGCCGGAGGCCGGGTCCCCAGCCCGGCCGGCGCTTGAGGCCAAAGGCCCAGTGCCCAACGCCTACTTCGGCGCCATCCTGATCGCGCCGTCGAGCCGAATCACCTCACCATTGAGCATCTGGTTCTCCACGATGTGCGCGACCAACGCCGCATACTCCGCCGGCCGCCCCAACCGACTCGGATGCGGCACCTGCGCACCGAGCGACGCCCGCGCGGCCTCCGGCAGCGCCCCCAGCAGCGGCGTCTCGAACAACCCGGGCGCGATCGTCATCACCCGCACGGCCAGACCGGCGAGGTCCCGCGCGATCGGCAGCGTCATCGCCGCGATGCCGCCCTTGGACGCGCTGTACGCGGCCTGCCCGATCTGTCCGTCGAAGGCCGCCACCGACGCGGTGTTGACGATCACCCCGCGCTCGCCGTCCACCGGCTCGTGCCCGACCATGCGCTCCGCCGCCAGCCGCAGCACGTTGAACGTACCGATCAGGTTGACGTTGACCACGCGCGCGAACAGGTCCAGCGGGAAGGCGCCCTGCCGCCCCACCGTACGGGCCGCGTTGGCCACGCCCGCGCAGTTGACCGTGATCGCCAGCGTGCCGTCCGCGTCCGCCGCGTCCACCGCCGCACGTACCTCGTCCTCCCGCGTGACGTCGCCGGCCACGAACACGGCCCGCTCACCGAGCCGTTCGGCCGCCTCCTTGCCCTGTGACGAGGGCAGGTCGAAGAGCACGACCGACGCGCCCTTGTCGACGAGCAGTTCGGCGGTGGCCAGGCCCAGGCCCGAGGCGCCGCCGGTGATCAGGGCGGTGGTGCCTTCGATGCGCATCTATGTGTCTCCGTAACGATCAAAACGATCAAAGCGAGGTCGGCAATTCGGGGTGCCGGGCCGGAAACAGGGTGAGTCCGGATCGGCGGAAAACAGGGTGGGCGGGTGCACAACCCTCAGAGGCGTTCGATGATCATCGCGTTGGCCATCCCGCCGCCCTCGCACATCGTCTGGAGGCCGTACCGGCCACCCGTGGACTCCAGCACCCCCAGCAGCGTGCTCAGCAGCCGCCCGCCGGACGCGCCGAGCGGGTGCCCGATCGCGATCGCACCGCCGCGCCGGTTCACCTTCTCCAAGTCGGCGCCCACCTCCGCCGCCCACGCCAACGGCACGGGCGCGAACGCCTCGTTGACCTCGAACGCGTCGATGTCGTCGATGCCCAGGCCGGCCCGTTCGAGCACCTTGCGGGTGGCCGGGATGATCCCGGTGAGCATCAGCAGCGGGTCGTCGCCGGTCACCGCGAATGCGTGGAAGCGGGCCCGCGGGGTCAATCCGAGCGCGGTCGCGCGCTCCTCGCTCATGATCAGCGCGGCGGAGGCGCCGTCGGTCAGCGGCGACGAGTTGCCCGGGGTGATCCGCCAGTCGATCTCCGGGAAGCGAGCACCCATGCCCTCGTCCACGAACGCGGGCTTGAGCCCGGCCAAACCCTCCTCGGTCGTGGCGGGCCGCACCGTCTCGTCCACCCGGTGCTCGCCGCCGGCGAGCGTGATCGGCACGATCTCCCGATCGAACGCGCCCTCGGCGGCGGCCTGTGCGGCGAGCCGGTGCGAACGGGCGGAGAAGCGGTCGAGCGCCGCCCGGTCCAGGTTCCAGCGGGCCGCGATCAACTCGGCCGAGTAACCCTGCGGGATCAGCCCCTCGGGGTAGCGCTTGCCGAGCAGTTCGCCGAACGGGTCGCCCCCGCGCGCGGCGAAGCCCATCGGCACCCGGCTCATCGACTCGACGCCGCCCGCGATCACGATGTCGTACGCGCCGGCGATCACGCCCTGCGCGGCGAAGTGCGCGGCCTGCTGACTGGATCCGCACTGCCGATCCACGGTCGTCGCCGGCACGCTCTCCGGGAATCCGGCGGCGAGCACCGCGTTGCGTGCGATGTTCAGCGACTGGTCGCCGGCCTGGGAGACACACCCCGCGATCACGTCCTCGACCAGCGCCGGGTCGAGACCGTTGCGCTCGACCAGGGCACGCAGCGTGTGGGCGAGCAGGTCGACCGGATGGGTGCCGGACAGCGCGCCACCGGGCTTGCCCTTGCCGGAGGCGGTCCGCACCGCGTCGACGATGACGGCTGTGGTCATGGGGCTTCGTCTCCTCGGATCCGCAAGGTTACTGAACGTTCGCTAAAGACATTCGACCCTCCGGCGCAACCCCTGTCAAGCATCGACCCGAGCACCACCGAACGTTGCCGGTCACGACACCGAGCACCGCGATGTGGGACCGAGGACAGGCCCTAGGCTGAACTTCGTGACCAGCGCACCCGTACGCGAACCACGCCAGCACCGCAGTCGCGTCACCCGAGCAAAACTCCTGGACACCGCCGTCGAGGTGCTGGCCGAGGTCGGCTGGCTCGGCGGCACCGTGACCGTGGTCGCCGAGCGGGCGAGCGTCTCCCGGGGCGCGGTGCAGCACCACTTCCCCACCCGCGAGGACCTGTTCACCGCCGCGATCGATCACATGGCCGGCGACCTGTTCGCCCGGATACGTCTGGACGGCACGCGGATCCCGCCCGGCCCCGCACACACCGAGGCGGTGGTCGACGCGCTCGTGTCGATGTTCCGGGGCCCGCTCTACCGGGCCGCACTCAACCTGTGGGTGGCCGCCGTGGAGGACGACACGCTGCGGGCCAGGGTGGTGCCGCTGGATCGGCGACTGTGCGCCGCGATGTACGACATGGCGGTCGACCTGCTCGACGCCGACGTGTCCCGCCCCGGGGTGCCGGCCGCCGTCGAGGGCACCCTGAGCCTGGCCCGCGGACTGGGCATCAGGGAACTGCTCACGGAGGACGAGGCGTGCCGGCGGGCTATCGTCCGACAGTGGGCGCTGCACCTGGACACCGTGCTGGCCGGCCGTACCCCGGCGTGATCCGGGCTCGTTCGGGCTCATCCCGGATCAGCCGGCTCGGCCGGGCTCAGCCGGGCCGACCCGGCGTGATCGGGCCCCGGGCGGGCCGGCGGCCGTCATTTCACGCTTCGATGACCAATCCTTGATCCGCACCCGGCCAAATCCCGGACGGAACGGGATCCACGGGCCGTAACTTCACCGCGTGGACTGGAATCGACGGACCTGCGCCCGGCGCGGACACGAGACGTACGCTCCCGACGAACCGGCGTTGCGCGACCGACTGCACGCGAGCACACCGGTCGGCGAGGCGTGGCGCTGCCTGCGCTGCGGGGACTACGTGCTCGGCGAGGTCAAGGGCCGCGGCCCGGCCGGCGACGCGCCGACGGTGATGCGCGGGCGGGCCCTGCGCGACGTGCTGATCCTGCGCTTTTTGGCCGTCGAGCGGGCCGCGCGCGGCGTACTGATCCTGCTCGCGGCCTACGCGGTCTGGCGCTTCAGCAATTCGCAGGACTCGGTGCGCAGGTTGTTCGAGGACGACCTGACCGCGTTCCGGCCGGTGGCCGAGCACTTCCATTACGACCTGGACCACTCGCCGATCGTCGACTCGATCCGCAAGACCTTCGACTACAAGCACTCGACGCTGGTCTGGGTCGCCGTCGCGATGGTCGTCTACGCGGTGATCGAGATCGTCGAGGCGGTCGGTCTGTGGCTGCTCGAGCGCTGGGCGGAATACCTCACGGTGGTCGCCACCGCGGCGTTCCTGCCGCTGGAGGGCTACGAGATGCGCGAGCACGTGAGCGCGTTCAAGGTGGCCACGCTCACCCTGAACATCCTCGCGGTCGTCTACATCATCGTCGCGAAGCGGCTGTTCGGGGTCCGCGGCGGCGCCGAGGCGTTCGAGCGCGAACGGCACAGTGAATCCCTGCTGGAAATCGACGAGGCGATCCACCCCGGGCCGCCGCGGCAGCCGTGGGAGGAGCACGTACACACGCCCAAGCCGCCGCACGCACGCACCCCCTGATCCACCCACGCGGGCCGGACCCCCGCGGACCCGGCCCGCGCGATCCCGGCCTGGACTCGACTCACGCGAAGCCGGCCCCGCGCTCCCGACGCCCACGGATCGGGCCCTCGCGGACCCGGCCCGGACCCACCCTCACGGCCCGACCCTCGCGGACCCGACCCTGGACCCACCCTCGCGGGCCCGACCCACGCGAACTCGACCCCGGACCCGGCCCGCACGGCTCCGACCCGCACGGACCGAACTCGCGGACCCGACCCTCGAAGCCCCCCGCGCCGGCCCCTGGTTCGGCTCGGCCTCCGGCCCCCCGGCCCGGCGCCCGTCCCCTCACGGCACCAGCACCCACCGCCCGCGCAGCCCGCCCTTCGTCGGCGGGGCGTACGCCTCGGCCGCGTCCGCGAGCGGGATCACCCCGGCCACCCGCAGGGTCAGCCCGCCCTTGTCGGCCAGCGCCGCGAGTTCGGCTGCCCGGGCACCGTCCGCGCGCACCCAGACGTGGTGCACCCGCGTCCCGCGCAGGGCCGGCGGCGCCGCGCCCGCGTTGAGCGCCACGAACGCCCCGCCCCCGCGCACCGCGTCCAGCGCGTCCGGGCCGAGCATCGCCGCGTCCAGCGCCGCGTCCGCGCCGCCCGGCACGATCGCCCGGATCCGGTCGGCCAGTTCCGGGCCGCGAGCCACGAACCACTCGGCGCCGACCCCGCGGAGGAAGTCCTCGTCCGCGGCACCCGCGACCGCCACCACGCGCACCCCGCGCGCCGCCGCGAGTTCGACCGTGAAGCCGCCCACCGCACCCGCCGCCCCGGTCACCACCAGGGTGTCCCCGGCCGCGAGGTCGAGCAGTTCCAGTCCCTGCCACGCGGTCAGCCCGTTCAACGGGATCGTCGCCGCCGCGATGGCATCCAGGCCGGCCGGCAGCGGCCCGACCGCGTCCGCGTCCAGCACCACGAACTCGGCCTGTGCACCCGTCCGTACATCCAGCCGATCACGCAACCCGAGCACCGCGTCGCCGACCGCGAACCCGGTGACTCCCGCGCCGACGCCGGCCACCTCGCCGGCGACGTCCCAGCCCAGGCCGAAGACCTCGCGCGCGGGCACCAGGCCGAATCGCACCGGCGCACCCTCCAGCACCATCGAATCCACCGGATTCACCGCCGCCGCCGCGACCCGGATCCGCACCTGCCCCGGCCCCGGTTCGCGGTCGGGCGTGTCCACGACCTCGACCACGGGCGATCCGGCTCGGGCGATCACCGCACGCATGACACCACTCCCACGCTCTGCGTCGGGCCGGTTCGTCCGGCCCCTCGACCGCCAACCTACGAAGAGTTACTCTCCCTGGGTAAGCACGTACCCGAAAGTGCGTATGCCACCCGAAGGAGAGCCATGCCGACCCGTACCGCGGCCGAACGCCGCGCCCAGGCCCGCTCCGCGTTCGACGCGTACATGGCCGACTGCCCGGCCCGGCGGCTCCTGGACGGGATCAGCGACAAATGGGTGAGCCTGCTCGTCAACGCGCTGGCCGACGGCCCGCAGCGCTACAGCGACCTGTCCCGCCGAGTGGCCGGGGTCAGCCAGAAGATGCTCACCCAGACCCTGCGCAACCTCGAACGCGACGGCCTGGTCACCCGCACCGTCACGCCGTCCGTCCCGGTCCGGGTCGACTACGCGCTGACCCCCCTGGGCGAGAGCCTGCTGCCGCTGATGTCGGCCATCAAGTCCTGGGCCGAGCAGCACATCCCCGAGGTGGACCGGGCCCGCGAGCGCTACGACGCGCAGCACCCGCCGGCCATCGGCTGACCGGCCCGGCGCACGCACCGGCCGCGCGCGCAGATACGTTCGGGCCGCACGACCTCGGGTCACCGAAGGTCCGCCAGAAGATCGCCGACTGTTCATTTTCCGGCCCGCCGAGGGTGTTTCCGGCTCCATATCGTGATCTTGACCGGCGGAACGGACGTCGGCCGAACTTCCGAGGAGCCCAGTCGTGTCGCCTGGCCGTGAGACCCACGAGCGCGAACGGCGGATCGAACTGCTGATGGCGGAGAGTGCGCCGTTGCGCAGGTATGTGAGCGGAATCCTGGGCACCGACCTGCACACCGTCGAAGACGTGGTTCAGGAAACGCTGTTACGAGCGTGGGAGGCCGCGGATCGGCTGGACTGGGACGGCCGGCCGATCCGGATGTGGCTGTTCCGGGTCGCCCGCAACCTGGCCGTGGACGCCCGGCGGCGCAACCGGTCGCTACCGGTGGGCATCGATCCGAGCGAGTTCACCGGATTGCCGACGGTGCCCGATCCGGCCGCGACGGTCGTGGATCGCTGCGTGCTCGTACGGGCGTTGCGCGCACTGGCCGCGCCGCACCGCGAGGCGCTCGCCCAGGTGCACCTGCTCGATCGCAGCGGCGCGGACGTCGCCCGCACCCTGGGGATACCGCGCGGAACGGTCAAGTCTCGTACCTACCACGGGATCGCGGCCATCCGTCGGGAGCCGGCCGCGATCGAGGAGAGCGGATGACAGGCTCCGAGGACCTCGCCATGCAGGTCGCCGGACACGACCTGACCACCCTGCTCGGCTATGCGGGGATCGTCGTCCTCGTCTTCGCCCTCGCGCACTGGGCCGCGATGCGGCGCGGCGGATGGCGCTTCGTCCGCCGCCGGCTGCGCCGGGAACTGGCGCTCACGGTGGCCGCGTTCGCCGAGCCGGTCGCCGCCCTCAGCCGGTATCGGCGGCGCCGCCGACTGCTGGTACGGGCGCTGCGCGGGCCGGACACCTGGGCCGACGCCGAGAACGCGCTGCGGCTCGCGGCCGACGTGGCGGCCGGTGCGCGTCCGTACGCGGCGCTGGTGGAGCGCGACGTGGTGGGCGTCCTGGTCACCTGCGGTCCGGACCTGCCCGAGCCCGCCGAGCCGTGGGCGGTCGACGAACTCGACCCCCGACTGTGGTGGATCGCGCGCACCGACCTGGAAGTGGGCACCGGTCCGGCCCCGTTGCCGGTCGCGATCGGTACCCGGGAGGACGCGGTGGTCTTCCTCGACCTGTCGACCGGCCCCCGCGTGCTCGCGGTGTCCGGCGAGCGGCGCGGCGCGCGGGCCACCGTACAGGCCCTCGCGGCCCAGCTCGACGCGCGGCTGCCGGCGGGCGCGGTCACCGTCGCGGACGGCATCCACCCGCGGCATGCCGGGCCGAGTACCGCCGAGGCGTTCACCCTGGCGACCACCGCCGCGTCGAGCCGCCGCCATCCGCAGGTCGTGGTGTGCGCGGACATCCCCGATGTGCCCGCCGCCTCACCGGTGTCGGTGGTGACCCTGGGTACGCCGCGCGGCCACGCCCGGCTGTTGGCGGTGTCCCCGACCGGCGCCCTGCTCGTACACGGCACCCCGCTGCGGGTGGACGCCCGTCCGCTGCCGCGCGCGATCGCCGCGACGGTGTGGCAATTGCCGCCGTGGTCCACGGAGGACGCCGCGCACCCGGGCCCGCCGGCGGCCGACCCGGACCTGGATCCGGTTCCGGTTCCGGTTCCGGGAGCAGCAACCCACGCACCGGCCTCGGCCTCGGGTTCGACGCCGGGCGCGACCCCGGCCGCGCCGGCCCCGCACGACGACTTCGACGAGCCCGCCGACACCGACAAGCCGAGCGGCGTCTCCGTCGACGTGTGATCCCGCGCGGCGCCGCACCCTTTGGGAATCCCGTCGGGCGAGCCGTCGGGTCCGGTGGTGAACTGTCCCCACGCCGGACGGGCCGTTGATCGGCCCGTCCGGCGTTCGGGTCCTCTCCGGCGGATCCCGGTGGGGCAGCGCCGTCGTGATCCGCCGGGCCGAACCTCCCGTGTCCCATCCCAGGCCGCACCCCCGGCCGCAAATCCCCGCCCACCCCCAGGAGCACGCCAACGTGAGACTCACCGTCACCACCGTGGACGCCGCGGACGGTCTGCGCCGCGACCATCTCGTGGACCTCCCGCCCGGGAGCATCGTGGCGGACCTCGCGACCGCCGTGCGCCGACCGACCGCACCCGTCGAGGCCGCTCCCGACGGCCGCGCCCCCGAGCTGGGCGCGTTCCTCGACGGCGAGGCGCCGGCCGAGGGGCAGTCGCTCTACCTCGGCGACACCGCGTTGGATCCGCACGCTCCGTTGACCGTCTGCGGTATCCGCGAAGCCACCGTCCTCGGCCTGGGTGCACCGCCCGCCGAGCCCGATCGGGTGCGCGCTCCGCGGCATCCCTTCGATCCGCAGACCCTGGTCCAGGTGCACGCGGTCTCCGGCCCCTACACCGGTCGGATCTGGCCGTTGGGCCCGGGCAGCCACGAGATCGGCGCCGACGAGGGTTGCGCGATCCGGCTGCCGGTCGCCGGCGTTCCGGCCCGGGGCCTGTGGGTGACGGTCTGCCCGGACGGCTCGGCGTACTGGCATCGCACCGTCCCCGACGACGGCGCGGTGCACGGCCGCGAGGTCGCGCCGCCGCCCACCGACGCGATCACCGCCGCCGCGGCGCTGCCGCGCAAGCACGAGGAACGGGTCCTGGAGGACGAGCGCGAGGCGGACCTCAAGGTGGAGCGGGAGAGCGCCCGGATCGCCCCGCCCGAGGAGCCGGTGGTCCGCGCCCCCGCGCCGCCGGGCACGCCCTGGCCGCAGGAGGCCGACCTGGTCGTCGGCCCGTCCCTGCTGCGGTTGTCCGGGCCCGTCGAGGCGGACGCCGACGTCACGCCCTCCGACGACGGCGTCGGGCTGGACTACAACCGGCCGCCCCGGATCGCCCCGCACCTGGACGCGGAGAAGATCCGGCTGCCCTCGCCGCCGCTGGAGCCGAACCGGTTGCCGTTCCCGCTGCTGGTGATGATCGCGCCGCTGGTGATGGGTCTGGCGATGGTCGGGTTCTTCCAGTCGTACTTCTATCTGATCTTTTGCATCATGAGCCCGCTCATGGCGATCGCGAACTGGATCTCCGGCCGCCGCGGCAACCGGCTCAAGCACCAGCTCGACGGGGTGCAGTATCGGCGCCGGTTGCGCGTCCTGCACACCGACATCCGCACCGCCGTGCGGCGCGAGCGCATCGTCCGGGGCGAGGTCGGCCCCGACCCGGCCGCGGTCGCGCTGATCGCGACCGGCCCGGGCAGCCGGCTGTGGGAGCGGCGCCGGCGCGACGCCGACCATCTGGTACTGCGGATCGGCACGGTGGATCAGCCTTCGGTCAAGGAGGTCGAGGACCCGGCCCGGGACGAGCATCACCGCACCGCCCGCTGGACGTTGCCGGACACCCCGATCGGCGTCGAGATCGCCGACCACGGCGTGCTCGGGGTGGCCGGCCCCAGCGAACCGATCCAGGCGCTGGCCCGCTGGCTGGTGATCCAGTCCGCCGTCCTGCACAGCCCGCGGGACCTGCGCGTGGTGGTGTTGACCGATCCCGATCGGGCCGCCGGCTGGGCCTGGGTGCGCTGGTTGCCGCATCTGCGCCCGCAGTCCGGCTCGGCCGCGCCGGTCGTGCTGCTGGGCACCGACCCGGAGTCCACCGCCAACCGGATCTCCGAACTGGTCGCGCAGATCCAGGGCCGCCGGCGCAGCATGGGCTCGTCGATGGGCCAGGCCATGTTCAGCGGCCCCGACATCCTGGTGATCGCGGACGGCGCCCGGCAGTTGCGCGAGGTGCCCGGCATGGTCCAGGTGCTCACCGACGGCCCGGCCGTTCGGGTGTTCAGCGTCTGCCTGGACGAGCAGGAGCGGCTGCTGCCCGAGGAGTGCGCCGCCGTCGTGCTGGCCACGGGTCGGCATCTGACGGTGCGCCAGACCGGCCTGCCCGACATCGCGGACGTGCGGGCCGACCACGTGGACGCCTCCTGGTGCGAGCAACTGGCCCGCTCCCTGGCGCCGTTGCGCGATGTCAGCCCCGAACACGACAGTGGCCTCCCGCAGACCGTCAAGCTGCTCGACCTGGTCGACGCCGAGCCGCCGAAAGCGGCCGATTTCCAGGCTCGTTGGGCCCGTCGACCGGCCTCGACCACGTTCACCCTGGGAGCCGGCTACGACGGGCCGGTGCGGATCGACCTGGTGCGCGACGGCCCGCACGGCCTGATCGCGGGCACCACCGGCTCGGGCAAGTCCGAGTTGTTGCAGAGCTTCGTGGCGGCGCTCGCGGTGGCCAACCGGCCGGACGAGCTGACCTTCGTCCTGGTCGACTACAAGGGCGGCAGCGCGTTCAGCGAGTGTGCCGAACTCCCGCACACCCTGGGCATGGTCACCGACCTGGACGAGCACCTGGCCACCCGGGCGCTGGACTCGCTGGCCGCGGAACTGCGGCGGCGCGAGCACCTGTTGGCGGAGGTCGGGGCCAAGGACCACCCCGAGTACCGGGGCAAGCGCACCGCCGACCCCGCGCTGGCGCCGCTGCCTCGACTGATTCTGGTGATCGACGAGTTCGCCACCCTGGTCCGCGAGGTGCCCGACTTCGTCGCGGGGCTGATCAACATCGCCCAGCGGGGTCGCTCGCTCGGCATCCACCTGGTGCTGGCCACCCAGCGACCGGCCGGGGTGGTCACCGGCGACATCCGCGCGAACACCAACCTGCGGATCGCCCTGCGGGTGACCGACGCCGGCGAGAGCCAGGACATCATCGACACCGCCGAGGCCGTGCACATCTCGGCCGGCACCCCGGGCCGGGCGCTGATCCGCACCGGACACAACGCGGCCGTGCCGTTCCAGGCCGCGTGGGTGGGCGCCGAGCGGCCGATCCCCGGCAACGGCCCCGTGACCGGCCCGACCCGGTCGGTGCGCGCCACCGAACTGACCCTGGCGGGCCTCGGCCGCCCGGCATCGCTGCCGGCCGTCGACGAGGGGCCGGACACCACGGACGCACCCCACCCGACCGACCTCAACGCCCTGGTCCTGGCCCTGCGCGAGGCCGCCGCGACGCTGCCGGACTACACCCCGCAGCCCAGCCCTTGGTTGCCGGCGCTGGCCGAGCGGGTGCTGCTGGACGACCTGCCGACGGTGGAGCGGGCCGACACCGGCGCGTCCGACACCTGCCCGCCGCCCATCCCCTACGCGCTGGAGGACGTCCCGCAACTCCAGGAGCAACGGGTGACCACGATGGACCTGGCCACGTTCGGCCACCTGTACGTGATCGGCTCGCCCCGCTCGGGCCGCACCCAGGTGCTGCGCACCCTCGCGGGCGCCGCGGCGGCCACGGCGAGTTGCGCCGACGTGCACCTGTACGGAATCGACGCGGGCGGCGGCGGGTTGGCCGCGTTGGAGGCCCTGCCGCACTGCGGCGCGGTGGTCTCGCGGCACGACATGGAGCGGATGGGCCGGCTGCTGGGCCGCCTGGTGCGCGAGTTGACCGAGCGTCAGGAACGGTGCAGCGTCCACAACGCCGCCGGGCTGGTGGAACTGCGCCGGATGCTCCCGGCGGCCGAGCGCCCCGCGCACATCGTGGTCCTGCTCGACGGCTGGGACGCGCTGGTGGGACTGCTCGACGACCACGACGGCGGCCGGCTGGTGGACGACGTGACGCGACTGCTGCGCGAGGGCGCGGCGGCCGGCATCCACTTCGTGGCGACCTCCGAACGGGCGCTGCTCGGCGGACGGTTGGCCGCGCACAACGACCACAAGCTGCTGCTGCGCCAGGTGGATCGCACCGACTACCAGATGGTCGGCATGCCGCTGCGCAAGGTGCCGGCGGTGATCCCGCCCGGTCGCGGCTGGCACGTGTTGTCCCAGACCGAGAGCCAGGTCGCGCTGCTGGCGCCCGACCCGAGCGGGCAGGAACAGGCCGAGGCGCTGCGCCGGATCGGCGCGGAGGCGACCCGCCGCGATGCCGGGCTGCCGCGCGAGCGCATGCCGGTGCGGATCCCGACCCTGCCGCGGGTGGTCGAGTTCGCCGCCGCGTACGAGCAGGTGCCGACCGCGGCCCGTCGTCCGATGTGGGGGCTGCTGGGCATCGGCGGGGACAGTGCGGAGCCGGTCGGCGTGGACTTCGCCGGCAAGTCGGTGTTCTGCGTGATCGGGCCCTCCGGCACCGGGCGCAGCACCACCCTCGCGTCGTTGTCGGTGTCGCTGCTCGCGGGCGGCACCTCGCTGCTCGTCCTGACCCCGCGCGAATCGCCGTTGCGCGCGCTGGCGCAACATCCCCAGGTGCGCCTGCTGACCGAGGAGGATCCCGCCGCCGAGGACGTCGAGCGTGCTCTGGAGGAGTTGTCCGGCCCGCGCGTGGTGGTCGTCGACGACGCCGAACTGCTCGGGATGCCCGCCGCCGACCGGGTCCTGCGCGACCTGGCGGTCGCCGGGCGGGACCGCGGGCAGGCGCTGCTGTACGCGGGTTCCTACGATGCCCTCCAGGTGGCGATGGGCAGTTGGCTCAGCGCGGCCCGGCGCGGCAGCCGCAGCGGGATCCTGCTCGCGCCGAAGAACCTCCAGGAGGGCGACATGATCGGCGTCCGGCTCCCGACGAACGTGGTGCGTGTGGCGCCGCCCGTCCCCGGCCGGGGATGGACCGCGGGTCCGGGGGGCATGCCGATGTCGGTGCAGGTGCCGCTGACGGTGTTGCGGTCGGTCGGGTAGCCGGCGTCGCCGAACCGCCCCACGAGTGAAACGAATTCGGGCCGCACCCCCAAGGGGTGCGGCCCGAAGCGTGGTGGGCGGGCCCGGGTTCGTACCGAGGCCTGCCCGATGGTGCCGGAGGCTCAGTTCTTCTTCAGGTTCTTCGCCATCTCCACGTCCATCTCGTGCATCTGCGTGCGGATCTTGGCGAACATCTCGGAGAAGATCTGGATGCCGTCGATGGCGGCGGTCAGGCTGGTGTCGAACTTGGCGTACGCGTCGCGCATGGCCGGGCTCGACTCCTTGAAGACCATGCCGTTGTCGAGCAGCCCGTTCACGTCGCCGAGCAGGGTCTTGATCATCGGCGTGATCGTCTCGCGAGCCTTGGTGAGCTTGCCGGCGACCTCGTCGATCCGGCCGAAGTCGAGTGCGATATCGGGCATGGGTTCCTCCTGGGGAGAGCGGCTCACCGCAGGGGTGGGCGAACCGGGTCGGGAACTGCGGGGGTCGGGTGCAGCGGATCGCGTGACACGGGGATCACGCGATGCGGGCATCGGGTGATGCGCAGATCACCCGATGCCGGGATGAGGCAGTCGGGGGCTCGACGACAGCGGGAGTCGAGCGGGCTCAGTCGCGGCGCGGGATGCGGCCACCACCGCCGCCACCGCCACCGCCACCGGGAACGGGCTTCTCCGGCGGCTTGGGCGTGACGTCCTTCCATTCGTGCTTGCCGTCGACGCGGGTGTACAGGTGCGTCTTGCCCTCGGAGTCGACCACCGTCTGGGTCCCGCCGCCGTCCTTGTTCAGGTGCGTCTCGGTGGTGGTCACGCTGCCGTCGGCCGCGGTGGACACGGTCTTGTAGTTCAGCCGGTCCGAGTCGTAGGTGGTGACCGACGTGTAGGTCTGACCGTTGGAGGTGACCTTGGTCTCCTCCTTGATCACATTCCCGTTGGCGTCCAGGGTCAGATGGGTCTCGATCCGGCCGCCGTTGGGCGTGGTGATCACCTGGTCGAGCGGCGGCTTGTCGCCGGGGTCCTGAGCCTTGCAGAACTCCGGGAAGGTGCCGTCCGGGCCCGGCGTGGCGCACTCGGACAGGTGCTCCTGCTTGTATTTCCAGGCGCTGACCTTGTTCCGCCACTCCTCCAGGCCCATGGTCGCGCCCATCACCCCCATGCCCTCGGTGATCTGCGCGTCGGCGTTGAAGTAGGCGTCGCCGACCTTGCCGAAGCAGTCGCCGAGCTTCTTGAGCAGGTCCTCGGCGCGGGTCATCGGGCCCGCGGACAGCCGGTACAGGCTGCGGAACGCACCGGTCAGCGTCGGGTCGCCGAACACCGCCTGGGCGTCGGTGTAGCCGCCCTTGCCCAGGGTGGCGAAGTCGCTGGACTTGAGCGTGGGCGAGATCCGCTCGGCCAGGTCGTACAGGTCCTTCTTGGCCTCGCTCAACGTGCTGTAGTCCAGCGCGAAGTCGACCACGTCCGCTCCCGTCGGGCAGCGCGGACCCACCGGCCGGATCCGTCGCCGTGACCACGCCGGGGCGACCCGCGCGGTTCATTGAACCGGGCAGCCGGTCCCGGCGTGGTCCCGGCGAGGTCCGGCGAGCACGACGAGGAGACGACGGGTCATGGGCAATCGCCCCACCGACTGGAACGCGATCGGCTTGAGCACCGATCCCACCCCAGGCGACCCTGTCCGACTGCGTGCCCTGGTCACCTCGATGGAGAGCCTGGGTCGGGTCGCCCGCGAGATCGACGACGCGTTGAACTCGGTGCTGGACAAGACCGGCACGGGCGCCTTCGTGGGGCAGACCGCCGACGCGCTGCGGGACAAGATCAGCGGCCCGCTCCGGGAGTTCGTGCAGAGCATCGCCGACGCGTTCGAGAACTCGGCCAAGTCGATGCGCACCTACGCGGACGTGATGGAGGCTCAGCAACGGGCCGCCGACACGGCGTTGAGCAACGGCCGGGACCTGGCACCGGAGGATCCACAGCGCGCTCACTTCGGGGCGACCGCGCGCACCGCGGGCACCACCCAGCGCACCCAGGCCGAGGCCACGGCCAAGGTCGTCAACAGCGCGGCCGCCGGGATCAAGCAGCCGGTGACCGACTGCGACCTGTTCTGGGAGGCGTTCAACTGGCTGGCGATCATCCTGATCCTGCCCGCGCTGTTGTTGGGCGGCCCGCTCGCGCTGCTGGCGATCGGGATCAACCTGGTCCTGTTCGTGAAGACCGCGGTGGATGTCGCGAACGGCAAGGCCGGGCTGCTCGACCTTTTCCTGGCCGGACTGGGGATGATCGCGCCGACCACCAAGGGCCTCAACCTGCTGAAGCTGTTCAAGGACGGCGCGAAGTTCGTCTGGGACAAGGGCCTCAAGGCCTTCGCGCAGGGCGCGTGGGGCGCCCTCAAGGGCACCTTCAAGGCGGGTGCGTTCCGCTCGTTCGCGTTCATCCCGGGCTTCAAGGACTTCGCCCGACTCGCGGGCGGCTGGGTCAAGTCGGGCGCCCTGTGGGTGGGCGCGGCCACGCTCAAGCTGCCGTCCTGGGTCGGCTCCGCGCTCGGCAAGGGCGGCCTCGCGGTGATCAACGGTTTCAAGGCGGTCCCGGCCCTGTTCCGCGGCCTGCCGGGCCTGGTCAAGGGCGCCGCGGGCAGCACCTGGAAGTTCCTCAGGACCGAACTCGGCGGCACCAAGTGGCTGCGGCTGATCCTGCCGGTGGACGCGGCCGAGATCAGCCGGTTCGGCCTCAAGCGCGCGTTGCAGATCGGCTTCTACGAGCGCGGCCTGCTGGGCAGGTTCCGCTACGCCTCACCACTGCTGGGCGCGGGTGGGCGCGGCCTGAGCCAGATCCCGACGCCACCGCCGCTGCACGGGGTGGGCGCGCTGCCCGAGATGTCGCTGGACAAGTTGGCGCAGATCCGGGCGGGCGACTGGTCCGGGTTCGGCGCGAACGAGCTTCGGCTGAACAGCCTGGACCTGCCGACGAATCTGACCGTCACCTCCCCGGGCGGCCTGCACATCCCCACCTCCTTCGGCGAGGTGATGCAGTTCGCACCGGACGCGGTGCGCCGGATGGACGCGCTCCTGGACATCGGCGCGCGCGATCTGAAGATGGTGCAGATCGGCGACTGGGCCAAGTTGCCGACGCCGGCGGGAAGCTCCCGACTGGAACTCGACGCGCTCGGCTCGGTCGGCCGGCTCACCCCGACCACCGGCACGGCCGGTGCGGTACACGCGCTGCCCGGTCCCTCGGCACTCCCGAGCGTCACGCACGCCCCGTCCCCGACCTCGCTGTCCGCGCTCGACCTGGTCCAGACCGGGGCCGTACACCGGCCGAACCTGCCGTCCCCGATCACCGGCACCGTCCCGGGCGGCGGCGCCGGCATCGCGCACCTGGGCACCCCGAGCCTGAGCACCCACGGGTTGGCCGCGCCGAGCCTGCCCGCGTCCGGCATGACCAACCACGCCCTGCCGGCGCCGAGCCTGCCCGCCTCGGGCCCGACCCACCACGGCCTGACCGGCCCGGGGCTGCCCGGCCACGGCGTGCCCGGCCCGCACGTGGAGGTCGGGCCGACCGGGTTCGGTACGCCGACGAGCCTGTCCGCACCGTCCCCGTCGGCCCTCGCGGGCGGCCCGGCGCCGACGGCGTTGGTCCCGGATCACGCCGGAAACGCGCTCAACCTGCTGGACCACGGCCGGACGGCGCCGCTGCGCCCGGACTCGCCCGCCAACGCGGGCGCGCTTCCCTCCGCGCCACCGCACGGCCCGGGCGGCGGAGCCGAGTTGCGCCCCGGCGCGCCGAGCACGAACCCGGTCGCCGTCGCGCCGACGCCGGCGACGACCGGCGGCGGCCTGGCCGGCCCCGCCAACCGGCTGTCCCCGGCCCAGCTGGAACAACTGTGGAAGAGCGACGCGGACCGGATCGGCGCGCTGTTCGGCAAGGCCGACGATCCGCTGCGATCCGGCCGCATCGAGGCCTGGCGCGACCTGGCCTCGGCGCGGACCGAACTGGGCCGGGCCCAGCAGGTGTTGCACGACCTGGAGATCCGCCCCGGCGGGTCCTCCAGGCCGTCTCCGTTCGAGCGCGACGCCCGGATCGCGGTGGACCACGCCTCGACCAAGGTGGAGAACGCACTCACCCGGCTGGATCAACTGGGCATGGACCCGGCCCGGATCGACCGCAACCTGGCCCGGGCACAGGCGGAAAGCCTGTTGGAGCGCCCGAGGCTGGTCGGCGGGAGCGGGCACGACGTGGTCGGCGGTGGGTCACCGGCGCTGCCGACGACGGCCGTGGCCGGGAGCGTCCCGCCGCCGACCGCGATCACCGCCCTGCATGTCGGCCTCGACTCGGTCGGGCTCGACAATGCGGCGATCCGCACGACGGTGCACGACGGCTACCGGGTCACCGACCCCGCGACCGGCCACTCCATCCGGTACGACCACGGGGGCACCGTCGTCGACGAGGGCCTCGCCCTGCACTCACCGGGTGAGCCCCGGTTCGTCGTCGACAACGGCACCGGCCACCCCTTCCTCACCGACGTGCACGGCAACCCCGTCACCGGCGTCGAGGTCACCGTGGTGCGGGGCGGCTACCGGGTCACCGACCCCGCCGGCGGCCACAGCATCCGCTACCGCACCGACGGCACCATCGCCGATCAGGGCATCGCGCTCGGCGGGACCGGCGCACCCCGCTTCGTGGTCCACAGCGACGTCCGGCCTCCGGTCCTGACCAACGCGCACGGCAAACCGATCACCGACCACACCCTCACCACGATGCCCGACGGCTACCGGGTCACCGATCCCGCCGGCGGCGGGTCCGTCCGGTACGGCGGCGACGGCCGCATCGCCGAGCGCGGCATCGCCCTCCAGGGCGCCGGCGAAGCCCACTTCGTCGTCCCCGGCGAACACGGCCCCGTCCTGACCGACGTACACGGCAACCCCGTCACCGGCGTCGACGTCACCGCCGTCGACGGCGGCGGCTACCGCATCACCGAACCCGGCAGCGGCCAATCCACCCGCTACACCGGCAACGGCACCATCGCCGAACACGGCATCGCCCTCCGAGGCGCCGGCGAAGCCCACTTCGTCGTCCCCGGCGAACACGGCCCCGTCCTGACCGACGTACACGGCAACCCCGTCACCGGCGTCGACGTCACCGC
>NZ_JBITHP010000013.1:123223-277410 GCF_044458105.1 Embleya sp. NPDC050493
CCGTCGACGGCGGCGGCTACCGCATCACCGAACCCGGCAGCGGCCAATCCACCCGCTACACCGGCAACGGCCGCATCGCCGAACACGGCATCGCCCTCCAGGGCGCCGGCGAAGCCCACTTCATCACTCACGGCGATGTGCTCACCGACATCCACGGCAACCCCGTCACCGGTGTCGACGTCACCGCCGTCAACGGCGGCGGCTACCGCATCACCGAACCCGGCAGCGGCCAGACCACCCGCTACCGCGCCGACGGAAGCGCCGCCGAACACGGCATCGCCCTGGGTGGTCCCGGCGAGGGCCACTTCGTGGTGTTCCGCGACAACCGGCCCCCGGTACTCACCGACGTGCACGGCAAGCCGATCACCCACCAGACCCTGACCCGGATCGACAACGGCTACCGGGTGACCGACCCCGCGAACGGCAACTCCGTCCGCTACGCCGGCAACGGCACAGTGCTCGACCGGGGGTTGGCCCTGAACGAACTCGGCGAGCCCCGCTTCATCGTCGGCGGCGACACCGGCCACGTGCTCACCGACGTACACGGCAACCCCGTCGCCGGCGTCGAGATCACCCCGCTCACCGGCGGCGGCTACCGGGTCACCGAACCGGTCGGCGGCCACAGCACCCGCTACACCGCGGACGGCTGGGTCGCCGAACACGGCATCGCACTCGGCGGCCCCGGCGAAGCCCGTTTCGTGGTCGGCGAGGGCGCCGGGCGCAGCGTCACCGACATGCACGGCGCGCCGGTCGGCGACCGCAACCTCACCGGCGTCGACAACGGCTTCCGGGTCACCGACCCCGCCACCGGCCACTCGGTGCGCTACGACACCACGACCGGCGCCTTCGAACGCGGCACCCTGCTCGGCGGCGCGGGTGAGCCGCGCTTCGTCGTCGCCCGTGGCGACGCCGACCACATCCTCACCGACATGCACGGCACCCGCGTCGCCGACGTCGAGGTCGCCGCGCTCGACGGCGGCGGCTTCCGGGTCACCGAGCCGGTGAGTGGCCGGTCCACCCGCTATCTCGCCGATGGTTCGATCGCCGACCACGGCATCGCCGTCGGCGGCCCCGGCGAGGCGCGCTTCGTGGTCGGCGACGACACGAACCGGGTCCTCACCGACGTGCACGGCACCCGGGTCACCGATCGCCACATTTCCAGCGTCGACAACGGCTTCCGGGTCACCGACCCCGCCACCGGCCACTCGGTGCGCTACGACACCACGACCGGCACCTTCGAACACGGCACCGCGCTGGGCGGTACCGGCGGGACGAGGTTCGTGGCGGGCGACACCCTCACCGACCTGCACGGCACCCCGCTCCCCCCGGAGCAACGACTCACCCGGCTCACCGACACCAACGGCGCGCACACCGGCTACCGGGTCGAGGTCGTGCACCCGAACACCGTGCGCAACGGCGAGTTCCACGAGTTCGGGGTGAACGGAAACGTCACCCGCGAGGGCTTCAACGTGCTCGACGACGGTCGACTGACCAAACATCAGTACATCGTCGACCACACCGGACCGACACCCACCTGGCGCCAGGATTTCCGGCCCGGTCGGACCGCCGATCGGGGATTCACCCCCAACGACTTCCAACACGGCACGGTGGACCTGCACGGCGCCGCCAACGGTCGGATCCAACTCAAGTCGAACACCCCGGGGAAGGCGGTCGTCTTCGAACGCCGGCTGCTGCCGAACGGGCACACGCTCGACGCGTTCCGGCGTACCGACCTCAACGGCTTCGGCGCGTTCAGCCAACGCACCAAGTGGGTCGAGTGGGGCACCGACGGTGTCCCACTGGACCGGGGTTCGCGCAGGTTCGACACGTCCGGCTTCGGCTACACGGACGTCAACGAGCGCTTCGTCACGGTGCGTGAATTCCGGGACACGCTCCAGAAGTTCGGCGATCGGGCCGGACACACGCTGGGCGTCAAGGGTGCCGACGGCTGGACCTGGCATCGCTACGACGGCGCGAGCCGGGAACTGGCGAGCGGTCCGCGTACCCCGCACCGCGACGGCGGCTGGAGCGACCGGCACGGGCCGGCGGCCGGCACACACGCCGGGGAGGTGGTCCAGAAGCAGTGGGGTCCGATGCACCGGACCGACCATGCCCGGCACTACCTCGAACACCCGCTGGACAACGCGGGCATCCGCAAGGCGTCCTGGGACGAGCACTCGCCGCAGGGCAAGGAGACCGGCAAGCACGAGGTCAAGGCGGACGGCTCGACGTTCACCACGACCCGCATCTCCGAGCAGCGTCCGCCCCAGTGGGCCCGCAAGTGGCTGAGCAACCACCGGGTCGAGCCCACCGGCACCCACTCGTTCCTCGCCTCCGACACCCGCTACCAGGTGTTCACGTGGGAGAAGTCGGTCCCCGGCGCGGACGGACAGCTGGTCCCGGACAGCAGTGGCGTGCGCTTCGTCGGCGACGACGGCAGCTCCTTCGACATCCTGGCCGACGGCGGTTTCGCCCGCTCGCAGACCAAGTTGGCCGACGGTACGACGCTCAAGGTCGGCGACTCGGTGACGCCGCACCCCTCGTCCCCCGCCGGGGCGACCCCGTGGAGCCGGGGCGACGAGGTCGGCTACCGGCTGGAGACCCCCCACAACGGACCGGGCGAGGCGATCTGGCAGGACCTGCGTCCGGTGGTGGGCGCGGACGGCACCACCCGGTGGGCGGTGGTGCGCGAGGGCTTCCCGAACGGCAACGTCCGCCACTACACGACACCGGAGCCACCCGCTGCCGGGTCCACCGGCCACGCGGCCGACCCGCGCAGCGACTGGGTCGAGTACGACAGTCACGGATACGTGGCCGGCCGCAAGGACACCTGGCGGCTGGAGGGCGCCGAACCGGTCACGATCGTCGCGCGCGGCTCCTCGACCGCGCAGACCTGGCGGTGGGAACGCGTCAACGCCGCCGGGGAGGTCCAGGAGTCCGGCAAGCGTGTGCTCTTCCGCGGCGCGGACGACCCCAAGCTGCCGTTCGACGACTCGTTCCGGGACTTCGATGCGGCGAAGAACCTGGTGCGCGAGCGGCGCATGCTCGACAGCGGTCGGTACGTCGACTCGTCCCGACTCACCGGCACCGACGCCTGGACGTGGCAGAAGTACAACCGGGCCGGTGCGATCGTCCCGAGTGAGGGCGACCGGGTACGCAGTTGGTGGAACCCGAAGGCGGACAACGGCGCCGGTGCCTGGCAGGCGACCCCGCTCGACGGCAGGAACCTGCTCTTCCGCGACACGACGGTGAACGGCGGCGTGACGTCGGTGATCCACGAGACCCCGCCGCACATCACCGGCGCACCGGCGCGGGTGCGCGAGTACGGGCCGAACACGGGCGCCTCGCCGGAGACCGCCACCTGGAAGGAGTTCGACCACGGCACCACCGTTCGCACCCGCGAGGTCAAGACCACGCCCGAGGGGCGCAACCACTACCTGGAGACGGACGCGTGGCGCGGCCAGTGGCGGCGCTACAACGAGAACGGCGTCCTGCTGGCCCGGCGCACCGACGGCGGTGCGGTGATCGTCAACGACTCGCTGAACCGGTGGCGGGTGATCGGCAGCGAGTACGACTTCCGCGGCCAGGTGACCGAGGTGCGCGGCTGGGTACGGCGCATCCGCGAGGGTCAGCGCATGCCGTGGTCGGGCAGCCCCCTCGGCATCGACGCGACGCGGTTCCGTTCGGCACTGGCCGGGCTCCCGGGCATCTCGCCCACCGGTACCGGCGCCATCACCCTGGCCGAGGCCGCCTACCAGAGCTACGGGAAGTCGGTCCTGGTCAAGAAGCTCGCGCTGGAGTTCGCCCAGGAGTTCGCGATCGAGTTCACCGCGAACATCGTCGTGGCCGACATCAACGCCAAGGCCCAGGGCAAGACCCTGGCGGAAACCGACTGGCAGAAGGCCGCGCTGAACGCGGCGGTGGGCGGCGTGGTCAAGGGCGGCGTGGGCGCCTTCGTGCACGAGAACAGGATGGACGGCTTCCGCAAGCTCGGCGACTTCAAGAGCGGCTACGGCAACATCGACGGCGGCAAGCACTGGAACCGGCGGCCGGGCAACCACGACAAGACGTGGGCCAACGAGTGGGCGGGCAACGAGACCGCGGTGCGCTGGCGCAGCGGCACCTACGACTTCGGCTACAGCGCCGGCGTCGGCCTGTTGGCCGGTCTGGTCAACGGCAGCATCAACGCGAGCGTGTTCGGCGTCAAGGACGCCGACGGCGTCACCCACAAGCTCTCCGGCTGGGAGGCGCTGGGGGACGGTGCGATCTCGTCGTTGTCCGGCGTGATCAGCACCGGCAGCGTCTCGCTCGCCCGCATCGGTTTCCTCAACGCCGCCGGCGGCCGGTTCTTCCACCGCCAGGGGGTCACCGAGTTCCTGCTCAACATCGGCTTCAAGATCGGCGAAAAGATGTTCAACGGGTGGCTGTTGCCGCAGGTACGCGCGGGAATCAACCCGGATTGGTACCGACACAAGGATGCGTAGCGCACAGATGTCGAGCGTCGACCGTCGAGCGACCGGCTCCACCGCGCCGGATGTCCGGGTGGCCGCCAAGGGCCGGGGCACGCATCGCCGGATCGCGGACGCGGTCCGCGCCGCCGCCCCCGGTGCGACCGTGCTGATCGCGGCCGGTCACTACACCGAATCGCTGGTGCTGGACCGGCCGGTGACGCTGTGCCCGGAACCGGGCGGCGGCGAGGTGGTGGTGACCGCGAGCGCGGAGGGCCCGGCGGTCACCGTCGAGGCGGCGGACTGCGTGGTGCGCGGGCTGGGCCTGCACGGCGCGGGCACCGATGCGCCGGCGGTCAGCGTGGGTCCGGGCGCCGGTCTGATCCTGGCCGACTGCGCGGTCACCGGCGGCCGGATCGAGGTGCGCGGCGGGCCGGATCGGGACGCGGAGGACGGCGGAGATCCGGACCTGGACGCGCCGCCGACGGCCGGCGGCACCACCTCGGCGCTGCTGCTCACCGGCACCCGCATCGGCGGCGCGCGGCTCGCGGGCCTGCATGTGTCCGGTGACGCGCGGGCCCGGGTCGAGGATGTCGAGGTGAGCGCGATCGAGGGCACCGGGATCGTGGTGTCGGGCAGCGCCCGGGTGGGCATCACGCGGCTGCGTCTGGACGCCACGTCCGGCTCCGGGATCCGGTTGCGCGGGCGGGCGATGTTGCGCCTGAGCGATTCGGTGCTGAACGGCTGCGGGCGGGTCGGGCTGCTCCTGGAGGACGCCTCCTCGGCGGTGGCCGGCGAGAGCCGGGTCAGCGCGCCGGGGGCGGCCGGCATCCGGCTCGGCGGCAGCGCCCGGGCCGAGTTGACCGACTGCCGGATCCTGGACGCGGCCGCGGCCGGGATCGTGCTCGACGGCTCCGCGCGGGTGGTCGCGCAGGGCTGCGCGGTGCGCCGCTCGGCGACCAACGGCGTGCTGCTCACCGAGGGCGCGGGCGCCGACCTGTCCGACTGTCGCATCCTCGACTCCGGCTACGGCGCGGTCCACGCGGCCGGCACCGCCGTGCTCAAGCTGGCCGACTGCCGGGTGCGGGGCACGCCCGAACACGGCGTGCACACCACGGACACCGCCCGGGCCGAACTGACCGACTGCACCGTCTCGGCCGCGGCGATGACCGGGATCTCGGTCACCGGCCGCTCCTCCGCGGCACTTTCCGGCTGCCTGGTCGCGGAGACCGCGACCGGGATCGGGATCGGTTCGCCGACCGGATCGCGGGTGTCCGGGTGCACGGTGCGCTCGGCCGGGCGGACCGGGATCGAGGTCACCGGCGAGGGCGTCGCCGAGTTGACCGGCAATCGGGTCACCGGGGCGGGGGCCGCGGGCATCGTGTTCGACGCGGGTTCGCGCGCCGAGTTGGCCGGCGGCTCGATCGAGGACTGCACCGGCTCGGGCCTGGTGGTGTGGACCGGCGCCCGGCCGAACGTGCACGGCCTGCGGATCGAACGGCCGGGCAAGAACGGCCTGTACGTCGCCGAGCAGGCCGGCGGCACCTTCACCGGGTGCGACGTGATCGGCGCCGGCTATGCCGCGCTGCACGTGGGCGGCGGCGCGGATCCGCTGTTCCGCCGCTGCCGGGTGCGCGAGTGCGCCGACGCGTTGAGCACCGAGCCGGACGCCGCGCCGGTGTTCGACGACTGCGATCCGGCGCTCGGCGGGATCGCCGCCGCGCAGCCCGCGACCGCCGCGGCCGCGGGTGCCGCACCGGGTCCGGCCGCCGCCGCGCCCACCCCGGAACTGCCCGACGTGGTCGAGGAGAGCCTGCCCGACCTGCTCGCCGAACTCGGCGAACTGGTCGGCCTGGACGGCGTCAAGCGCGATGTCGCGTCGATGGCCAAGCTGATGCAGACGGTCCGGCTCCGGGTCGAGGCCGGGTTGCCCGCGCCGCCGCTGAGCCGGCACCTGGTCTTCGCCGGCAACCCGGGCACCGGCAAGACCACGGTGGCCCGGCTGTACGGCCGGCTGCTCAAGGCCCTGGGCCTGCTCGGTCACGGACACCTGGTCGAGGTCGACCGCAGTGCGCTGGTCGGCGAGTACGTCGGCCACACCGGGCCCAAGACCGCCGCCGCGTTCAACCGGGCGATCGGCGGTGTGTTGTTCATCGACGAGGCGTACTCGTTGTCGCCGCTCGCGGGCGGCAACGACTTCGGCTCCGAGGCGATCGCCACGCTGGTGAAGCTGATGGAGGATCACCGCGACGACGTCGTGGTGATCGCCGCGGGCTATCCCGACGACATGGACCGCTTCGTGTCCTCCAACCCGGGTCTGGCCTCGCGGTTCACCCGGACCCTGCTGTTCGAGGACTACGACGCCGAGCAGCTCGTGGCCATCGTCGAGCACCAGGCGGAGCGCCACCGCTACGAACTGACCCCCGCCGCACGCACCGAACTGCTCGCCCTGTTCGCCGGGATGACTCGCGGCGGCGGCTTCGGCAACGGGCGCTCGGCCCGGCAGGCGTTCCAGGAGATGACGGAACGTCAGGCCGGTCGGGTCGCCGAACTCGACAACCCCGACGCGGCACAACTGATCGCCCTGGAGGTCGCGGATCTGCCCGCGTCCCTGGCAGGCGCGACCGCGTGAGCACCCTCCCCCCAACACCTGGAGTCCTCGTGTCCGCCAACAACCGCCCACGCAACGGTGGTTCGCCCGACGACCGGAACGGCTTCGCGGCCACCTTCGCCCGCCGGCCCGGCACCGGCGCCCGCGGCCCGGTGCCCGGCGCGCGGGTCTGGGGCACCCTCGGCGGCGCCGCGGCGCTGACCACCGGCGCCATCGTGCTGGTGCCGCTGCTGGCCGCCCCCGGTGCGGCCTCGCACTCGCGTCGCGACGTCGCGCACGTCGCGGCGAACGCCGCGCTGCCCGGCACACCCGCCGGTTGGGGTACCCCGGGCAGCGCCGAACCGGCCCCCGTCGAGGGGGTTCCGGTGGGCCCGGACGGCACGCCCGTGCCGCAGGGCCCGCCCGGCGGCGCACCGGTGGGCTACCCGCCGGTCGGTGGTTCGGGCACCGGGTCGGGTGGTTCGGTGCAGTACAACAACGGCTCCGGCGGCGGCGCGGCGGGTGGCGGGGGCGCGGTCGGCGGCGGCGGTGCCGGTGGTGGTGGCGCGGTCGGCGGCGGCACTCCGGGCGGCGGATCCGTCCCGGGCATCCCGGCGACGAACGCCGGCGGCGGAACGTCACCGGCCCGTCCGCCCGTTCCCCCGGCGAGCACCCCGGCCAAGCCGCCGATCGCGCCTGCCCAGGGCCCGCAGATGGTCTACAACGGCTACGCGGGCCTGGGTTGCTCGAACTCGGGCGCCGGGTTCCGGGTGCAGGGCGAGTACAGCGACGGCAAGGAGGGTTGGTACAAGGTCGGCAGCGGCGGGCTGGGCACGGCCGGGTGCGGGGACGACTTCTGGGCGATCCCGATGTCCGGTTCCAAGACCAAGGACGACCCCAGCGTCGCGGCCGTGTGGACCTGGAACGCCGGTGCCAAGGCCAAGAGTTGCTCGGTGCAGGTGTATGTCCCCGGCGGTTCGACCTGGCGCGACGCGGCCGGCAAGCCCGCGTTCTACCAGGTGTTGGACACCGACAGCGGCTCCGCTCCGGTCCGGTCCACCTTCACCGTCGACCAGACCGCGCACCGAGGCGCCTGGATCCAGGGTGTGAGCCTGCCGGTCAAGGACGGCAAGGTCGTGCTGCGGATGGTCAACCGGGGCGAGGACTGGGTCGGCCCGACCAAGAACTACGCACACCTGGCGGCGGGGCAGGCGCGGGTGCTCTGCTACGACCGCTGAACCGGCGACCGCCTGCGCCGGCCGGACCGTTCGCGGACCCGGCCGGCGTTCGGCCGCCCGCCCTCCCGGGCGTGCGAAAGAGGCCCTTCCGGACTTTCCGGAAGGGCCTCCCGTCGCTCACCGGGGATACATCTTGACGACCTTGCCGTTCAGGTCGGCCCGCAGATAGCCGCCTCCGTAGTCGTCGCTCACGTAGACCTTCAACGCCGGTACCCGGTCGGTCAGCCCCATGTCCAGGATGACGTAGCGGTTCTTGGGCGCCGTGATGCCCAGTTCCTTGTCGGCCTTGGCGATCAGGGCCGGGAGCGCATCCCAGTTGACCTTCGTGAGGTCGATGGTCTTGTCGTCCCGGTCGGTTCCGGAGCCGGCGTCCTTCGTGGTGACGCCGTCGCGGTACGAGAACCGGTCGTACAGGCGGGCGTCGCCGGCTGTGGGTGCCTTCACCGACGCGAACTTGTCGTGCACGCTGAAGTCCTTGACCCTGGTGCCCCCGATCGTCGGGGCCATCGCCTCGATCACGCCGCGGATGGCGGTCGGGGTGAGCAGGTTCTCCGTATCCGCGGCGGGTTTGCCGGTGCGCGTCGCCGACGGCCGGATCGGCGTCTCGTCCACCGGGTCCACCGGCGCGTTCGGTGACCGGGTGGGGCTCGCGCTGTTCGTGGCTGCCGGCTTCTTGCCGGGGCCGGCCGCGTTCGCGTCCCGATCCGAATCCGAGCCGTCGAACTGGGACACCAGGACCACCGCGACCAGGGCCCCGACCAGGGCGGTGCCGACCGCCGAGCCGGTGATGATCCGGATCCGGTGCGCGCGCAGCCGGTCCGGCGAGCCGGGTTCGGCCGGGGTGAACGGCGTGCCGTAGGGCGAGGAGGGCGGGGCGGACGGTGGTGGCGGGGTCGAAGACGCTTTCCGGGAACCGGAGTTCGCTTCGGCGCCGACCCGGTCCGCGCCCGACCAGGCCGGTCCGGTGTCGGCAGGGCCGCCGTCCGCCGCTCCGCCCGCTGCCGCGCGACCGCCGCCGAGGTCGGCAGGCTGCCAGGCGAGGGCGTCCGCGACCGGCAGTGCCGACGTGGTGTGCTGCGACGAGGGCCGGCCGGTCGGCTCACCGGCCGCCGCGGCCAACAGCCGGTCCAGGTGCGCCGCGTCCGGGCGGGCCGCGGGGTCGCGGACCAACAGCGCGTCCAGGACCGGGGCCAGCGCGCCCGCGCGGGTCGGCGGCGGCACCGTCTCGGTCAGCACCGCGGCGAGCGTGGCCAGGCTGGTCGCCCGGCGCAGCGGATGTTGTCCCTCCACCGCGACGTACAACATCATCCCGAGCGACCACAGGTCGGACGCGGCGTTGTCCTCCTCGCCGCGGATGCGCTCGGGTGCGATGTACTCGGGCGAGCCGATCAGGTCGCCGGTCGCGGTCAGGCTCGTCGACTCGCGCAGCGCGGCGATGCCGAAGTCGGTCAACACCGGACTGCCGTCGGCGCGCAACAGCACATTGCCCGGCTTGACGTCGCGGTGATGGATCCCGGCCGCGTGTGCCGCGCTCAGCGCGGACAACACCCCCCGGCCGATCGCGGCGGCCTCGGCGGGCCCGATCGGGCCGCTCGTCAGCCGGTCGTGCAGCGAGCCTCCGGGGACCAGTTCCATCACCAGCCACGGGTGCGGAACCTCGGCGGCGTCCACGATGTGATGGATCGTCACCACATTGGGGTGGTTCAGCCGCGCCAACGACCTGGCCTCGCGCAGCACCCGCTCGCGCAACATCCGCGCGGCGGTCGGGTCGTCCTCCAACAGCGCCGGGTCGGGCGGCCGGACCTCCTTGAGCGCCACCTCGCGTTCCAGGGCCAGATCGCGAGCCCGCCAGACCAAGCCCATGCCGCCACCACCGAGCCGCTCCAGCAACTCGAAGCGGCCGTCGATCACGCGTCTGCCAGGTATACCCGGGGTCATGCGGCACACCCTACAAATCCGGACTCCCATCCCGGCAATCGGCGGCCGGATCGTGGGCAGATCCCTCGTCGGGAACCGAGTTCGGGTCGAGACTCGTCGCAGCGGGGGAAGCACGGAGCGCTCCCGATCCACGACGCACGGTCCGATCGACCGGATCCGAACCGGCCCACCCCGGCCGGCGGGGCCCGCTCCGACTCGGCCGGGAAACGTCCCGGATCGTCGTCGCCCGGTCCTGTCGGCCCCAGCCGGAAGGCATCATGGCACTCGATCGCACCGTCACCCCGGCGGGCACGTCCCGGACGCCCGCCCCGACCGGCGGATACCGCCGGTGGTTGCTGCTCGTCGTCGTGCTCGCCCAGTTACCCGTCGTCCTGGGGGCATCGCTGCCGGACACCGTGCCGGCGCCGTCGGCCGCCGATCTGCGCATCGATCCGGATGACATCGCGTGGGTCGGTCGCGCGCACCTGCTCGCCCTCGGTGCGCTGTTGCTGCCGGCCGGCCGACTCGCCGACCTCGTCGGCCCGCGCCGCACGTTCACCGTCGGGCTGATCGGCGTGGCCGGCGCCTCGCTCGTGGTCGGCACCGCCGGCGGACCGGGCCCGCTGTTCGCCGGTAGGGCGCTCCAGGGCGGCTTCGGCGCACTCGTGCTCACCGCCGGCCCGGCCCTGCTCACCGCCACCTTCACCGACCGCGCCGAACGCCGCTGGGCACTGGGCGTGTACGCCGGCGTCGCCGCGGCGGGCGGCGGCCTGGGCGTGCTCGTGGCCGGCGCGTCCACGGCGAACGGCTACTGGCGGGTACTGCCGTGTGCGCAGGCGGTCCTGCTCGTCGCCCTCGCTCTCGGCACGCTTCGGCTGTTCGCCCGGCATCCCGAGCCGGCCCGCGTCCGGATCCCGGGTCTCGACCTGCCGGCCGTGTTCGCCGCGACGACCGGCGTGGGTTGCGTGCTGTACGGCTGCCTGCGGTTCGAGACGCACGGTGGGCGGGACACCACGACATGGCTGTTCCTGGCCGCCGGCGGCATCCTGTCGGCCGTGTTCGTCCGTCGGCAGACGCTCGCGGTCGGCCCGCTGCTGCCGCCGCGGATCGTGCTGAACCGCGATCGCGGCGCGGCGTTGCTCGGCCTCGCGGTGTGCGGCATCGCCATCACCGTGACGGTTCGCTTCGTGACGATCCATCTGCGCAGCGGCGGCCCGGGGTTCACCGACTCCCAGGTGGGGCCCCGGTTGTTGCCGCTGGTGTTGCCGCTGCTGCTCACCGCGCCACTCGCGGCCGGCCTCCTGCTCCGCCGCTTCGGCGCCAAGACGATCGTGCCGATCGCCCTGGGCCTGTGCTGTGTCGGCTTCGTGCTGTTGTACGCGGTGGACCACAACAGTTCGTACCCGACGAACGTGGTCCCGGCGCTGCTCCTGATCGGATTCGGCGCCGGTCTGGCGTTCGGGCCCTGTGTGAGTGTGGCCGTGGACGGCGTCCGGGCGGTGGGGGCAGGCGCGGGAGCGACGGTCGGCGCGTATGTGCTCGGCGCCGCGATCGGGGTGTCCGTACTGGCCCGGGCCAGGGGGGACACGTTCCGGTTGAGCGGTGGCCCGAACTGGGACGGGAATCCGATGGTGCCGTCGACGGCCGGCGTGAGCGCCCGGCTCGTACCGGTGTACGAGTGGACCGGGGTGCTGCTCGTCCTCGCCCTGATGGCGACCGCCGTGCTCTTCTCGCCGCGCTCGCGCACGGTCGCCCCGGCGGAGGACGCCTGAGACCGAGGCACCCCGCCCCGGCTATCGAAACGCTTGCGTTTCGCTTCGTCGACCTCTAGCGTTATCGAAACGCCATCGTTTCGCCAACCGAGGTACGCGCGCATGCACACCGATTCGGCCGGGACCACCGACTCCGCACCCACCAACCGGCGTTCCCGGCTGACCCCCGAGCGCGAGGCCGAGATCCACGTGGCCACGCTCGACCTGCTCCGTACGACGGGCTACGCCGCCCTGACCATGGAGGCCGTCGCCGCGCGGGCCAAGGCCAGCAAGGCGACCCTGTACCGCCAGTGGCAGAGCAAGCCGCGCCTGGTCGCGGCTGCGCTGCGGCACAACAAGCGCATGTCCCTGGTCGGCCTGAACACCGGTTCGCTGCGGGGCGACCTGCACGAAACCGCGCGCCGGGTCGCGCACGGGGCGGCCCCCGACACCGCACTGCTCGCCGCCATGGCGCACGCCATCCTGGGTGACCCCGAACTGGGCCTGGCAGTAAGGGAAACCATCGTCGATCCCGAGGGCGTGGTGCTCGACCAAGTGATTGCCCGGGCAGTCGACCGCGGCGAAATCGCCCCGGACAACCCGGCGGTGGGCCTGCTGGCGCACCTGCTCATCGGTGCGGTGACCGGCCGGCCGCTGATCGAGGGCTGCATCGCCGACGAGGAATACCTGCACCGCTACATCGACGCCGTCGTGCTTCCGGTGCTGCGCCGGCCCTGACCCGCCGGCCGCCCGACGCGCATCTCCTTCCACTCGACAGGAGCAGCTTCGCCATGTCGCAAAGCACCGCCGCCTCCACCGTCGCTCCACCCGCCCCGGCCGGCTCCGGCCCCCTCCCCCGCCGTTGGTTGATCCTCGCGGTGATCGCGCTCGCGCAGGTCACCGTCGTCCTGGACGCCACGATCGTCAACATCGCCCTCCCCTCCGCACAACGGGATCTGGGCTTCTCCGACGGCAACCGGCAGTGGGTGGTCACCGCCTACGCCCTCGCGTTCGGCAGTCTGCTCCTGCTCGGCGGCCGGATCGCCGACCTGTTCGGCCGCCGAAACGCCTTCCTGATCGGCCTGTTCGGCTTCGCACTGGCCTCCGCCGCGGGTGGCGCCGCACCGAACTTCGAGGTTCTGGTCGCCGCCCGCGCGCTCCAGGGCGTCTTCGGCGCCCTGCTCGCGCCCGCCGCGCTGTCCCTGCTCACCACCACGTTCACCGATCCGGCCGAACGCGCCAAGGCGTTCGGCGTGTTCGGCGCCGTGGCCGGTGCGGGTGGTGGCGTCGGCCTGCTCCTGGGCGGCCTGCTGACCCAGCATCTCGACTGGCGCTGGTGCCTGTACGTCAACCTGATCCTGGCCGGAGCCGCCATCATCGGCGGTGTGCTCCTGCTCGGCAGGCACGAACCCGCCGCCGACCGCCCCCGCCTGGACCTCCCCGGCACACTGGCCGTCTCGTCCGGACTGTTCGCCCTCGTCTACGGCTTCTCCCGTGCGGAGAGCGACGGTTGGAGCGACCCGCTCACCTACGGCTGCCTCATCGCCGCCGTCGTGCTGTTGGCCGTGTTCACCCGGATCCAGAGCTCCGTCGCCAATCCGCTGCTGCCGCTTCGGGTCGTCGTCGACCGCGACCGGGGCGCCGCGCTGCTCGGCATGCTGATCTCCGGCGCCGGGATGTTCGGCATGTTCCTCTTCCTCACCTACTACATGCAGCAGACCCTGCACTACAGCCCGGTCCGGACCGGACTGTCGTTCCTGCCCATGGTGTTCGGCATCATGTTCACCGCGACCAGCGCAACCGTCGTGCTGCTGCCCCGGTTCGGTCCCAAGCCGATCGTGCCGACCGGAATGGGCCTGGCCGCTCTGGGACTTCTCTACCTGACCCGCCTGGACCTGGACAGCTCGTACGCCGGCGACCTGATGCCCGGCCTGATCGTGTTCGGCGCCGGCGTGGGACTGGTGATCGCGCCGTGCATGAGCGCAGCCACCTTCGGCGTCCGTGCGGAGGATTCCGGGGTGGCCTCCGCCGCGGTCAACACCGTGCAGCAGGTGGGTGGTTCGGTGGGAGTGGCGCTCCTGAGCACGCTGTCCGCCACGGCCGGATCCGACTACCTGAAGCACCGTCAACCCAGCCCGGAGGCCTTCGCCCACGCCGCACTGGAAAGCTACGCGACCGCCTACCGCTGGTCCGCCGCGTTCTTTGCGGTCGGCCTGGTCGTCACGGCCGTACTCTTCCGCCCCGGCGCCCCGAAAACCGACCCGGACGCGGCCCCCGTCGTGCACATGTGAACCCGCCCACCGGTCGGGGCGCACGACCACCGGGCGAAGCGGCGTTCCGGTCGGCCTTCGCTCGGCGGTCGCTCAGCCCTGCCGCTCCGCCAGCACGCCGAGCAGCCGACCGATGCGATTACTGATGATCATGTCCACGCCCATGTCCAGCAGCCGGCGCATCACCCGCGGTGAGTCCACCGTCCAGGCGCTCACCCCGTACCCGTCCGCATGGCAGCGGGCGACCGAGGCCGCGTCGTAGGCGCGCCAGCGCAGGTTGATGTACTCCGGCCGGAGGTCGCGCAGCACCGCCGCGTCCGGTACCCGGGCGAACGAGTCGCCGCTGAGCCCGATGTGCGCGTCCGCCGCGTGCTCGCGCACCCGGCCCATCGCGACCGGTCCACCGACGTACAGGATCTGTTCGTTCACGCCGTGCCGGGCGACCGCCTCGACCGCCGGTTCGGCCAGTTCGATCTCGCCGAAGTCGACCATCAACCCGCCCTTGGAGCCCTTGATCAGCTCCAACGCCTCGTCGAAGCTGGGCACCCGATACTTCCCGCGCCGGCCGATCTCGCGGACCTGAGCCAAGGTCAGCTCGCGCACGTGCGCGTTGCGCCACCACAATCGGCGCAGCGTCGCGTCGTGCAACAGCACCAGGTGCCCGTCCCGGGTGATCTCCAGGTCGATCTCGACCAGGTCGGCGCCCCGGTTCAGCGCGCTGGCCAACGACGGCAGAGTGTTCTCCCGAAAGCGCCGGGGGTCGCCTCGGTGGGCCACGGCCAGGGTCACGACAATCCTCTCGATCGGGGACCGGCGGGCACACCGTACACGCCGGCCGGCCGACCCTTCCTCATCGCCCGGAGCGGCCGTCCGGCGTGCCGAATCCGTGCAGCAGGGTGTCCACGATCCGGGTCGCGAGCACGTCGGCGTCCTCGCCCCGGTCGTCCTGGGCGGCCTCGTGGATCAGCGCGTAGTAGGCGCGTCGGGTCCAGTCCAGGTCGACGTCCGGCCGCAACAACCCGGTCTCGCGCGCCCGCCGGAAGAGCCGATCGCAGCGGTCGAGCACATCGGTGTGCACGTGCGCCACCTCCGGGTCGTCGGTGCGCAGCGCGTTCATCGCGAAGCCCCACGCGATTTTCACCCGCAGCACGTTCGCGGTCACCTGGTGGAGCGCGACCGCGGGGGGCGTGGCTTCCGGGCGAGCCGCGTTCACCGCGTCGTGGAACTGTCGGGTGGCCCAGCCGGTCATCGCCACGATCAATGCCTCGCGGGTCGCGAAGCGCCGATGCACCGTCGTCCTGGCCACCCCGGCGGCCTCCGCGATCTGCTCCATCGTCGCCGCCGGATTGGCGCTGAGCACTCGCTCCGCCGCCTCCAGGATCGCCCGTACGGTCCGCTCGGCGTCCGCTCGCAGCGGTCGCACCCGGTCACTGGCCCCGCCTGCCGTGGAAGTCACCCCCGAACTGTACGACAGAGTCGCCATTCCCTTCCTACTTGCGACATGAATGACGCATGTTCTAGATTAACGGCATCACACAAGCTTCATCTAAGCCGTGCGGTACCCACCTCATCGCGCGGCATCCGGCACATGCGCCACCCGGCTCGTTCGGCACCGGCTCGTTCGGTACTCGGCCGATACAGCGCGGCTCGGACCGCACCCACCCCGCGACAAAGGAGTCCCCATGGACCTGCGCCTCCACGACAAGACCGCCCTGGTGACCGGCGCAAGCCGAGGCATCGGCCTGGCGATCGTGTCCGCCCTCGTCGACGAGGGTGTGCGCGTCCTGGCCGCCGCCCGCACCATCACGCCGGAACTGGTCGCGACCGGCGCCCGGACGATGTCCGTCGACCTGGCCCGGCCCGACGGGCCGACCCGCCTCGCCGAACGCGCCGCCGCCGAGTTCCGCGGGCTGGACATCCTGGTCAACAACGTCGGCGGCGGCGATGCGGGCGGGAACGACCAGACCGGCGGCTTCCTGAGCTTCACCGACGAGCAGTGGCTGAACTCGTTCGAGCTGAACTTCCTGGCCGCCGTGCGTACCACCCGCGCCACGCTGCCCGCACTGATCGACGCGCGCGGCGCGATCGTGAACATCTCCTCGCTCGGCGCCCGGGCTCCGCACAGCGGACCGGTGCCGTACACCACCGCCAAGGCCGCGCTGACCGCGTTCGGCAAGGCCCTCGCCGAGGAGTTCGGCCCGCAGGGTGTGCGGGTCAACACGGTCTCCCCCGGCGCGGTGCGTACCGCGATGTGGGAGGCGCCGGACGGCTACGGCGCGCAACTGGCCGCGTCCATGGGCCTGTCCCACGAGCAGTTGCTCGCCGCCCTCCCCGGCGCGACCGGCATGGTCACCGGCCGCTTCGTCGAACCCGCCGAGGTGGCGAGCACCGTCGCCTATCTGGCCTCCCCGCTCGCCGGCAGCGTGACCGGCACCGACCACCTCGTGGACGGCGGTGCGCTCAAGGCCGCCTGAGTCGACGGGCCCTCCTCAAGACGGCCGAAAAGGTGCGACGGGGCCCTCCCCGAGGAGGGCCACGTCGCATCCGACACCGGCACCGGCGCGCCGGGTCCGTCCGTCCTCAGCCCGTCCGTCCTCAGGCCACCCGTGGTCGCACACCCAGCGCCGGCAACACCGTCTCGCCGACCCGGTAGGCCTCCTCCAGCAGCGGATTGCCGGACAGGATGAACGTGTCCACGCCCATCGCCTCGAACTCCTGGAGCCGCTCGATCACCTGGGCCGTACTGCCCACCACGGCCGTGCCCGGCCCGGGCCGGAACAGCCCCATCCCCGGCCACAGGTTCGGGTACACCTCCAACTCCCGGGCCCGCGCCGGGACCCGGCCACCGTGCTGACGGAACTGTCGTTCCCAGCCCACCCCGTCCGCGTCCGCCGCCTGGCCCAGCTGCCGGGCGTAGGTCGCGTGGCTGGTCACCTCCAGCAGCCGATCCGCCGCCGCCCACGCCTCGTTCTCGCTCTCCCGAACGATCAGGTGCAACCGCAGGCCGACCCGCAGGGCCCGCCCGTGCGCGGCGGCACGTTCGCGTACCCGCTCCAGCTTCTCCTTGAGCAGGTGCGGCGGTTCGCCCCAGGTCAGGTAGACGTCGACATGCTCGGCGGCCATCTCGATGCCGGCCGGCGACGAACCGCCGAACCACATCGGCACGTGCCCGCCGTCCCGGTGCAACTCGCGCAGACCCGCGCCGGCCTGCCGCAGGTCGTAGAACCTGCCCTTGTGGTCGAAGACCTCGCCCGCGGTGAGCCGCTTGACGATCGACCAGTATTCGGCGCTCAGTTCGTAGCGCTCGTCGTGGTCCAGATGCAGGCCGTACTCGCGCAGGCTCTCGGTCGAACCGTTGACCACGTTGAAGCGCAGCCGACCCGCCCCGAACAACGCCTCGAAGCTCAGCGCCATCTTCGCCAGCAGCGTCGGCGCGATCAGCCCCGGATGCACCGCGAGCAGCGGCCGGAACGTCGGCGCGGCGGCGGCCACCACGCCGGCCAGCGTCCACACGTCGTACAGGTCGGTCGCCAGCAGCGCGCCGCTGAAGCCCAACCGGTCCACCGCACCCGCGAGTTGCCGCAGGTAGTCCGCATCGACCGCACGCCGTCCGGCGGGCTCCCACGGATAGGGACCCTCGCGCGGAATCACGTACCACAGCACCTCGGTGCTCATCGCGCACCGCCGTCGGCCGGCGCGAGCACCGCGGCCACGACCGGCGTCAACGCGTCCGCCTGCGCGTCGGCCACGGTGATCGGCCGGTCGATGAACCCGTTGGCGGCGAAGATGTCCGCGGCCTCCTGCTGCTCGGCGATGAACGACGCGGGTACCGGCTCCAGCCGCCACGGCAGCGCGGCCAGCGCCTCGGCCCAGTCCGCCTGCGTCCCCGGCAGCTCGGCCGCGTGCAGGGCGGCCGCCTCGTCGAGATGCGCGGCCGCCCATTCGTCGGCCCGGCGCAGCGCGGCCACCACGATCGAGACCAGGTCGGGCCGCTCCTCGACGAACGCACGGCTCGCGAAGAACACCGAGCGGTCGGTGATCACTTCGCCGACCCGGTGCAGCACCCGCAGCCCGGGCTCGCGCCGCGCGGCGACCAGCTCCGGGCCCTGCGCGACCCAGCCGGCGATCTCGCCGGAGCGCAGCCGCGCGGCCTGGTCCCGGCCCGCCTCCGGTCGCACCGCGGTGATGTCGTCCCGGTAGGACAGTCCGACGTCGTTCAGCGCCTTGGCCACGAAGTGGGTCTGCCAGGAGCCGATGCTCAACACGACCGTGCCGTCCTTGAGGTCCACCGGCGCGCGCACCGGCCCCTCGTCGGCGACCAACAGCGCGCCGTGCTCGGGCCGCGGCGCGGACACCGCGACGTAGACGAGATCGTGGCCCTGCGCCTGACCGACGATCGGCGGCGTCGAACCGGTCCCGCCGAAGTCGATCGTGCCGTCGCCGAGCAGTTCGCCGACCCGGGTGCCCTCCACGGGCACCCAGGTCACGGTCTCGCCCAGCGGCTCCAGGGCGCGTTCGAGAATCCCCAGGCGCGCGAGCAGGTACAGCGACGGGTTGCTGCCGTGGACACCGATGGTGACGGTCATTCAGATCACTCCGGTCGAAGACGGGGAGGAGGAGAGGGACAGGGAGGAGGAGGGAGACGGAGACGGGTGTGACGCGGAGGCAGCCGAGGGCGCGGACGACGGCGAACGCGAGGACGAGCGGCCGTCGGAGGAAGCGGGGGCGACGGGGACGGCGGCGGTCTCCGTGGTGTGCACCCCCAGGTCGGCGAGCAATCGCCGCCGTAGCGCCGAGAAGGCCGGATCGGTGGGGTCGCGGGGCCGGTCGACGGCGACCACCTCGTCGGTGACGAGGTTTCCGTCGCGCAACACCGCGACCCGATCGGCCAGTCGGATCGCCTCCTCGACGTCGTGCGTGACCAGGAGCACGGCGGGCCGGTGCAGCCGGCACAACTCGCCCACCAGGTCCTGCATACGCATCCGGGTCAGCGCGTCCAGCGCCGCGAACGGCTCGTCCAGCAGCAGCAGTTCCGGCTCGCGCACCAGCGCGCGGGCGAGCGCGACGCGCTGTGCCTCGCCGCCGGACAGGGTCGCCGGCCAGGCCTGGGCGTGCCGCTCCAGACCGACCTCGGTCAGCGCGCGCAGCCCGATCTCCCGGGTGGCCCGGCCCCGGGGGAGTCCGACCACGACATTGCCCAACACCCGCTTGGAGGGCACCAGGCGCGGTTCCTGGAAGACGATGGTGCGGGCCTCGGGGACCAGGACCGTACCGCCGTCGCTGCGATCGAGCGCGCCGAGGATGCGCAGCAGGGTGGTCTTGCCGGTGCCGCTCGCGCCGAGCAGCGCGACGAACTCGCCGCGGGCGATGTCCAGGTCGACGCCGTCCAGGACGGCGCGGGTGCCGAACACCCGGCGCAGTCCCTCGATGTGTACCGCAGTCTCGACGCTCATCGGCCCGCTCCGTGTCCCTGGCCGCGCCACGGCATCAGCACCCGTTCGAGGATGCGTACGATCACGTCCGCGAGCAGACCCAGGATCGCGTAGACCAGGATGCAGACGGTGAGGATGTCGGTTCGCGAGAAGCTCTGCGCCTGGCTCATCAGATAGCCGATCCCGGCCGTGGAGTTGATCTCCTCGGCCGCGATCAGCGCGATCACGCTCAGCGTCATGGACAGTCGCAGTCCGGACAGCAGCGCGGGCAGCGCGCCCGGCAGGACCACCTCGCGCACCAGGGCGATCCGGCCGACGCCGAAGCTGCGCATCGCCTCGACCAGCTTGCGGTCCACGTTGCGCACGCCGCCGGAGGCGGAGACGTACATCGGGAACGCCGTGGCCACCGCGATCAGGATCACCCGGGCGGATTCGCCGATGCCGAACCACACCATGAACAGCGGGACCAGCGCGAGGAAGGGCACCGTGCGAAGCAACTGAACCGAGGAGTCGAGGAGTTCCTCGCCGAGCCGGGAGAAGCCGGTGAGTACGCCCAGGGCCAGTCCGATGGTCAGCCCGAAGACCAGGCCCAGGCCCGCGCGGCCCAGCGAGACCCGGAGCGCGTCCGGGAGTTGGCCGTTGTCCCACATCTCGCGCGCGGCCCGGAAGACGTCGGCGGGCGAGCCGAGCAGGTCGGGACTGAGCGCGCCGCTGTGCGAGGCCCAGGCCCAGCCGCCGATCAGCACGAGTGGGCCGATCGCGCGCAGTGCCGGGCTGAGGAAACGTGGCCGAGGACGCGGCAGCCGTGGGCGCGGGGTGACCAGGCCGGGATACGCGCGTTCCCGGGGTTCGGCCTCGACCAGGGTGGGCGCGGTCATCCGCTCGCTCCCGCCAGGGTGGCCACGTCCAGCAGGTGCGGCTTGACGTCGACCAGGCTCGGGGTGACCTTCTGGTCCAGGAAGAACTTGGCGACCTTGCCGAAACGGTCCACGTCGGCCGGTCGAATCGGCTCCACCGTCGCGCCCTGCTTGGTGAACTCGACCTGGATCCGCTTGGGTTCGGCGCCGTACGCGGTGGGGCCGGTGTCGGTGAAGACGTTGATGTAGGCGGTCGGGTCGGCGATCTCCTTGGTGCCGGCCTCGTGCAGGTAGGCGTAGAAGGCCTTGATCACCTCGGGGTGCTTGTCCGCGAACGCGTTGCGCACCGCCCAGACCGAGTAGTTGTCCGAGCCGAGCGCGCGGCCGTCGGCGAGGAAGCGCGCGTTGCCGGAGGCCAGGGCGGGTACCGAGTAGGTGGCCCAGGTGGCCCACGCGTCGACCTGACCGGCGGCGAACACCGGTGCGGTCTGGTCGGCCCGCAGGTAGACCCGCTCCACCTTGTCGGCCGGGATGCCGGCCTGTTCGAGCGCGGCCAGGAGCAGGTATTCGCTGGTGCCGCCCTGCGAGCAGGCCACCTTCTTGCCGATCAGGTCGCGGATCGAGTGGATCTTCGAGTCGCTCTTCACCAGGATGCCCTCGCCCGCCAGGTCGGGGGCGGTGGCGCCGAACAGCTTGAAGCTCGGCTTCTGCCCGAGGGCGGCCACGGCGGAGGTGATCGAGCCGAGCGCGACGTCGAGTTGGCCCGCGTTGATGGCCTGCGCGGCGGGTGCGAACGGGCCCGCGCTACCGGTCCAGGAGACCTTGGCGCCGACCTTGGCCAACGCCGCGTCCAGCGAACCGTCCTTCTTGCCGAGCGCGAGCACCCCGTTGTTGCCGGGGTCGGGAATCCGCAGCGTGACACCGCCCTTGGCGTCGCCGGCCGTCGACGCCTCGGCGTTCTTCGACGAGGAGCCGCAGCCGGTCAGCGCGATCAGCGTCGCGGTCGCGACTGCGACGGCGGACAGCAGACGGGTACGGCGAGGGGGCCGGCTACTCATGGGATGCCTCCAGCGTGGATATGCGGGACTGTTCGGGGTCGAGCGACGGTGCGGATGTGGGTGTGGGCGTGGATGTGGGTGTGTGGCCGAGCGGCCGGGACGATTCGGGCGTGAGGCGCGGCGGTCGGGCCGGAGTGTCGGCCTCGGGGCGGCGTGCGTCGGCCTGCGCGCGGCGTGCGTCGGCGAGTTCGCGGGCCAGCCGCAGCGGCTCGGGGGCCGCCCACGCGTGCACATCCACGGGCGCGGCCAGGAAGCCCTGTCCGTACAGGAATCGTTCCTGGCGGGCGAGCAGGTCCAGCCGCTCCGCGGACAGGTCGATCCGCAGTGTGTCCGGGCCGAGTTCGCGGTACGCGCCGGCCACCCCCAAGGCACCCGCCCCGGTCTCGGCACCCAGGATCCGGGCCACCTCGGCGGGATGCCCGGGCGCCCAGTCCGCCGCCTCGACCAGCACCGCGAGGAACCGGGTGACCAACTCCGGGTGGTGGTCCAGCAGATCCTGGTGCACCGTGATCGGCCGCGGCGTCCCGTTGTTGATCCGGGCGCCGGGATCGCTCGCCGCATCCAGGTCGACCGCCACCACCGCGCCGTGCCGTACGGCCGCCTCGACCGCGAGCGCGCCCTTGACATACACGGCGTCCACCTCGCCACGGTCGAGCGCGGCCAACTCGGCCTCCCACTGCCCGATTCCGCGCGCCGCCGGCACCTCGACCGGGCGCGCGTCGGCCAGTTCGGCACCGGCCAGCGAGAGCGCCCCGGCGAAGCCGTGCAGCGCCATCGCCCGCCAGAAGTCGATTGCGATGTCGTGCCGGGGAATCGCCAACCGCAACCCGCGCAACTGCTCGGGTGCGGTGATGCCGCTCTCCGCGCGGACCAGGATCGCCTGGCTCTCCTCGATCCAGGTCAGCCCGACCAGCCGGGTCGCCTCGCCGCGCGACCGCGCCCACAGCGCGGGCACGTTGCCGCCCTCGCGGAAGAGCCCGGGCAGCGCGTGCGTGTAGTGGTGATCGGCGGCCACGTCGGCCGGGACGTCCTGGAGCGAGCGCACGGTGATCCCCTCGGCCGCGAACTCGGCGTCGAGCAGGCCCAGATCGGCCGCGATGCCGGTTGCGGTGGGGACGGGACAGCGGGTGAACCACAGTTCGTCGGGGCGGGCGCCGGTCACGGCGGTCATGGCGATACTTCCGTTCGCGTTCGTAGCGGCGGCGGGGGTCCGCGCGGCCCCGCCGGTGCGATTCCGGTCATGACACCGGGCACGCACGGCACTGGGCACGGCGCGGATCGACCCGGGACCGAATCGGTCCGGGCAGGGGTCGACGGATGATGCGTGGTGTGATGCACGCTGGGAGACCTACGCTTCGCGGGCGCCGCGACGACCGGGGGTGTGCGCGAGCGCCGAGGGCGGCCGGGTCGATCGATTCAACCGGGCCGACCGGCCGACCGGATCGGTCCGGCCGATCGAGTCGACCGGATTGCTCGGTCGGGCGCGGGCGTACGGAGGTTCGGTGCGGCGGTGGGTCAGCGACAGCCGGCGCTGGCGACGCGCGCGAGGTCGATGTGCCGGCGGCTGGTGAGCAGCGCGCGGGCGGTGGAGAGCGGCGCGGTGTACAACGCGTCTGCGGACACCGGGGCCTCCCTCTCGTTTCGTCGATCACCGGTTCGGGTCGCTCACCGGCGCATGTCCATGACCGGCGTAGATGCATCACCGGCGCATGTCCACAACCGGTGTACGTGCATCACCGGTGCACCGAATGGTGCTTCGGGTGGATCCTGGCACGGTCCGCGCCGCACGATCAAACTTTCCCACGATGTGGGATATCCGAATGCGCTCCGATGCGGACCGTGGCAGACAGTCGTCCACGGGCTTGCCGTATGGTGAAAACTTCCGGTCGAACGGCGAGTCGGGGGATGCCCATGGGCACGGTGGACACGAACGCGCCGCGCGCGGCCTCCTCACCGTCCGGGGCACAGGCCGTACAGCGGGCCCTCGGCATCCTGCACTGCTTCCGGGCGACCGGCGCCGACCTGAGCGCGTCGGACATCGCCCGCCGGATGGACCTGTCCGTGTCCACCGCCCACCGTCTGGCCCGCACCCTGGTCGGCGCGGGCTTCCTCGATCAGGACGACCGCACCAGCCGCTACCGCCTGGGCCCGGTGGTCGCCGAACTCGGTCTGCTGGCCTACCACCAACGCGGACTGCACCACGCGGCACCCGAGTTGGAGCAGTTGTCCCGGCGTACCTCGGCGACCTCCGACCTGGCCATCCGCAGCGGCCGGCACGCGCTGGTCCTGGTCGGCAGTTCGGTGCAGCCGGGCACCGGCCTCGGACTGCGCCGCCCGCTGCACTCGACCGCGCTGGGCAAGGTGTTGCTGGCCTGGGCGGATCCGGCGGACGGCGGCCTGGAGCCGTTGCTGCCACTGGCCCCGCAGACCGAGCGCACCATCGTGGACCCCGTCGCGCTCCAGGCCCAGTTGGACGCGGCCCGGGCGATCGGCTACGCGCTCAACGACGGCGAGTCGGTCCCGGGAGTACGCACCCTGGCGGTGCCGATCCTGAACCGGGCCGGCCACGCACACGCCGCGCTGGCCGTGCGGTCCACGCCCGCCGTGATGACCGACGAACGCATCCCGTGGTTCCGCGACCGGGCCCAGGCGTGCGCCGACGCCTTGGAAGTACTGCTGCTGCCGCCGCATCGCCGTCGACTGCGCGAGTCCGGGCTGCCGACGGAATAGGCCCGGCACGAAGCGGGTCCGCAGGACGCCTTGGGTCGGAGGTCGTGAACGGGCCCGGCCCACCGGCTTCGGTTGGAAGTCGCGAATGAACCCGGCCCACGACTTCGGTCGGGGGTCGCGAAACGGGCCGCCCCACCGGCTTCGGTCGGAGCGGGGCCTGCCCCACCGGCTTCGGTCGGAGGGGCGCGAAACGGGGTCCGCCCCACGGCTTCGGTCGGAAGTCGTGGGGCGGGCCCGGGTTCGAGGGTCGGTCACGCGGCGGCGACCAGTGCGTCGCGGCCGAGCACGCGGGTGCGGCCGGCAGCGGTGACGGTCGCGGTGGCGATCGACCCCGTCTTGGCCTTGGGGCCGGCGAACACCGCGAGCCGCAGGAAGGCGAACCGGGCCAGTCCGGCGATGCCCGAGGCGGTCAGGTAGGTGCCCTGCTCGACCATGATGCTCGGCGCGGTCTGCACCGCGTGCAGGCCGAGCACCGCCGCCGTGGTGAACAGGTAGGCGACCGCCGCCGAACCGCCCGCCTGGAAGTGCGCCTTGAGGTCGGCGCGGCCCGCCCGGAAGGCGAACCGGCTGTGCAGCTCGGTGGCCAGGATGGTGCCGGCCACGGTGATCACCGCGTTGGCGACGGCGATCGGCAGGTGCCCGGAGAGCGCGACGAGCGCGGCGCTGGAGGCCAGCCCCGTGCCGCCACCGAAGACCACGAAGCGGGCGAAGGAGGCGACCGTGCCGGGCGTCGACGGCTGAGTGGTGTCCTGCTCTGCGACCCGGCTGCGGTTGTTCACGTGACTCTCCTTGACCCCCTGCGAGCCCTGTCGGCCCGTCTGGTTCAAACCTAGGGATCGCGCAACGCATTCCCCATGGTGCTCACTTCCCTCTCCCGGTGGGGCTGGCCCCACCCCTCACACGGCGGCCCGCCTCCGGGTGGTGCGAACACAACCGTGACCGGCACCGGGCAAACTCAACCGACAATACGGTGGAAAACCTCCCAAGAATTCCCGCGATTTCCGTCGATCACGACCTTCGGGCGCTCCTTCCGACTCCGACCGGGCAGCGATGTCTGCCTCGTCACATCACACTGTGTGTGCCAAGTCACTCACACGCGGCGACCATTGCCCGCGCACGCACCGGGGCTTCCGCCGGGCCACCCCCCGGTCGCCGAGTCGAGGCCAAGGTCGGCGGAGCACGTCGATCCACATGGGTGAGCCAAGCCGGTAGCATTAGTTTGTGAGCACACGAATCGCGGACCTCGACACCGGCGGAGCGCCCCTGCTCGGCGAGCCGCTTCCGGTGGAGCTGGCCAACACCCGCTACGCGGTACGGGGTGTACCGCACGAGGGCCTGGCCGAGCCGGAGCACCTGGCCGCTTGGTTGCGCGACATCGCCCCGCGCCTGGCCGGCCCGCCCTCCGACGCCGCGCTGCTCGCGGTGGACGCGGCGGACCTGGCGGCGGCGCTCGACCTGCGCGAGTGCATCGCCGCGCTGCTGCGGGCCGCGATGACGGGCACCGCGCCGGCCGCCGACGTGCCGACCCGGCTCAACGCGTACACCCGCGCCGCCCCGCACTGGCGCGAGCTGACCTGGCCGACGGCGAGCACGCGTACCGAGGCCGCGCCGATCGCCGCGGTCCTGGCCGAGTTGGCGGATGCCACGATCGACCTGGTCACCGGTCCCGACCGGGCCGAGCTGAGGCCCTGTCACGGTCCGGGGTGCGTGCTGCACTTCGTCAAGAACAACCCGCGCCGCGAGTGGTGCTCCGCGGGCTGCGGCAACCGCGCCCGGGTGGCCCGGCACTACCGGCGCACGAAGAACGCGCCCGGGGCGTAGACGGCGCGCTCGCCCCGAACCGCAGGTGCCCTCGGCCTTGACCTTGGTTCACCTTGACCTTGGCGTCGGCCTTGCCCTCGCCCTTGCCCCGAATATGTGGATCACGAGTGATATGCCGGAGAGGCTGCACGTCTCCGCACGTCTCCGCACGTCGCCGCACGACGCCGAGGTGGCGGGGCGCGGGCGCACCGTGGGGCGACGACGGGATGGCTGCCGCCGGAATGTTACCCATCGGTTAACCCCAGGGTCTCCCACCGGCAGCTGACGGACCGTCAGGATGGACGGCGTCCGTGCTCGACTCGCCCGCTCCGGTCGGTTCGGCCGGCTCGGCTGCCGACTCGTCCTGGAGGTCCGCCCGCATGTCTCCCCTCTCCCGTCGTGGCTTTCTCGGGGCCGCCGCCGCATCCGGCGCCGGACTCGCCGTCGCCTCGGGTGTCTCGCCCGCCGTCGCGGAAGCCGTCGCCGCCACCGCCGGGACACCCGGCACCCTGGACGACGTCGAGCACGTGGTGATCCTGATGCAGGAGAACCGGTCGTTCGACCACTATTTCGGCACACTGCGCGGCGTGCGCGGCTACGGCGACCGCTCGCTGGTCCGCTTCCCCGGCGGCGGCGACGTACTGCACCAGCGGCTGCTCGGACCGGCCGGCGGCACCACACTGCTGCCCTGGCACCTGGACACCGCGACGAGCAACGCCCAACAGGTACCCGGCCTGGACCACTCCTGGGGCGGCGGGCACAGCGCGTGGGCGAACGGGCGGTACGACAACTGGATCCCGGCCAAGTCGTGGCTGACCATGGGCCACTACCAACGCAAAGACATCCCGTACCAGTTCGCCCTCGCCGACGCGTTCACCGTGTGCGACCAGTACTTCTCGTCCGCGATGGCCTCCACCAACCCGAACCGCCTGTACCTGTGGACCGGCACCGTGGATCCGGCGGGCCGCGCCGGCGGGCCGGTCGTGGACAACAGCGAACCGGGCTTCCGCTGGACCACCTACCCGGAGCGGCTCCAGGCCGCGGGCATCTCCTGGCGGGTCTACCAGCAGGAGGACAACTACGACGACAACGCACTCGCCTGGTTCGACGCCTTCCGCACCGCGCCGCAGAGTTCACCGCTGTACGTGAACGGCATGGCGCGGCGCGGCCCGAAGGCGTTCGCCGACGACGTCGCGGCCGGCGCGCTGCCGGCGGTGAGCTGGATCGTGGCGCCCACCGAGGAGTCCGAACACCCGAACTATCCGCCGGCCAAGGGCGCGCACTTCACCGCGACCTACGTACTCGACGCCCTCGCCGCGCACCCCGAGGTGTGGGCCAAGACGGTGGTCCTGCTCAACTACGACGAGAACGACGGCTTCTACGACCACGTCGTGCCGCCCACCGCGCCGCCCGGTACGCCCGACGAGTACATCTCCGGTGCGCCGATCGGCCTCGGCCCGCGCGTGCCGATGATCGTCATCTCGCCGTGGAGCCACGGCGGTCGGGTGTGCTCGGAAGTCTTCGACCACACCTCGGTGTTGCGCTTCCTGGAGAACTGGACCGGCGTACGCGAGGAGAACATCTCCGCGTGGCGGCGCACCGTGTGCGGGGACCTGATGAGCGCGTTCACGTTCACGGACAAGGACGTCTCGTTCCCGACGCTGCCCGACACCCGTGCGCTGCTCGACGATCTCGCCCGGCAGAAGTGGAAGTTGCCGCCGCTGATCCCGCCGATCGTGCAGCGGCAGCCGGTCCAGGAGAGCGGCGATCGGCCGGCGCTGCCGATCGACTACGGGTTCGCCACGTCCTCGCGTACCGAGGCCGACAAGGGCCTGCTGTGGATCCGGATCGAGAACACCGGCCGCCTGGGGGCGGGCTTCTCGATCTACACGGTCAACCACCGCAAGTTCGGCGCGTGGCAGTACACCGTGCCGGTCGGCGGCGCGGTCGAGGACTTCTTCAGCGCGCAGAGCGTCAGCGGCGGGCCGTACGACATCGACGTACACGGGCCCGACGGCTACCTGCGCGGCTTCAAGGGCGATGTCCGCACCTGGACCGACCCGACCAAGGGCCACCCGGAGGCAACCGCCGTCGACCGCCCCGGCCGCACCCTCGACCTCACCCTCACCAACTCCGGCGGCGCACCGATCACCTTCACGATCCAAGGCATCGGCACCCCCCGCACCCTCCTCGTCCCGCCCCACACCACCAGCCACGTCCCGGCCCCCGCCGACCCCACCGGCCACTACGACATCACCGTCACAGCCGACACCCAGGACAACTTCACCCGCCACTTCACCGGCCGCCTCCACCACTGAGGGGTATGGGGGCCGGGAACGCCGAGCCGGAAGCGACGGCGCGGGGCGGCCCGGGTCGCGCACGCCGCAGGGCGGGGCGGCCCGGGTCGCCGACGTGACAAGTCGCGGTGGGCCCGGGTCGCCGACATGACGTCGCGGTGGCCCGAAGCGCGAGCGCGGCGTTGCTGCTTGTCGTGCGCCTTCGGCGCCGGCTCGCGAGGCACCGCTTTCCTCTCCCCCGCAAGCTCCTCCGAGAAGAAGCGGCCCCTCGCTCGGGACGGTGTGTCCGTCCGCTTCGCTCCGGGCCACACCGTCCACGCTTGCGGCGCCGCCGCTCTCCGCGCTTCGCGCTTCGCGCGTCGATCACGAGGTCTCACCCGCGTCGGGGGCGCTGACGCAACGGCACGGGGCCGAACACGGCAACCCGGGGAAGACCCGGTCGCCGACCGCAGCCGATCCGCGACCGGACGGAAGGCCCTGGCGAGCAACAGGGCCGCGAGACACACCTACCCCTCCGGGCGCGCGGCGGCCGAGCACCCCTGACGCGCAACGAATGGCGCCACCGGTCGCGGAGCGGACGTTCGACCTTCTACGGCACCGCCCGCGACACACGCCCGCCGCCACGCTCGCGGGCGGACGGGTAACTCGAACGCGAACACGAATCGGGCCCGCCTCATCCCGCCCCGGCCCTCGCCGCTCGCCCCGCCCGACCCCCCGGCCCAATATCGCGTTTGGGATCGGTGATGTCCCATTCCCCATCGATTCACCCGTTCGAGCGGCTTGTGCGTCGCACGCCCGATCCGCCCCACGCGTCCGCGTAGCCTGGCGCCCGCGACGGTACTTCCCCTGCCCGACGAGGCTTTGCCCCGCCCACACGGGACCACCCGACCATCCCCGCCGGCGGCCGGAAAAGAGTCCGCCGTGCGGTCCGCAGGACACCCGCACGATTCGATTCCGACTTTTCGAGGATGCCGATGGTTCTCGCTGGATCGTCCCCCGGAGGCCGACGGCCGGCCCTCGCGTGGGTCCTCCCCCTCCTCGTGACCGCCGCGTGCGCGGCCGCGGCCGTGGCCGCGGTCTCCTCCCAGGCTCGCCCCGCGGTGGCCTTGTGCGGTGGACTCGCGACCGTCGCCGTCGCCGTGTGCGCCGCCGAGGCGGGCCGTCGTGGGCGCATCATCGCCCAACTGCACATGCGGCTCCAGCAGCAACAGGTCGGGCTGCGCCGTCGACTCGCCGCGCAGGAGGTGGAGACGGTCCGGCTGGCCGAGGAGTTGCTGCCCGAGGCCATCGGCCGCCTCCAGGCCGGCGAACCCGTACCGGAGGTCATGCGCAAGGTCGCCCCGCAACCGGACGACCCGACCGAGTTCGCGGTCGCGCACCGCAACGTGATCCGCTCGGTGATCGACACCGTCAGCGCCGAGGAGGACCTGCGCGAATCCGCCCAGCGCGCGTTCGTCAACATCGCCCGCCGCGTGCAGGCCACCATTCACCAACAGGCCCAGGACATGCGGGACATGGAGGACCGGCACGGCGACGACCCGGTCGTCTTCCGCGACCTTCTGCATCTCGACCACGGCAACGCGCTGATCGGCCGGATGGCCGACAGCATCGCCGTGCTCGGCGGCGCCCGCCCCGGTCGCCAGTGGGAAACCGACATCGGCATGTACAGCGTGCTGCGCGGCGCGATGTCGCGCATCCTGGACTACCGCCGGGTCAAGTTGCACTCGGTCGTCGAGGTCGCGGTCATCGCCCAGCACGTCGAGCCGCTGATCCACGCGATCGCCGAACTGCTCGACAACGCCACCCGATACTCACCCCCCTCCACCACCGTGCACCTGAGCACCACCGAGGTGCAGACCGGCATCGCGGTCGAGATCGAGGACGCCGGCGTCGGCCTGAGCGAAGAGGCCCGCCGTCGGGCCGAGCGCATCCTGTCCCTGGACGGCGCGCCGCTCAACCTCAACGACCTGGGCGAGACCCCGCGCCTGGGCCTGACCGTGGTGGCCCGCCTCGCGCACGCCAACAACTTCAAGGTGATGCTGCGCCCGTCGGCCTACTCCGGCGTGCGCGCCGTCGTGGTCATCCCACAGAACCAGATCACCGCGAACGTGCCGCCGATGTACCCGATGCCCGAGCACCTCCAGCACTTGGACGAACTCCCGTCCCTGCACGACATGATGACCGACACACCCGTCGGCACCGAGTTGGGGGCGAACGGGCTCCCGCAACGCCGTCGGCGCAGCCTGGGCACCGTCCCGCGCGCCGCGGCACCCCGCGGCGAGCACCGCGCGACCGCGTCCAAGCCCGCCGTGCCGAGCGTCGACGACACCCCGCCGGGACTCGGGCTGGACGCCTTCCTCAGTGGCATCAACGGCGAACTTCCGCCCACCGAACGGCGATCCGAGACCGGGGACGATTCGTGGGACAACGGGGGATATCGATGACGGGGTACCGACCGAACATGGACTGGATGCTCGCCGATCTGGCGAAGAGCGTGCCGTTCACGCGCTACATCGTGCTGCTGTCCGCGGACGGCCTGCGGATGGCCCAGCACAACACCGCGGCGGACACCGCCGACCGGCTCGCCGCCGCGTGCGCGGGCCTGCAGAGCCTCGCCGCCGCGATCGCGTCCGAATTCCCCAAGGGGGACGGCCGGATGCGCCTGGTCGTGATCGAGGTCAACGGCGGCTACTTCTACATGATGGCCGCCGGCGCCGGCGCCTATCTCGCGGTACTGGCCGACGGCCAGGTGGACACCGGCCTGCTCGGTCACCGGATGCGCGACCTGGTCATCCGGATCGGCGAACACCTGACCAGTCCGCCGCGCCGCGACGGGGCCTTTCCGTGAGTGTGCCGCGGCGCTCACGGCGCGATCCACACCCCGAACGGCTGTACATGGTCGGGGAACACCCCGATGCCCAGCACCGGTTGGACCTCGTCACGCTGTTCGTCGCCAAGCACGAACCGAGGCGCGGGATGGCTCCCGAACTCGCCGCGATCCTGCGGATGTGTGAACAGCCGCTGTCGATGGCGGAGATCTCCGCCCACATGCGGCTGCCGACCAGCGTGCTGACGCTGGTGCTGCTGGACATGGTGCGCACGGACCACCTGGAGGCCAGGGCACCGATCCCGGCCGCTTCGTTGCCCGACATCGATCTGCTCAAGGCGGTGATGCATGGACTACAAAGGCTCTGAGACCCTCGCCGGGCCGCGCCCCGAGGACATGCTGCCCGCAACGGCCGCCGCCGCGGTCAAGGTCGTGGTCGTCGGCGGATTCGGCGTCGGCAAGACCACCCTGGTCGGCGCGGTCAGCGAGATCCGGCCGCTCACCACCGAGGAGACGATGACCCAGGCGGGCGTCGGAATCGACGATCTCGCGGGCATCGAGGCCAAGACCACCACGACCGTGGCGATGGACTTCGGCCGGATCAGCCTCAACGAGCGGCTGGTGCTCTACCTGTTCGGCACCCCCGGCCAGGAACGCTTCTGGTTCCTGTGGAACGGCCTGTTCGACGGCGCCCTCGGTGCCGTGGTCCTGGTCGACACGCGGCGCCTGGAGGTGTGCTTCGACGTGATGGGCCGGCTGGAGGATCGCGGCGTGCCGTTCGTGGTCGCGGTCAACACGTTCCCCGAGTCGCCGATCCACTCGATGGACGAACTGCGCAGCGCACTCGACCTGGACGAGTCCGTACCGATGGTCGACTGCGACGCCCGCAGCCGGGGTTCGAGCCGGGACGTCCTGATGGCCCTCATGCAATACCTCTACACGCTCACCACGAACCGGGAGATGCAATGACCGCTCCTCCCCCCGTTCCGCCGCCGGGCTGCCCCGCGCACGCGGGCGCGACGGCCACCGAGGGCATCACCAGGTTGTACGGCCCGGAGACCATCGCGGACCCGGGTGCCGCGTACGAGAGGTTGCGCGCCGAGTACGGAGCGGTCGCACCGATCCTGGTCGACGGCGACTTCCCGGGCTGGCTGGTACTGGGATACCGGGAAAACCTGGAGGTCATGCGCACGCCGAGCCGATTCTCCCGGGACGCGCGCAACTGGCGCGACTGGCGCGAGGGTCGCATCCCGCCGGACGCCACCATCCTGCCGATCATGGAGTACCGCCCGGACTGCGTGTCCAGCGACGGCGCCGAGCACCAGCGGCTGCGCACCGTGGTCACCGAGAGCCTGGACCGGTTCGATCGCCGCGGCATCCGCAAGCACGTGCAACGACTTTCCCACGAACTGATCGACCGGATCGCGGCCGACGGCCACGCCGACCTGGTCGCCCAGTACGCACAGCAGTTGCCGATGCTGGTCATCGCGCAGCTCTACGGTCTGCCCGACGAGATGGGCGCACGCCTGGTCGAGGCCAGCGCCGAGCTGATGATGCAGGGTGAACGCGCGCTCGAATGCAACGAGTTCATCCTGCAGACGTTGCGCGACCTGGCCGACCGCAAGCGCGCCGAACCGGCCGCCGACTTCCCGTCCTGGCTGATCGAGCATCCGAACAAGCTGTCCGAGGACGAGGTCCTGCACCACCTCCGGCTGGTGATGGTCGCGGCAAACGAGCTGACCATCGCGCTGATCGCGAACACGCTGCGGGTGGTCCTGACCGACGACCGCTTCGCCGCCTCGCTGGCCGGCGCGCGGTTGACGCTTCCCGACGCGGTCGAGCAAGTCCTTTGGGACGAACCGCCGTTGTGGGTCATCCCGGGTCGCTGGGCGCTTGTGGACACCGAGTTGGGCGGACGTCGGATCAAGGCCGGCGACCTGCTCGTACTCGGCGTGATGGCCGGCAACGTCGACCCGCAGATCCGTACCGACCTCACCGTCCCGGTCCACAACAACCGCGCCCACCTGGCGTTCAGCGGCGGTGCGCACCTGTGTCCGGGACAGGACATCGGCCGCGCCATCACGGACACCGCGATCGACACGCTCAACAGCCGGCTTCCCGACATCCGCCTGGCCCACCCCGACCGCCCACCGGCCTGGCACGCGGCCACCTGGGCCCGCTACCTCACCTCGCTGCCGGTCGAGTTCACCCCGGTCCCCCTGGTCGAGCCCACCGAATGGACCCGCCCCCTCCGCCCACCACGCCCCACCACCCCACCGGCACCACCACTGGACCCCCTACCCACCAACTGGTGGACCCGCCTGACCACTTGGCTCTTCGGCTGACCCCAAAAAGATCCGCCCCGGACGGGCTGAGCCCCCACACACCCCCTCAGCCCGTCCGGCGCTCGAGGACAAACCAAGCCCCGTCCCCGACATCGCAGCACGGGGCACGAACCCCCTCAGCCCGGCGCTTGAGGACGACAAGACCCCGTCCCCCTTACCGCAGCGCCCGACACGAACAACCTCTTCACCCCGTCCGGCGCTTGAGGACAACAAGGCCACGCCCCCACACCACAGTCGTGGGCACACGCGGGTTCACGACCCCCCGGTGATCACCCGCAACAGGTCCCCGACCACATCCGCCGCCGCCGAGCGCGAAGCGTCCAGTGCCGGCCGTGGATCGGCCTTCCCGGGCTCGGCGACCAGCCGCGACCGCAGTGTCCCGGTGTAGGCGATGTTGAGCGCCGTACCCACGTTGATCTTCGTCATCCCCGCGGCCACCGCTCTTTGCAGTTCGGCGTCCGGCACACCCGAGGACCCGTGCAGGACCAGCGGCACGTTCACCGCCGCCCGCAACCGCGCGATCAGGTCGTGGTCGAGCGTGGCGGTGCGATCCAGCATCGCGTGGCTGCTGCCGACCGCCACGGCCAGCGCATCGACACCGGTCGCCCGCACGTACGCGGCGGCCTCGTCCGGATCCGTGCGCGCCCCCGGCGCGTGTGCGTCGAGCGCGGGATGGCCCGGCTTGCCGCCGACCTCGCCGAGTTCGGCCTCCAGGGTGATCCCGCGTTCGTGCGCCCAGGCCACCGCGTCCGAGGTGGCCGCCACGTTGTCCGCGTAGCTCAGCCGTGACGCGTCGAACATGACCGAGCTGATCCCGGTGCCCTCGGCGGCCTGCAACAGGTCCACCGATTCGACGTGGTCCAGGTGCAGCGCGACCGGTACCGCGGCCTCCTCCGCAAGCACCCGACACGCGGCCGCGAGCGGACCGAGCCGCCCCCGCCGGAACTTCACCGCGTTCTCGCTGATCGCCACCACGACCGGCAGCCCCGCCGCCTCCGCCGCGATCAGCACCGCCTCCGCGTGCTCCAACGTGATCACGTTGAAGGCGGCCACCCCCACTCCGTCCGCGAGCGCCGCGTCGGTCAATATCCCCGTCGAGGTCAACGGCATGTCATCTCTCCTCGTGAACGATCCCGACCACCATCAACCCCGAGCCCGCCCGCACCCGCATCCGCGCGGCCCGCCCGGACTCCGACCCACGTCCCGCAGGACCGTCGGCCGTACCTCATCGCGGCGGCTCCACCGCGTCGACCCGCACCCTCGGCCGCCAGGTCCGGTACAGCTCGCCGTCCACGTCCCCCGCCGCCGGCGCGGCAACCGCCGCCGCCGACAGGGCCACCGCGTCCCGCAGCCGATCCGGCCACAGGCTGCCCTCGGCCAGCCCGCGCGCCAGTGCCGCCACCGCCGCGTCGCCCGCGCCGGTGGCATTGCCGTGTACCGAGGCCGGCGGTACGGCTCGCCACCAACCCGCGCCGGTCCCGGCGACCATGCCCTCGGGACCGAACGAGGCAACCACCGCCGTGTCGGCCCGTGCCTCCCGCAGCAGCCGGGCCACCGCCCGCAGCGGATCGCTCTCGCCCGTCGCCGCGACCAACTCGTCGGCGTTCGGCTTGACCACGTCCGGCCCGGCCGCGACGCCGGCGACCAGTGCCGGCCCCGACGCGTCCAGCACCACCGGCACCCGCGCGGCCCGCGCGAGCGTCACCAACTCCGCGTAGCCGTCCACCGCGATCCCCGGCGGCAGACTCCCCGAAAGCACCAACACCGTTGCGTCGGGCAGGAGTTCGGCCGTGGCGGCAACCACTCGGGCCCACTCCCGCACGGTCCGCGCGGCGCCGAGTTCGTTCAACGATGTCGCACCGCCCGAGCCGGTCTCCACGATCGTGGTGGTGCAGCGGGTCTCGCCGGACACCGGTACCACCGTCAACGCGATGTCCGCCGCCGCGAGGTCGGCCCGTATTCGCTCACCCGTCCCGCCGCCCAGAGGGGCCACCACCGCGACGGCCACCCCCAGCGAGCGCAGCACGCGCGCGACGTTGATGCCCTTGCCGCCGGCCCGCCCGCCGACCGAGTGCGGGCGGTTCGCGCCGTGCCGGATCAGCTCTTCCAAGTGGTACGTGACATCCCAGGCCGGATTCGGCGTCACCGTGAGGATCACGAAGCCTCCCCCCCGTTCCGGACCCCGCCGCCGGCCATCCGCTCGACGGCGTCGCCGATGCGGTCCCTCACGACGCGTCCAGCACCACGGACCGGGTCAGGTGCCTCGGCTCGTCCGGGTTCAGCCCCCGGCTCTCCGCGACCGCGACCGCGAGCTTCTGCACCCGGACCAGTTCCGCCATCGGGTCGAGCGCACCGGCCACGAACGTGCCACCGGTGGCCGCGACCTGGTCGGCGAGGCCCTCCGGCGCGGGCCCGAAGACCCATGTGATCCGGTTCGGCGCGGCGATGCTGATCGGCCCGTGCCGGTACTCCATCGCCGGGTAGCTCTCCGTCCACGCGCACGCGGCCTCGCGCATCTTCAGCGCGGCCTCCGCGGCGAGCCCGGTGGACCACCCCGTACCCAGGAAGCTGAACTGCTCCGCCGCCACGAACTCCGGTTCGGGCACCCAGGCGAGAGCCGCCTTCGCGTCCCGGATCGCCGCCGTCAGGTCCTCGCCCACGTGCGACCGCAGCAGCGCGAGTGCCGTGGTGGCGAACCTGGTCTGCACGACCGATTGTTCGTCCGCGAAGTCGAGCATCACGATCTCGTCCGCCGCGGTCATGATCGGCGTGCCCGGGGTTCCGGTGATCGCGGTCGTCGCGACGGTGCCCCGGATGTCCGCCAGCAGCCGCAGCACCTCGGTGGTGGTGCCGGAGCGGGTCAGCGCGATCACCCGGTCGTAGTCCCGGACGCCCGGGAACTCCGACGCCGCGAAGGCATCGGTGACGCCGAGTCCGGCCCGCTCGCGCAGCACGGCATACGCCTGGCCGATGAACCACGAGGTGCCGCACCCGACGATCGCGACCCGCTCACCGGACTTGGGCAATCCTGCGCAGTCCACGGCCAGCTCGGCGGCCCGCGCCCACAGCTCGGGCTGGGTGGCGATCTCGGCAGAGGTGTGGCTCACGGTCGTCATGGCGCTCCCGGGTCCTGGACGGTACGGAGTGCGCACTGCTGCACTCCCATGCTTGAAACTATTCATTTGATAGCAGTTTCAAGCACGAATGAGCAATGCCGCGCACGCCGACAAGGCGCGATTCACACCTTTCATCCAGTAATCTCCCCTCCCGTGAGCCGCCCACCGAGCCCAGGAACACCCCGCAGCCGGCGCAACCACGCACCACCCGGGCCTCGGGCCGACTCCCCGACAGCTCTGTCACCCGCGCGCGGCCGGCGCTACATTGGCCCGGCTCACGCGGCGGCCCGCCTCCACCGGTGCGCCATGCGACACGCGTCCCTCGCCACGCGCCGCGCGGCGTCACGCACCACGCGCCACACGGCGCCGCACGGTCACGCGTCGCCCCGCGACGCTCGAACGACGGGGGATCCGTGCACATGGGAGGTCGTCCCGAGTCGGACAACCGAGCCGCCTGGCAGCCGCTGATCGCCGATCTCGAACAGCGTCGGACCGGGTCGCGGGCCATGGGCGGACCCGCGAAGGTCGCCCGCTACGCGGCGGCGGTCCCCGGTCGGCTGCCCGCCCGGGCCAGGATCGCCGCGCTCCTGGACGAGCACTCGTTCACCGAGATCGGCACGCTCGCCGGCGGCGCCGAGATCCCCTCCGACGCGTTCGTCGCCGGGTCCGGGCTGCTGGACGGCCGCCCGGTGTTCGTGGGTGCCGAGGACTTCACCGTCCAGGGCGGCTCGATCGGCCCGGGTGCCGCCGCGAAGCGGGCCCGGCTCGTGCGGCTGGCCGGCCAGGAACGCGCACCGCTGCTGACCCTGCTCGAAGGCGCCGGCCACCGCGCGGGCAACGCGCTCGCCGGGCACACCGCCACGCCCAACGACCTCCAGGCCCTGGTCGACCTCGCCGGCCTGGTCCCCACCGTCGCAATCGTGCACGGCCCCTCCGCCGGACACGGCGCGCTGACCGCACCGCTGTCCGACTTCGTGATCATGGTCGAGGGCACCGGCGCCCTGTTCACCGCCGGCCCGCCACTGGTCGCCGCCGCGACCGGCGAACGCGTCGACAAGCACACCCTCGGTGGCAGCCGGGTGCACTGCGTGGTCAGCGGCGTCGCGCACAACGCCGTCCCCGACGACGCGGCGGCGCTCCGGCTGGCCCGCCGATACCTCTCCTACTTCCCGTCCCACGCCTGGCAACTTCCGCCGTACGCGGGACCGGAGTCGGGCAACGCCGACGTCGGCCCGCGCCGCACCGAGGCGCTCCTGGACCTGATCCCGCCGGACGCGCGTCGCCCGTACGACATCAGGGCCGTGCTGACCGAGGTCTTCGACGCGGGCACGGTCCTGGAGTTGCAACCGGCACACGGCGCCTCCATCGTCACCGCGCTCGCCCGCCTCGGCGGCCACGCGGTCGCCGTACTGGCAAACCAGCCGGCGGTCCGGGCCGGCACCATCGACACCGACGCCGCCGACAAGGCCGCCCGCTTCGTCCGGATCGCGGGCGCGTTCCACCTCCCGGTGGTCTTCCTCGCCGACAACCCCGGCGTGCTGGCCGGCACCGCCGCCGAGCGGTCGGGCGTCCTGCGCGCGGCGGCTCGACTGTTCGCGGCCCAGCACCGCTTGCGGGTCCCGAAGCTGCACCTGACGCTCCGCAAGGCGTTCGGTTTCGGCAGCTCGGTGATGGCGATGAACCCGTTCGACGCGCAAACCGTCGCGTACGCGCTCCCGGGCGTCACCCTCGGCGGCATCCCGGCCGCCGCCGGCGCCGCCGCCGCGAAGCAGGACGCGGACACGGCACGCCGACTCACCGCGAACGAGGCGAGCGGCCCGTGGCGCTCGGCGAACGCGCTCTCCTACGACGACGTGATCGCGCCGACCGAGGTCCGCGACGCCCTGCTCGCCGGCCTGACCCGCGCCCGGGCCCGGCTGACCGGTCCGGTAGAGCCGGATCGGCGCCCCGACCTGCTGCCTTAGGCTCACCGCATGGACGGTTTGGGTGACCTGCTGCGCGGGATCAGGGCGGACGGCGCGCTGTTCGACCGACGGTTGTTGCCGCCGGAGGCATCCGCCGAGGTCGCCTCCGGCGCGCCGCTGACCCTGTACACGGTGATCCGGGGCAGCGGCCGGCTCGTCCCGGACGGCGGCCCGGCGCTGCCGCTGCGCCCGGGCGACACCGCCCTGGTCCGCGGCTGCCCCCCGGTCACGTTCGTCGCCGACGCCCAGCCGGATCGGGACGCGTCACCGAAGCCGAACCGGGACACGGACGCCACCACCGAACTGCTCTCCGGCGCCTACCGCGCACACGCCGACATCGGCCGCCGGTTGCCCGCCGCACTCCCCCAGGCCCTGCTCGTCCCGGACGACGAGGGCTGCGACGCGGTCCTGGGCTTCGTATCCGCCGAGGTCGCCGCCGACAAACCGGGCCAACAGTTCGTCCTGGACCGCCTGCTCGACTGGATGCTGGTCTGTACGCTCCGCGCCTGGTTCGACCGCCCCGAGGCACAACCGCCCGCGTGGTACCTGGCCCTGGCCGACCCGGTCGTGGGCGCCGCCCTGCGTGCGGTCCACGACGCACCGGCCCGGCCGTGGACGATCGCCGCCCTGGCCGCGGAGGCGGGCGTCTCGCGCACGTCGCTCGCCGAACGCTTCACCACCCGGGTCGGCAAGCCACCGCTCACCTACCTGACCGAGTGGCGGATGGCCCTGGCCGCCGACCTGCTCACCGAGCGGGACGCCACGGTCGCCGCCGTGGCCCGCCGGGTCGGCTACGCCGACCCGTTCGCGTTCAGCACCGCCTTCAAACGCGTCCGCGGCCTGAGCCCGACGGCCTACCGCAGCACCCGCGCGGCCTGACCAGGTCGGGCCCGGCTCGGCCACCCACCGACTGCGGTGTGACGGCCTGCGGCATGATCGGCTCCTTCGATCGCGATCGCGCGAATCCCACCCTGCCGAGTCCGGGCGCGGCGCGCGCACCGGTCTTGGACGAATGGGAACGTGCGCGCGCCGCGGACCCGCCGTGTCGAAGCGACGGCTGACCGGACGTACGCACATGTCCCCCGGTTTCTCGCCCATGGTCGCCCGGTCCGGCCGCGCCCAGGCTGGAGCCATGACAGAACCGACGCAGCACCCCATCCTCGTTCTCGGCGGCACCGGCAAGACCGGCAGCCGGGTGGTCGACGCGCTCCGCGCCCGAGGCGCCGCCGTGCGGCCGGCCTCGCGCTCCACCGAACACCACTTCGACTGGTCCGACGACTCCACGTGGGGCCCCGCGCTGGCCGGCGTCTCCGCGGTCTACCTGGTCCCGCTGGACGGCATGCCCACCGGCCCGGCCTTCGTCCGGCAGGCCGCCGCCGCCGGGGTCGAACGGATCGTCCTGCTCTCCGCGCGCGGCGTCGACACTCCCGGCTACTTCGCCGCCGACGACCCGGCCAACCAGGCGCGCCTGGAGCTCGAAGCGGCCGTCCGCGACAGTGGCGCCGAGTGGACGATCCTGCGCCCCGGCTGGTTCGCGCAGAACTTCAGCGAGGGCTTCTTCCGCGACGACATCCGATCCGGCGAGCTGTACCTGCCGGCCGGCACCGCCCCGGTGTCCTTCGTCGACACCGAGGACATCGCCGCCGTCGCGGTCGCGGCCCTGCTCGACCCCGGCCACGCGGGCCGGACCTACGAGCTCTCCGGCCCCCGCGCGGTGACCTTCGACGAGGCCCTCGCCGAGATCGCCGCCGCGACCGGCCATCGGGCCCGCTACATCCCGGTCGAGCCCGCCGCATACACCGCCGCGCTGGTCGACCAGGGCATGTCCGAACTCGACGCGGCCATCTGGACCTCGGCCCTGAACGGCATCCTGCGCGGTCTGGAGGCCAAGGTCTCCGACGGCATCCCGCGCGCCCTGGGTCGCCCCGGCCGCGACTTCACCGAGTTCGTCCGCACGGCGGCCCCCACCGGCGCCTGGACCGCCTGACCCGCCTGCCCCACCCCCCGGGCGGCCGACGACCCGATCGCCGGCCGCCCGCGGCACGATCCCGCCGAGCCCCGGCCCCGGCTTCCTTCGCCCGGCCGGCGCACCGGGCGCTCCAGCCCGTCGTAAAGCTTGGCGATGATCGAATTCGACAACGATTCACGGCGCGCATATCCGCCGCCGGTGCGGCCGCACGAACATCGACGCGTGACATCTCCCGCACCCGATCAATCCCGCGCGGCCGAATCCCGATCGATTTTGTCGAATCGATCCATTGCGATCGATCACCGGGCGCCGTGTCGATTGGCGAATACCCGGGGAATGATCTTTCCCGATTCGCCCCGCGCGCGATATTCCATCCGGCGCCGGCGAACATCGCAGACCGTCTTCACTCGGACGGCCGACAAAATCGCAAAACCCGGCCCCGGGATTTACCGACCACCCCGCCGGCCCGTCCATTACCGGTGCACCGGGCCCGAAGAATCCGCCCGCCGCTTTCCGGCCGACCCCCCGCCGCACCCGTGGCCGGTCCGCCCGAGCCGGCGGCGAGCGGGCCGCCGAGCGAGCGGCCGAGTCACATGCGGCACGGCGCGCCGGCCCGTCCCGTGCGTAACGCGGCGGAGGGCGGGCATTCTCAAGACAGGTTCAGGACCGTAGGACCGACGCCGGTGCCCGACCCCACCCGCACCCTCAGGAAAAATCCGACCCACTGCCACCGGCGCTCGGATACCGTCGATCCGCGGCCACGACGGCGGCGCCGACCCCGGAACCCAGGGGCCACCGGCGCGACCGTGCAGATCACCGGGCCGTCCCGCACACTGGGGAACCCACCGCTCGAAGCCGCTGCGGGCCGACGTGACCCAGGTCACGCTCGCGGGGGCGTAACACTTTTGCCGATCGGAGCGATGCCTTGAGTGGCGCCGGCAGCGCCGACGGGTCCGGTCCCGCGGATCCGTCATCGATTCGGTGTAGTTGCGGCGCCGCAGCATGCCCGCGTGAACCGAGAGGTTATTTGTGACCCCGAGCTCGTCCAGCACGCTTCCCAACAGAATCGCCGAATCGGAATCTCTGGTGGCGCTCATCGAGCGTGGCCGTGCCGAAGGATCGATTACCGGCGAGGACATACGCCGAGCCTTCGAAACCGATGCCATCCCTGCGACGCAGTGGAAGAGCATCCTCCGTAGCCTCAACGAGGTCCTCGATGAGGCCGGTGTGACGTTGACCGTCAACCCGGTCAAAGAGACCCAACGGAGAGACGTAGCCACAACTCGGCGATCTGTCAAGAAGACGCTATCCACGCGCTCAACCCGTGTCAAGAACACAGAGACCTTGCCCGCGCAAGTCACGCCCGCGGCAACGGAATCGGGAGAGTCCGTCGTGGAATCTGCTCCGAAGCCGAAGAAGGCTGCAGCCAAGAAGAAGACGGCGGCCAAGAAGACCACCACCGCCACCGAGACGACCGCCGTCGAGTCGCCCGCCCCCAAGGACGGCGACGAGGCACTGGTCGAGGAAGACCTGTTCGACGAGCCCGCCGAGGCCGCGGCCCCCGAGGTCGGACCCAGCGGCTTCGTCCTCACCACGGACGAGGACGACGCCCCGCAGCAGCAGGTGACCACACCGGGTGCCACCGCGGACCCGGTCAAGGACTACCTGCGGCTGATCGGCAAGGTCTCGCTGCTCAACGCCGAGCAGGAGGTGTCGATCGCCAAGCGCATCGAGGCCGGCCTGTTCGCGTTGGAGAAGCTGGACTCCGAGCCCGGCCTCACGCCGCAGTTCCGGCACGAGCTGGAGCTCGTCGCCGAGGACGGCAAGCGCGCCAAGAACCACCTCCTGGAGGCCAACCTCCGCCTGGTGGTCTCGTTGGCGAAGCGCTACACCGGCCGCGGCATGCTCTTCCTGGACCTGATCCAGGAGGGCAACGTCGGTCTCATTCGTGCGGTCGAGAAGTTCGACTACACGAAGGGCTTCAAGTTCTCCACCTATGCGACCTGGTGGATTCGTCAGGCGATCACCCGGGCCATGGCCGACCAGGCGCGGACCATCCGCATCCCGGTCCACATGGTCGAGGTGATCAACAAGCTGGCCCGCGTGCAGCGCCAGATGCTCCAGGACCTGGGCCGCGAGCCCACCCCGGAGGAGCTGGCCAAGGAGCTCGACATGACCCCGGAGAAGGTCGTCGAGGTGCAGAAGTACGGCCGCGAGCCGATCTCCCTGCACACCCCCCTCGGCGAGGAGGGCGACAGCGAGTTCGGTGACCTGATCGAGGACACCGAGGCGATCCGCCCGGCCGACGCGGTCAGCTTCACCCTGCTCCAGGAGCAGCTGCACTCGGTCCTGGACACCCTGGCCGAGCGCGAGGCCGGCGTGATCTCGATGCGTTTCGGGCTCACCGACGGTCAGCCCAAGACGCTCGACGAGATCGGCAAGGTCTACGGGGTCACCCGCGAGCGGATCCGCCAGATCGAGTCGAAGACCATGTCGAAGCTGCGCCACCCGTCCCGCTCCCAGGTGCTGCGCGACTACCTGGACTAGGCAGGACCCCGGGTACGGACGGACCGCCCCTCGGCGGCCTCCGTCCGTACCCGGCGCCACACCCCGGCCGTGCCGCCGGTCAAGGTGCCAGACGGTGCGGGCCGCGGAACAGGAACGTCGCGTCCCGGATCGAGGGCAGGTCCAGGAGCAGCATCAGCAGTCGGCTCAGCCCCAGGCCCAGGCCCCCGTGCGGCGGCATGCCGTAGCGGAAGCAGTCCAGGTAGGACGCGAGCGGTGCCGCGTCCATGCCCTTTTCCCGCAGTTGTGCGAGCAGCCGGTCGTGGCGGTGCTCGCGTTGCGCGCCCGTGGTGATCTCGACGCCCTTCCAGAGCAGGTCGAAGCTCTCCGTGACGGTGGGGTCGTCGTCCGGGCGCAGATGGTAGAACGGCCGGATCCCGGCCGGGAAGCGGGTCACGAAGACGAACTCGTGTCCGGTCTCCGCCGCGATCAGGGCGGACAGCGCCCGTTCGCCCTCGGGGTCCAGGTCGACCCTGGTGCCCGCCGGGTCCCAGCCCCGGGCACGCAGTCGGGCGAGCGCATCGGCCATGGTGATCCGTGGGAACGGCCGCTCCGGGACGGTGACCTCGACGCCGAGCAGCTCCTCGATCGTCGCGCCGTGTTCGGCTCGGACGTCGGCCAGTACCGCCCGCAGCAGTCGCTCCTCGAAGGCCATCACGTCCTCGACGCCGTCGATCCAGGCGAGTTCGGCGTCGACGCCGGTGAACTCGGTGGCGTGTCGGGAGGTGTACGACGGTTCGGCACGAAAGACCGGGCCGATCTCGAAGACCCTGTCGATGCCCGCCGCGATGGCCATCTGCTTGTAGAACTGCGGCGATTGGGCCAGGTAGGCGGGGCGGCCGAAGTAGTCGACGGTGAACACCTCGGCACCGGATTCGGACGCCGTGCCCATCAGCTTGGGCGTGTGCAGCTCGGTGAAGCCCTCGGCCGCGGTGACCCGGCGCATCGCCTGCTCGGCGGTGGTCTGTACGTCCAGGACCAGTCGCCGGTCGGGGCGGCGCAGGTCCAGGAAGCGCCAGTCGAGGCGGCGGTCGGGGCCGGTGTGTGCGTCGATCGGCAGGCCGGGTTCGGCGGCCGAGAGGATCTCGACCCGTTCCGGCAGCAGTTCCAGGCCACCCAGGCGGACCGTCTCGTTGGCCACCACCCTGCCGGTGATCCGTACCGCCGATTCGACGGTGATCCGCTCGAACGCGGCCTCGATCGGGTCGTCGGCGCCGGCGCGGGCGTGCGCGGCCTGGACCCGGCCGGTGTGGTCGCGGAGCACGACGAACTGCATGCGGCGCTGCAACCGGAGCGTATCGATCCAGCCGTGCACGGTGACCCGCTCGCCCAGATGCTCGGACAGGTCGCGGACGAGGGTGCGCGGCATGGCGGCAACTCCCTTGGTTGCGGGCGCGTTGGTCGCGCCGGGTACGGCGGGTGGTAGACGGCCACCCGAGGAGATCGTCAGCGTAGGTGGCCTGGTCGGCGGTGTCGCCGGATTTAGCGACGGCCGGGGACGCGGGAGGGCCGGTCCGCCTGCGCCGGGTCTGCCGGGCCGCGGCCGGCGATTCAGGCCGGTGCAGATAACCGGCAGGGCCGTACATCACCCGACTTGTCCGTTCGCATGATCGCGAACTGCCTTCGACGGCACGGCAATTGATCACGGGGGGCGTTACCTGCGGTTTACCATCGGCGGTGTGCCGCACCCACCCCCGATCGGCGGCCCCGAGGTGTTGAGATCATGTCCGAGAACGCTGGAGACCGAGTGTGGTCGACCGAGCCCGCCGGCGAGCGACCGCCCGCCGGCATCGACGTCAACGTGCCGAGCGTCGCGCGCATCTACGACTACCTGATCGGCGGCAAGGACAACTACGCCGCCGATCGTGCCGTGGCCCGGAAGTTGATCGAGGTGGCGCCCGACCTCGAACACGACGCCGGCGCGCATCGCCGGATCCTGCACCGCGGCGTGCGTTTCCTGGTCGAGCAGGGCATCCGGCAGTTCGTCGACATCGGGTCCGGGTTGCCGACCGCGCAGAACACCCACCAGGTCGCCCAGGCGGTGGCGCCGGAGGCCACCGTGGTCTACGTGGACAACGACCCGATCGTGCTCGCGCACGGTCGTGCGCTGCTCGCCGAGAACGAGCGGACCACGGTGATCACCGCCGACCTGCGCGAGCCCGAGTCGATCCTGAAGAACCCGGACGTGCTGCGCCTGATCGACTTCGATCGGCCGGTCGCGCTGATGTTGCTCGGGGTGATCCACCACATCAACGACGACGAGGATCCGGCCGGGTTGTTGCGCACCTACCTCGACGCGTTGCCGTCCGGGAGTTGGCTGTTCCTGACCCACTTCCTGCGCAGCGGCCCGGAGTCGGAGCGGATGGAGCAGGTGATGCAGGGCTCGCACAAGAGCGGGCGCTTCCGCGAGCGCGCGGAGATCGCGGCCTACCTGGACGGTCTGGAGCCGGCCGAGCCGGGCCTGGTCTACATCGACCTGTGGCGCCCGGAGGAGCCGGTGGACGAGGCGAGCCTGTCGGTCACCCAGCGCCTGGTCCTGGGGGCGGTGGCCCGCAAGCCGTAGCGGGTCCGGCGCCTGTCTTCGATCCCGCGTCGGCAGGCCCCGGCGGTCTGCGGACGACGCGATACGGCCCGCAGGCGGTTCGCGCGTGCGAACCGCCTGCGGGCCGTGGGGTCGGGGTGGGGCGGGCGAGCCGCCTGCGGTCACCGGGTGGCCGGGATCATCGCCGCCGCTTCGGTGGTCGGGGTGCCGGCCGCGACCGGCTCCGCGGCCGAGGTGCCGCGGGCGAAGCGCAGCGCCACCAGTGCGGTCGCGCCGACACCCGCGCCGGCGATCAGCACCGCCGTACGCAGCCCGGCCGGCGTGGACGCGTGGGCGTTGGCCACCGCGACCAGGATCGCCAGGCCCACCGCGCCGCCGATCTGTTGGGCGGTGGAGGCCATGCCGGACGCGATGCCCTGCTCGTGCCCGGCCACGCCGACCGCGGCCGCGCCGAACATCAGCGTGTAGCCGGCGCCCTGGCCCAGACCCAGGATGACGAAGCCGGGGACCATGGACGGGTACGAGGCGGCGGCGGACATCGACAGGCCGACCACGACGGTGCCCGCCGCGCCGACGAGCAGGCTCGCGATCATCGCGGCGCGCGTTCCGAAGCGGGTCGCCGCCCGGCCGCCGAGCAGCGAGCCCGCGGTGATCGCGAGCATCGGGACCAGGTAGGCCAGGCCGGTCTCCAGCGCGGTGTAGCCCTTGACCTCCTGGAAGTACACGGTGAGGAAGTAGGCGAGTGTGCCGATCGTCGCCATGTAGAGGAAGGTGACCGCCATGCCGGTGTTCAGGTTGCGACCGCGCAGCAGGCGCAGCGGCATCAGCGGGTCCGGGCTGCGGCGCTCGATGGACAGGAAGGCGCCGATCAGGACCACCCCGAAGGCGACGCTCGCCAGGATCGGCGCGGAGGTCCAGCCCGACTCGGGGGCCTGGACGAACGCGAACACGATCGCGATGGTGCCCACGGTCGAGGTGAGCGCGCCGGCCAGGTCGAAGCGGCGGTCCGCGCGCCGGGCGCCGTCCGCGGGGATCAGCCGCAGTGCGGTCAGCGCCGCGGCGCCGGCGAGCGGGACGTTGACGTAGAAGACCGCCTGCCAGCCCAGGAATTGGGTCAGTACCCCGCCGAGCAGCGAGCCCACGATCATCCCGCTGCCGCCCGCCGCGCCCCACACCGCGAACGCCCGGTTGCGCTCCCTGCCCTCGGCGAACAGGGTGCCGACCAGGGTCAGCGTCGCGGGGAACAGGAAGGCCCCGCCCACACCCTGCACGGCGCGGGCCGCGATCAGCAGCCCGGGACTGCCGGCGAGCCCGCCGGCCAGCGAGGAACCCGCGTACAGCGCCAGGCCCAGGACGAACATCCGGCGTGGTCCGTACAGGTCGCAGGCCCGGCCGCCGAGCAGCAGCAGGCCGCCGAACGCGACGGCGTAGGCACTGACCACCCATTGCAGGCTCTGCGCGGTGAAGCCGAGGCCGTCGCCGATCTCGGGCAGTGCGACGTAGACGATGTTGTAGTCGACGGAGATGATCAACTGGGCGAAGGCGAGCAGGGCCAGGACCAGCGCGGACCGACGGGCGCCGGTGCCGGTGGTCTTCGCGTCGGTACCGGTGCCGGTGCCGCCGGCGGTCCCGCCTCGGGTGGTGGTGATGCTCATCGGTGTCCCCGCTCGTCCGTGCCGACGCGCTCGGCGACGCCGATCGCGATTCGGTTCGAGATGTGGTGCGCGCTGCTCATGACAACTAATCTAGGCGGGCAAACGACCGGGTATAGGGTTCATTTCCATGTCGGAAATCGAGGTCAATTCGGCCCGCTGGATCGGCCGTGACCTGCATCTGGAGCTGTCCGGTACGGGTAGTCGGCGGGCCGTGCTGATCCGCGCCATCCGCGAGGCGATCCGGACCGGTCGGCTGGCTCCGGACACGCCGCTGCCGCCGTACCGGTCGCTCGCGGTCGATCTGGGCATCGCCCGGAACACGGTCGCCGACGCGTATGCCGAGCTGGTCGCGGAGGGCTGGCTGACGGCGCGTCAGGGCTCCGGGACCCGAGTCGCGCGACGGGCCGAACCGCTCGCCGCGCCGCGCCGCCGGGTCCGAACCGGGCTGCCGGCACGGCCCGCCGGGGCAACGCACAATCTGCGCCAGGGGCAGCCGGACGCGGCGTCCTTCCCGCGTACCGCGTGGGCCGCGTCCGCCCGGCGGGCGCTGAACGCCGCGCCGAACGAGGCGTTCGGGCCGGGCGATCCGCAGGGGCGTCCGGAGTTGCGGCTCGCGTTGACCGACTACCTCGCGCGGGTGCGCGGGGTGCGCACCCACCCGGACCGGATCGTGATCTGCTCGGGCTTCGCGCACGCGTTGCGGCTGCTGTTCGCCGGCGTGTTGCGCGGGCCGGCCGCCGTGGAGTCGTACGGGCTGGCCTTCCATCGTTCGATCCTGGCCGCCGCGTCGATCCGGACGCTGCCCCTGGGCATCGACGAACACGGCGCCGACACCGACGCGTTGGCCGCCCTGCCGAGCGCCCGCGTGGCGGTGCTGACGCCGGCTCACCAGTTCCCCACCGGCGGGCCGCTGTCGCCCGAGCGGCGGCTCGCGGTGCTGGACTGGGCGCGAGCGCGGGGCGGGTTGGTGCTGGAGGACGACTACGACGGCGAGTTCCGCTACGACCGGCGTCCGGTCGGCGCGGTCCAGGGCATGGATCCGGACCGGGTGGTGTACGTGGGCTCGGTCAGCAAGAGCCTGTCCCCGGCGATCCGGCTCGGCTGGATGGTGCTCCCCGAACACCTGGTGGACGACGTCCTGGCGGTGAAGGGCGTGCGCGAGGCATGGGCCGGCGTCACCGATCAGCTCACCCTCGCCGACTTCATCGAGGGCGGCCACTACGACCGGCACATCCGCCGGATGCGCCGGCGCTACCGCGACCGGCGCGACCACCTGCTCGCCGCGTTGGCCGAACACGCCCCGCACGTCGTCGCGACCGGCATCGCCGCCGGCCTGCACGCCGTGCTGCGGCTGCCGGGCGGCAGCGAACCCGCCACGGTCGAGGCCGCCGCCCGCCAGGGCCTGACCCTGGACGGCCTCGCCGACTTCCGCCACCCGGACGCGACGGGCCCGGCCCCGGACGGCCTGGTGGTCGGATACGCGACTCCCCCGGACCACTCGTACCCGGCGGCGGTCGAGGCGCTGTGCCGCTCGCTGCGGGCGGCGGCGCAGAAGCAGGCCCGGCCTGCCCGGCCCGCGGTGGGCTCGGCCGACCCGGGCCCGACACGGCCTAAGCCAGCGCGTTGACGATCGTGCCGAACACCGTCGGCAGGCGGTGGGCCGCGGGGACGATCAGGCGGGCCGTGTGCGGGCGGGCGCGGGCGGTGAGGAGGGTTTCGGTGAGGACCCGGTGCCGGCGGGACAGCCGGCGCCAGTCGGCTTCGTAGCGCTCGGGGCAACCCGCGACGAGGGCGGCGACCAGGGCCCGGGCCGAGGCCAGGGCCAGCGCGATGCCCTCGCCGGTGAGCGCGTCGGTGTAGCCGGCCGCGTCGCCGACCAGCAGGACGCGACCCTCGACCCGGGTACGAACTCGACGGCGCAGCGGCCCCGCGCCGCGCACGTCGCCGGCCGCCGCGCCCGCCAGCCGGGCCCGCAGTGCGGGGAACGCGGCCAGGTGCTCGTCGTAGGGCCGCCCGCGCGGGCCCAGGACCGCGACGCCGACCAGGTCCGGCCCGACCGGCGTCACGTACGCCTCGCCGTGCGGCGACCAGTGCACCTCGACGAAGTCGGTCCACGGCTCGACCGCGAAGTGCCGGCGCAGTCCGTATCGCCGAGCGCGCCGATCCGGCGGCGGCGGCCCCAGGGCGGCCCGGATCGGCGAGTGCAGGCCGTCCGCCGCGACCAGCCAGTGTGCGGTCAGTCCGGCGGCGGTCACCCCGTGTGCGTCCTGGTGCACGGCGCCGACCCGGCCGACCCGGTGCTCGACCCCGAGTACGCGCGCCCGTTCGTACAGCGCGGTGTGCAGCGTGGTGCGCCGGACGCCCAGCCCCGGCCCGGCCCGGAACCGGGCCTCGACCGCGTGTCGGGCGTCCAGGTACCGGATTCCGGCCAACGGCCGTCCGGCGGGCGTGATGCCCAGTCGGGCGAGCGCGGTCACGCCCGTGGGCATCAGTCCCTCGCCGCAGGCCTTGTCCACCGGCGCCGGCCGCGGCTCCACCACCACCACGCGCAGCCCCGCGAGCGCACCGTGGATCGCGGTCGCCAGGCCGGCCGGCCCGCCGCCCGCGACGAGCAGGTCGATCACGCGGTCGCCGCCGACAGCGCGGCCGACTCGCAGCGGATCCGGACCACCATCAGCGCGGCGTTGAGCACGGTGAAGGTGAGCGCGGTGACCCACGCGCCGTGTACGAGGGGCAGCGCCAGGCCCTCGACCGCGACCGCGACGTAGTTCGGGTGCCGCAGCCAGGTCAGCCGGTACGGCCCGCTGCGCACCAGTGGCAGCCCCGGCACGACCACCACCTGAGTGTTCCAGCGCGGACCGAGCGCGATGATGCACCACCAGCGCAGCGCCTGCGCGGCAACCACGAGGACGACCATGGTCCAGCCGAACCAGGGCACGAACGGCCGCTCGCCCGCCCACACTTCGAGCACGCACGCGGCCAACAGGCCGACGTGCAGCACGACCATCGGCGGATAGTGCCGCCGGCCGCTGACCACGCCGCCCCGGGCCAGGCTCCAGGCCAGGTTGCGGCGGGCCACCACCAACTCGGCGAGGCGTTCGAGGGCGACCAGGCCCACCAGGACGAAGTACCAGTACATCGCGCCTACCACTCCACGAGGACGAGTTCGGAGCAGAACCCGGGGCCCATCGCGATCATCAGGCCCGGTGTACCGGGTTCGGGTCGGGCGGCGATCGTGTCGCGCAGCACGTGCAGCACCGAGGTGGACGACAGGTTTCCCGTCGCGGCCAGCGAACGCCACGTCAGATCGAGGGCGCCGGCCGGGAGTTGGAGCGTCTCGGCGACGGCTTCGAGCACCTTGGGGCCGCCCGGGTGGCACACCCACGCGGTGATGTCGGCCGGGCTCAGGTCGTGTTCGGCGAGGAAGGATCGCACGTCGCCGGCCAGGTACTCGCGGACCACGTCGGGGACGTTCGGGCCCAGCACGATCCGGAACCCGGAGCCGCCCACGTCCCAGCCCATCACCCGGGCCGAGTCCGGATACATGCGACTGCGGCCGGCCACCACTCTGGGGCCGCGCCCCGGCCCGGTGCGTGCGTCCCCGCAGGCGACCACCGCCGCCGCGCCGTCGCCGAACAGGGCGCCCGCGACCAGGTTGGCGATCGAGGCGTCGGCGCGTTGGAGGGTGAGCGAGCACAGTTCGACCGAGACCAGCAGCGCGACGTGCTCGGGCCATCCGCGCAGGTAGTCGTGCACCCGGGCGATCCCGGCGGCGCCCGCGACGCAGCCCAGGCCGAACACCGGCAGCCGTTTGACGTCGGGGCGCAGGCCGAGCCGGCCGACCAGGCGGGCGTCGATCGAGGGCACCGCGAGGCCGGTCACCGTGGTGAACATGATCAGGTCCACGTCGAGCGCGCTCAGCCCGGCGGCGCCGAGGGCGGACTCGATCGCCTCGGCCGCGAGGTCGACGGCGACGTCCAGGTAGGCGTCGTTGGCCGCGCCGAAGTCGTCCAGCTTGGCGTAGTGGTCCAGGGGCAGCGCCAGATGGCGGGTGTCCACCCGGGCGCTCGCGTGCAGCCGGTCCAGGACGCGGCGATCGGCGCCGATTGGCAGACACAGCCCCGCGAACGCCTCGGTGATCTCGGCTTGTGGATATCGGTGCGGCGGCAGAGCACCACGGACGGCGGCGATGCGGGTCACGGCGAACCCCCGGCTGGGTGAGGCGACGGGAATGCTGGACGGCGAACGGGTGTGGCTGCTGGGGCGGTTGCGCCGAACGGGTGCGGGAACGCTGGAACAGTGCCCAGCGGGAACACCGAACCCACGTCGTTTGCCCGCGCACACGCCCCGCATGCGCCCGTCCCGCGCCGACCCCCGGAAAGGTCACCCCCGTGAGCGAAGCCGCAGCGCCGAGCCGCCCGCCCGTGACCGCCCCCGCGCGCCCCCGCGAACGGGCGCCTGCCGTCGGCCTCGTGCTCGCCTGCCACCCGGGCCCGACCGTCGCCGTCACGGCCCTGGTGACCGCCCTGGCCGCCGCGGCCGGCCGGGACGCCGGGGGCTGTGCGCTGGTCGGCGCGGCGGTGCTCAGCGGGCAGTTGTCGGTCGGGTGGTGCAACGACGCGGTGGACGCCGCCCGCGACCGCGCCGCCGGGCGGACCGGCAAGCCGGTGGTCGCCGGCCTGGTCGGGGCCGAGCGGGTGGCGCTCGCCGCCGGTTCCGCGCTGGTGTTGTGCCTGCCGCTGTCCTACGCATCGGGGCCGGCTGCGGGCACCGCGCACGTGGTCGGGGTGGCCGCCGCGTGGACCTACGACCTCGGGGTCAAGGGCACCGCCTGGTCGTGGCTGCCCTACGCGGTCGGCTTCGGCAGCCTGCCGGCGTTCGTGGCGTTCGGGCTGCCCGGGCGGCCGGCGCCCACGTGGTGGATCGTCACCGCCGCCGCGCTGCTGGGCTGCGGCGCGCACCTGGCCGACGCGCTGCCGGATCTGGACGTCGACCACGCGGGCGGCGTGCGCGGTCTGCCGCACCGACTCGGCCCGGCCGGCATCCGGGCGCTCGCCCCGCTGCCGCTGCTCGGCGCCACCGCGCTGCTCGCGTACGGCCGCCCGGACCGGTCCGGGCGGCTCGCCCTGGTCGGCGCCGGTGTCCTGGCCGGCGCGGGGGCGCTGCTCGGCGGCCGGCGGCCCGGCGCCCCGTTCGCCGCCGCGATCGCCGTCGCCGCGATCGACGTGGCCCTGCTGCTGCGTCGGGGTGCCGGCATCGCCGCACGCGGACGCGGATTACGCGGGGTCCGACGATCATCACGCCAATGCGCGTAGACCGTGGCCTGCCAGAGCGGTTTCGGTATGCCCTGGAAAAGCGCCCGATGAGGTGATATACACCGATCACTGCTTGACATTCTGTCAAATTGGATCTTCGTATTTAACAATCTGTCCCATTGTCCAGTTCAGAGCACCAGGAAATCATTCATGCCCATAGCTCGATCCCGGATTCACCCAAACCGCCCGCAGATCGGGCACCGCGAGCCAGCTCGTACCGTGCCGGCCCCCCTGTTGTCCCCTCATACCTGGAGGAACCCGCACATGAGCGGACGCCTTACCCACCGCCGCCTGATCGCCTGCGCCGCAACCTTGATCGCGGGCTCCATGCTCCTGACCGGCTGTGGGGACGACGGCGGCGACAGCGCGCTCGGCAAGAAGGACGAGAACGCGCCGTTCTTCAAGATGCTCCCGCCGGACGTCCAGAAGTCCGGCAAGCTCGAGATCGGTTCGGAGATCGCGTACGCGCCGATCGAGTTCATGAAGGGCGGCAAGGCCGTCGGTGTCGACCCCGAGCTGGCCGCCGCCCTCAGCAAGCAGCTCGGCGTCAAGTACGAGTACAAGAACTCCCCGTTCGACTCGCTCATCACCGGGATCACCTCCAAGCGCTTCGACATGGTCATGTCCGCGATGACCGACAAGAAGGAGCGGCAGGGCCAGGGCCTGGCGTTCGTGGACTACTTCCGCGCCGGTACCTCGATCCTGGTGCAGAAGGGCAACCCGCAGAACATCAAGTCCCTCGACGACCTGTGCGGGAAGATCGTCGCGTTGCAGCAGGCGACGACCAACGAGGACGTCGCGATCGCCCAGTCCAAGAAGTGCGAGGAGTCGGGCAAGGGCGCGATCACGATCCAGAAGTACGAGCACGACGGCGAGGCCCTGCTCAAGCTCAAGAGCGGCGCCGCCGTCGCCGACCTCAACGACTTCCCGGTCGCCGCGTACAACGCGCAGACCTCCGGTGACGGCAAGGACTTCGAGGTCACGGGCGATCAGATCGATGCCGGGCTCTACGGCATCGGCGTCGGCAAGGACAACACCCAGCTCCAGCAGGCGCTGAAGTCGGCCCTGGAGGCCCTGATCAAGAACGGCGAGTACGCCAAGATCCTGGCCAACTGGAAGGTCGAGGCCGGCGCCGTCTCCGAGGTCACCATCAACGGCGGCACTTCCTGATCCGAGGTCCGGCCCCGTCGCCCCGAGCGGCGGGGCCGGACCCGGCGGACCGTCCCCCCATCGGTCCACCCGCGCCCGCGCCCGCACTCGTGCTCCAAGAGGAGGTCACCTTCCCGTGACCACACCCCCACCCCCCGCCGCCTCCGACAAACAGCCGGCCCGTCGGGAACACATCAAAGCGATCCCGGTGCCGCACTACGGTCGTTGGGTCGCGGCCGTCGTGGTCCTGGCCCTGGTCGGCCTCCTGATCAACGCGTTCGCGAACGCGAAGATCCACTGGAGTGTGACCGGCGATTACCTGTTCGACGAGCAGATCATCAAGGGCGCCGTCAACACGCTCAAGATCAGCCTCTACTCGATGGCGCTCGGGCTCGTGCTCGGCGTGCTCGCCGCGATCGGGCGACTCTCCGGCAATCCGGTCACCTCGACCGTCTCGTCGCTGTACATCTGGTTCTTCCGCGGCACGCCGGTCCTGGTCCAGTTGCTCATCTGGGGCAACCTCGCGTTGATCTTCCCGACCATGCTGGGCCACAACACCAACGACGTGATCACCCCGACCATCGCGGCGCTGCTCGGCCTCGGCATCAACGAGGGCGCGTACATGGCCGAGATCGTGCGATCGGGCATCCAGTCCGTGGACGAGGGTCAGACCGAGGCCGCACACGCGCTCGGCATGTCCAAGGGCCGCACCCTGCGGCGCATCGTGCTGCCGCAGGCGATGCGAGTGATCGTGCCGCCCACCGGCAACGAGTTCATCAACATGCTCAAGACGTCCTCGCTGGCCAGCGTCGTGGTGTACCCCGAGGTGCTGCAGAAGGCGAAGGACGTGTACACCAACAACCTCGCGGTGATGGAACTGCTCTTCGCGGCCTGCTTCTGGTACCTGCTGCTGACCACCGTCTTCAGCATCGGTCAGTACTACCTGGAACGCCGCTTCTCGCGCGGGGCCAGCCGGGCGCTGCCGCCCACCCCGCTCCAGCGGATCAGGGCCAACCTGTTCCCCACCCGGCGTCCGGGAGCCGAGATCCGATGACGACCAATTTCGACAAGCCCACGCCCGGGGCGGCGGACCCGGCGCGACCCATGGTCAAGGCCGAGGACGTCTGCAAGTCGTTCGGCACGCTGGAAGTGCTCAAGGGCATCGACCTGGAGGTCGGCTCCGGCGAGGTCATGTGCATCGTCGGCCCCTCCGGCTCCGGCAAGTCCACCTTCCTGCGCTGCATCAACCACCTGGAGAAGGTCAACGCCGGGCGGTTGTGGGTGGACGGCGAACTCGTCGGCTACCGGGAGAAGGACGGCAAGCTCTACGAACTCCGGGACAGCGAGGTCGCGCTCAAGCGGCGCGACATCGGCATGGTGTTCCAGCGCTTCAACCTCTTCCCGCACATGACCGCGGCGGGCAACATCATGGAGGCGCCCACCCAGGTCAAGGGCATAAGCAAGCCCGAAGCCCGGGAGCGCGCCCACCAGCTCCTGGCCCGGGTCGGCCTGGCCGACAAGGCGAACGCCTACCCCGCCCAGCTCTCCGGCGGCCAGCAGCAGCGGGTGGCCATCGCCCGGGCACTGGCCATGGACCCCAAGCTGATGTTGTTCGACGAGCCGACCTCCGCGCTCGACCCCGAACTGGTCGGCGAGGTCCTGGACGTGATGCGCGACCTCGCCAGGGACGGCATGACGATGATCGTGGTCACCCACGAGATGGGCTTCGCCCGCGAGGTCGGCGACTCGCTGGTGTTCATGGACGACGGACTCGTCGTCGAGGCCGGAGTGCCGCGCGAGGTGCTGAGCAACCCGCAACACGAGCGCACGAAGGCATTCCTGTCCAAGGTGCTGTGACGCCGCTCGGTTTCGCGTGTCGTGCTCCGTCCGGGGTGGTCATCCACCCCGGACGGAGCAATTCCGTTCGCGATCCGGGCCGGGTGGGGTAAGGGCAGGGTGTCACCCGGCACGGGAGCCCGGGGACCCACACCGCGGAGGAATCCGTCATGCCGCACACCGCCGACCGCCTGGCCGCGCTGACCCAGCAGGTACTCGGCCGCCCGACCCCGATCCGCATCCGGGCCTGGGACGGCAGCGAGGCCGGACCGCCGGACGGCCCGGCGCTGGTCGTCCGCAATCGACGAGCGCTGCGCCGACTGATGTGGAAGCCGGGCGAGCTGGGCTTCGCGCGCGGTTGGGTGTCCGGCGACCTCGACGTGGACGGTGACCTCTACGACGCGCTCGACCGGTTGGCGGGCATCGCGCTGCACCGCGACGAAGCGGTGCCCAAGAGCGCCGGCGCGGTCCGGGGCCCCGCAGGCCGCGACCGCCGCCCCGAACGCCCGCGCCCGTCCGCGCGCGCCGCGCTGGGCATGCTGCGCCCGGTGGGCGAGGCACTGACCCTGACCGGACTGCCGGTACCGCCGCCGGCGCCCGTCGAGGAGGTCCGCCGCCGCCGGGGCATACTGCACAGCCTGCGCCGCGACCAGGAGGCGATCCGGCACCACTACGACGTCGGCAACGACTTCTACGGGCTGATCCTGGGCCCCTCGATGGTCTACTCGTGTGCGTACTGGGACCGCCCCGACGCGACGCTGGAGGACGCCCAGCGCGCCAAGCTCGACCTGATCTGCCGCAAGCTGGCCCTGGGGCCGGGCATGCGGCTGCTGGACGTGGGCTGCGGGTGGGGCTCGATGGCGCTGCACGCCGCCGAGCACTACGGCGTCCAGGTGGTCGGCATCACCATCTCGCGCGAACAGGCCGACCTGGCCCGCAAACGTGTCTCCGAGGCGGGCCTGACCGGCCGGGTCGAGATCAGGATCCAGGACTACCGCGAACACGCCGACGGCCCCTACGACGCGATCTCCTCGATCGGCATGGCCGAACACGTGGGCCGGATCCGCTTCCGCGAATACGCCGACATCCTCTACGAACTCCTGCGCCCCGGCGGCCGGTTGCTCAACCACCAGATCGCCAGACGCCCGGCTCCGAACGAAGCCGCTTACCAGGTCGACGAGTTCATCGACCGCTACGTCTTCCCCGACGGCGAACTGGCACCGGTGGGCCGCACGGTCTCGGTCCTGGAGGAGGCGGGCTTCGAGATCCGCGACGTGCACGCGCTGCGCGAGCACTACGCGACCACGCTGCGCGCGTGGGTGGCCAACCTGGAGGCCGCCGCGGAGCAGGCCGAACGCCTGGCCTCCCCCGGCCGGGTGCGCGTGTGGCGCCTGTACATGGCCGCCTCGGCCCTGGCCTTCGAACAGAACCGCATCGGCGTCAACCAGATCCTGGCGATCAAGACGCCGGCCTCGGGACGCTCGGGGATGCCGCCGACCCGGACCATGTGAGCGGCGGGGGCGGGCAGTTGGGGGCGATAGGGTCGCGGGGTGACGGACGGGATCGGGGCGGGCGACGGCGGGGCGGAGCGGGCGGACGATCCGAGTCGGTTCCGGGCCGTGCCGTCGGTGGGCTACAACGGTTTGACCGCGGGTCGCGTCGTTTCGCTCGCGGCCTTGGTGGAACGCTGTGGCGGCGGCCCCGACGGGCTGCGAAAGACGGCGGCCATGGTCGATCTCCCGGTGGAGGAGGTCGCCACGGCGGTCGAGGACGCCGCGGCCTACCGCATCGTGCTGGTGTGCGTCCGGCCCGGTGACCCGGTCTTCGGGGTGGACATCTCCCACCTGGAACCGCGATGGACCCGTTCGGACCACCTCGAGGCTCCTCGCTGGTTCGCGGAGATCGGCTTCGACCCGGACGGCGACGAGGTTCGGGTGCAGGTCGGACCGTACCCGCTGGAGGTGCCCGCCGAATACGCGTCGACGATCATGCACTGCTTCTTCGTGGAGGACGCGATGGCACTGCGCATCGCGGAGGCCAGGGTCGAGGCGGGCGGGTTCGGGCCGGGACGGGTGACGGGCGGGGCCACGGTGCCGGCCGGCGATCCGGTGTGCGGAGCCCTGACGGCGATCGTCCGTGCGCTGGTCGACGGCCACGCCTGGTGGCCCGGCGACGCGTTCCGCTGGGTGGAGTGGGCGATTCTGCCCTTCGTGGCCGGCGCGACCCGCGCGGAGGGCATGCGCTTCCTCGACCGAGGCAGTGCCCTCGACTGGGCCGATCTGCTCGACGCCGGCAGGGACGACCCGGACGGCCTCGCCGACCTGGTCGAGCAGGCCGCGTTCCCACCCGCGCAGGCCCCCGAGCCGGTCGATCGCGGGCAGGTCGCCGAGGCGATCGGCGAATGGGGGACCGCGCTGACCTGCCGGCTGGAATGGCCTGCGGGCGCCGAGCCTACGGCCGACGAGCTCGCGGCGACGATCACGGGTGGGGCGTCGGTGCCGGCCGGCTCACACGACGTGCTCGAACTACCCTCCGTACAGGTGGCGTTGGGCCCGGTCGAGGCCGGCGGCCGGTTGCTGACCTGCACGCCCCGAGCCGACGCGACCTGGCACGACGTGACGGTGGCGCTGCGGAGCATCGCATGGCGGGTCGAGCGGGTGGGGGCGATTCGGATGAGCGTCGACATGGCGGATTCCGCGGACTGACCGGGTCGGGTTCGGCGGTCGAATCGGGTCGGGCGGTCGCCGTGGGCTGCGGCGCCTGAAGGCGGCGCAGCCCACAAGGTCAGTCCAGGATCGCGATCGGGCTTCCGTGACCGGGCACCGACACGCGCCGGCACACCAACCCCGCCGCGCGCAGCCGGAACATGATCGCCCGCAGGTCCGCGGACACGTCCTGCCACGGGGCGTCGGGCTCGGGCGTACACGAGACGTCCCACAGTCCGTCGTCGGGGTCTTCCGCCCCCGAAAGGAGTCTGTCGGGGTCCACCGGCCCCGGACGGATGGCGACCGTCATGCGGTCGTTCTCCAGGCGAGCAACCCAGCCGCCGGTGACCTGTCGGCAGCCGGCCACGACCGAGGCGAGCAGGTCGAGTTCACCGTCCCACACCACGCGGTACACGACAGGCGGCGGGTGCTCCCCCAGGGCGAGCCCACCGAACGCCGGGTCACCGGGTTCGGGCAGCGGGCGCGGCCGCAGTCGGCTCCAGTCGGCCGCATTCTTCTGTCGCCACGGATCCACGTCGAAGTAGATCGTGCCGGCCCAGAACTCCGGGTAGTCCTCGAACAGGGTGCACTGGTCACTCTCGTCGGTGAAGTCCCAACGATAGGGCCGGAAGTAGCGGTCCACCCGGATGTGGGCCTCGTTTGCGGGAACTCCGAACTCCCGAGTCATCGCCTCGACGATTCGGGACAGGTACTCGTACGCCTCCTCGTCCGCGCGCACACCGAAGCTCGGCACCGGCGGCAAGGGGTCCTCCGGGGAGGGAATTTGCGTCGCCACGGGCCGACTCTATTCACCCACCGGCGGCGCCCGACACAGGGCCTCCCACCGCCGATCTCCCCCGGGGCGCCCGACAATCGGCGCGGCATCCCGAACAACACCGACCGACGTCCTCCGGAACGAAATCGCCCCGGCCGAAGAGTTCCGCGGCACCGCCACCCGCCACCCGCCACCCGACTGCTGCGCCAAGACCACAGCCTCGTACACCGCCACGATCACCCTGGCGGCGACCCTGCTCCGGCTCCGACACTCACATCGAAGAGACGTTCCAGGAAGCCTTCCAAGGGTTCGACGACCCGCAGTCCACCCGACCGCGCGACCCGGCGTGCCATGTCCACTGGCCGTCCCCGGTCACCGTGACGCCGTGCTGTTCGCGTCGGGGTTCACCCCGCGCACGCCACGCCTGGTACGCGGCCTCGATCTCTCGCCAAAGATCGCGGGGGCCGCCCTCGTTCACCTCGAACGAGGCCGCGTCCGGCACGTAGTCGACGGATGCCCAGGACTCCCCGTCGGCGTACCACGTGGTGAACTCCCCTGCGTGCGCGCCCGATCCGAAGAACGTACGTTGCTCGACATCGGGCAGCCGAAGCCCGATCGCGAAATCCGCGTGCTCCTCCTGGAGGGGTCGCGGATCCGTCGCCGTGTGGCGGACCCTGCACGCGCTCGGGTCCGCGATCACGTCGCCCACGAACCGCCGGGCCTCGAACCTCGGTCGCTGCGACCTGGCCCACATGAAGTTGACGTTCCCCACGAACCGGCCCGACGCCGTTCCGTCGCCCGCGACGACCAGCCGCAGGAGCCCGGAGTTGTGGTACGCCGTGCCCCAGGGCGTGAGGATCACCCCTTCGGGCCGAACCTGCTCCACCCACGCGTAGGGCACGTTCCGTACCGCCATGGTGGCGATGAGGCGATCGTAGGGGGCGCCCTCCTTGTACCCGTGCAACCCGTCGCCGACGATCAGGGTCGGCATCGGATCGGCAGCCCGCAAGGACTCGTGTGCCTGGATCGCCACGAGGGGATCCACCTCGACCGAGGTCAGCCGGCCGCCCGTGAGCGCGGCGGACAACAACGCGGTGGACCATCCGGTGCCGGTCCCGATTTCGAGGATGTGGTGATCCGAGGCGACGTCGAGTTGTTCGAGCATGAGCCGCACGAGCGAGGGTTGCGACGAGGACGATGTCGGGATCAGGTTCCCATCCGGCATGCCGTCATCCATCTGGGTGACAAGCGGGGCGTCGGCCGCAACGGCGTCCGCCCACGCCTCGGGGTCTTTGTCGCGGTCGATCCGGGCATCGTCACTCCCCCACACCACCGCCGGGACATACGCGCTCCGGGGCGTGTCCGCGAACACGCCGTCCCAGTCGACCGAGGTGCTCACTTGTCCTTCTCCTTGTCGCGGTCCTGGTCCTTCGGCGGCACGGGCCTGTCCCATTGGCCGTCCTGCTGCCGTCGGGGAGTCTTGGCGTCCCCGTCCTTGTCGTCCTTGGCGTGGTTCGCCATCGTCGCTTCTCCCGAATTGGTGCGTGTCGAGCCGGCGTCGGTCGGTGGTGGTATCGGTATCGGTATCGGCGTCATTGCCCCTGCTCTTCATCGAACAGGAACGGTGGTTCCGACCAATCGGCCACCGCACCCAACAGGCAGCCGACGCGTTCGAGGTCGGCCAACAATGCGAACCACTCGGGGCCGTCCGGCGGTTGAACGGTCGCCAACATGCCCTTGTCCACGGCGCACAATTCCGTAAGCGTGCCGTCCGGCCGAAGGGCCACGTCTCCCGCGCCGACGTACCGCACGCTCCGGTACAGAATCGGCGGAGGGGGTCGCAGAATGACCAAGTCTCTTACGCTGCACGCGAATTCGATCCCACTACGCAACCGCAGGTGAACCTGCCGCCCCTGCACGTCCATAAGCACACCCTCGCGGCCCGAATAGGCGTTGCGACACCACGCGTGCCGATAGCGCTCGAAAAACGCCCGCCCCCGATCGAGATCCCCCTGCGTACTCCCCGAAGCCCGCTGTCTCGTGGTCATCGGACGTTCCCTGCGCTCGGGCGCACCACGCGGATCCGGATCGACAACCGCCAGGTCCACAACGAACGAAGGTGCGACCGAACTCGCGGCCGCGGAGGTGGGGTGGACGCGCGAGCATCGGCATCCATCCCGCCGACCCACTCCCGAATCAGCAGGCTCAACCGCTCGTCCTGCCAGTCGCGATCCGACACCGGCACAGGTACCGAAGCGCGTTGAGTCCACCCGAATTGATGTGTCATCGTGGCTACGTGTCCTTTCTGTGAGGCACGCGGGGAGTGGGGCGACTCGCCAAAGTTGAGCCCCACTCCCTACGCCCGTCGCAGCCCCTTCCTTCGGCCTGCGACGTTTTGAGCAAGGGGAGTTGTCTCTCCATTCCGTACGCAGTCTGTCACTCTGCGTCCCCATCATGAGGTGGGAGAGCTAGCCTGTGCATCTCGGCACCGTTACCGATTTACGGTGGAACGGAAGAGGGAACACCCGTGCGATATCAAGAGAAAGACCTCGAACCCCAAGGCTCGCCACGGCAGATGTTCGGACGTGAGATTCGGGTCAAGCGCAACGGCATGGGCATGTCACTGACGGCGTGCGCATCGATCCTGGGCTACAGCAAGGCCGCGATGTCTCGATACGAGACCGGTGAGAGCACCATCCCACCGGACCTGCCGGCAAAACTGGATATCGCGTTGGAGACGGATGGGTTGTTCGTACGGCTCTACCAGATGGTGGAGCACGACCAATTCCCGGACCGTTATCGCGGGTTCATGGCTCTGGCGGCGAAGGCGGAGGCGATCCTGGAGTACTCGGCGCTCACCGTGCCTGGGTTGTTGCAGATCCCTGCCTATGCCCGCGCACAGTTCAGCAGGTTTGTACCCAGGTGGTCGGACGCCGAGATCGAACTGAAGGTCGCCGCACGCGTCAATCGGCAAAGCATCTTCACCCGGGAACACCCGCCGCGCTACGGCGCAGTCCTTGACCAGGCCGCCATCAGCCGCGTGATCGGTGGCCCAGCCGTCATGCGCGCGCAACTCAAAGTTCTCTTGCCCCGGATGGACACGCGGTACGGCACGATCCAAGTTCTACCGTTCGACTCCGGAGCCCACCCGCAGTTGGGCGGATCGCTGACGTTGCTGACGCTGCCGGACAGCGAGCCGGTTGCATATCTCGAAGGTAGCCACACCGGCCAGTTGCGTGAGGATTCCGCTACTGTCGCAGACCACCAAGCGGCATACGATTGTCTACGCGCCTACGCCCTCTCCCCCAGGGAGTCGGCCGAGATGATCCGGGCGGCCATCAAGGAGTTGGAATCATGCAAGGAACCCGAGACGCAAACGCCGCGACATGGCGTAAGAGCACCTACAGCAACTCGGATGGGGGCAACTGCGTCGAGGTCCGCGATGATCTCCCGGGCCTCGTTCCGATACGCGACTCGAAGGACCCGAGCATCGGGCACCTGACAATCGGCGCGGCATCCTGGACTGCACTGACCGACGCTCTCCGGGGCTGACTCGACCCCGGCCGCCCCGGGTTCTACGCGATGCGCAAGCGGTCGGCGAGAGCCAGGAGCGGCGTCGACCCGTGGCGCTCGCGGGAAGCGAGGTCTGCGACTACTCGGCGAGACGTCGCGTGGTAGCGCATCCATTCGGGGGCAGTGTGTTCTGCCTTGAGCATGGCGCGGGTTGCCCGGTCGTCGTTGGCGAGGTCGATGTGGGCGAGGGCGCGGTCGACGTAGTAGCGCGCCTGCCACGTGGGCGGCAGGCTGGTCAGGTCGGTAATGCGCCGTGCTTGGACCAACGCCTGCTCGGGCCGGTCCATTTCGACGAAGGCGTTGACCGTGGCGACGCCGGCATTGGTAGGGCCGAACGGCGTGGCGTAGCCGATGCGGTCGGTGCCGATCCGGGCGGCGGCGGCATTCGCGAGCCGCAGGAGCTCACCGGCGGTGTCCTTGCGCTCCGCGCGTACAGCGGCCGAGGCGGCGCGTAGGAGCAGAATGCCCCACAGGGCTACGTCGATCAGCGGTGTCTTCGTCCACGACGGCTCGATCTTCTCCGCGGTTGCCTCGGCCACCCGCTGTGCGTCGTCTATCCGCCCCTGCTTGCTGAAGATCCACGACAGCGTCGACATGCCCATCACTTCGAGTCGGGGGTCGTCGGAGCGCCCGGCCGCGATCCTGGCCCGCTCCATCGCCGTGTATGCGGCGTCCTCCTTGCCGAGCGCGGCCAGAGTCGTCGCCGCGACCTGGTATGCCTCCGCCAGGACGGCGAACGAGGCGGCGCGGTCGGCCCCGGAGTGTTCGCGCGTCGCGGAGCGAGCATCCGAGATGAGTCGCGGCAATACGGCGGCGATCTCCGACAACTTCCCTTCGCGCCGGATCGCCTCCGTCGACCTCAGCGACGCCCGCAGATCCAGGACGGACGGCGATTCCCCGTCGGCGACCTCCATTTCGTCTTCGATCAACTCGGAGACCGGGGTCACAGCCCGCCGAAGCGCCAACAGGCTGGGTAGTGGATCCCGGTGCGCCGCGCCCTCGAACGTGGTCGGCTGCCCAATCAGGATCGACGTCTCCACGTCGAGCGCCCTCGCGAGTGCGTTGAGCGTGGAGAGTCGGGCCGTGAGTCGTTGGTTCTGTTCCAACTTGCGAACGACGTCGATGGAGACTCCCGCAACGGCGGCAAGCGAATCCTGGGTGTGGTCCCTGCGCACGCGCAACCGCGCGATGCGATCCCCGATGCTGTCTTGCATGGTTCCGACTCCCGGCGAGGTAGGCGCTCACCCCACGATACGCCCGCAGATCGGCCGAAAATTGCGGGAACCGACCACCGGTTCGCGTCCTACGATTGGCTACGCGCCCATGCCCTTTCCCGCAGCAGTCGGCAGCGATCATCCGGGCAACCATCAAGGAGCTGCAGCCATGTACGGAACCGAAGACGCAGACGTCACCACGTGGCGCAAGAGCTCGTACAGCAACGCGGATCAAGGCGACTGCGTCGAGGTCCGCGATGATCTCCCGGGCCTCGTCCCGATACGCGACTCGAAGGACCCGAGCATCGGGCACCTGACGGTCGGCGCGGCATCCTGGACTGCACTGACCGACGCTCTCCGGGGCTGACTCGACCCCGGCCGCACCCGCGTCCTACGACGCAATGCGCAAGCGGTCGGCGAGAGCCAGGAGCGGCGTCGACCTGTGGCGCTCGCGGGAAGCGATGTCTGCGACGACTCGGCGGGATGTGGCGTGGTAGCCGCATCCCTTCGTGCCGGACGACCTCCGTCGGCCTCGACGACACCCGGAAGTCCAGTGCCGCGTCAGGCGACGTTCGCCGTGCCAGTGTACCGAATCACGCGCATGGCTGCTTCCGGGTGATCGCGCGCGGAAGCACGGCGCGCCTGTGGCGTCGTCCCCCGGCCGGACGGTCATGCTTTCGGCGTCATGCCGGTTCCGGCGGTACAGAACGTGCGTGTAGGAGTCCCGTGTCGAGCGAAGAGAACAAGAGATTGGTTCGCCGCTTCTACGCGGAGATCGACAAGGGCAACATCGAGGCCATGGACGACCTCGTGGCCGAGGACTACCAGGACCATTCACCGCCACCGTTTCCGGGGCTCGGGTCCGGTCGCGAAGGGCTCAAGCAGGCGTTCCGTCTCTTCTGGGAGGCCACGCCCGGGACCCACGAGATCGAGGACCAGATCGCGGAGGGCGACAAGGTGGTGACCCGGCTGACGGCCCACGGAGTACACGAGGGAGACCTTCCCGGCATTCCCGCCACCGGTAACCGGCTCACGATGACGGCGACGGTGATTCACCGCATCGAAAACGGCAGGCTCGCGGAGAAGTGGTCGGACAAGGACGTTTTCGGTTTCCTCCAGCAGCTCGGCGTCATCCCGACGCCTGGCGATACGCCGGAGTAGTCCGAGCGACACCGGAACCTCGGACCCGGCGAACGGAACGCCGGAGAGCATGAACCGCAGCCCATCGGACAAGGCACCATCAGCGATTGCTCGGCCACAGGACGGGGGCGGCGCACTCGTCGTACTGCTGGTTGCAGGCGATGTTGCAGTCCTGCCACTGCGGATACTCCGTGAAGACCGCGCACTCGCTCTCGCAGGAGTCGTAGCGTTGGCCGCACATGATCAGCAGTTGCCTCTCCTCCTCGGTCCACATCGGAACGATCCGGTCGTCGGCGGCTGCGCGCGGTGCGCGCGACGTGTAGCAGCCGGCGCTCCGACGGACGGATGCTTCGGCTCGGAAGCCGGGTATGGACATGACGGTGCTCCCTCTTGCTTGGTGTCCGGGTGCCGGGGATCGACTACAACGGCGTCGGCGCCACCGATCGGACGGCACCTGCGCACTGAGCGACTCGATGCTGCCGAGACCTCCGGCCCCGAGGCAGGCAACGAGGCTGCTGCTAGCCGGAGTTCGACTGTGGACCGCAGTCCGGTGGGTCGTAGTCGCCCCCAGGGTCGACATGGCTTCCACGCCTGGGATCAAGACACTCAGCAGTTGGGGTCGATACAGCCCGTCATGCACTCTTGGTAAGTGTCGAAATCTATGTACCGAATACACCACTTCTCACACCGCATGTTGTGGCTGAAGCAGATGTCCCAGGCCATCTCCTCCTCCGGAGTCCCCATGGGCACAATCGAGTCGGCGACGGCGACGGTCGGTGGGCCCGTCATGTACCGGCCGGCACTGCGGTAGACGGACGCTTCGGCATGGAACCCGGGCGTGGTCATAGTGGTGCTCCCGTCTGCGTGGCCGAGCACCGAAGCCCTCGGCCACCGGTCGGCCGGCGGCGACGCGCCGAACGCCCCGAGTGCCGTCCGCGCGACCGGCCCCTCCCTGTCAACATTACGCTCGCCGGGCCTGCCCGGCTGCCGGCCGCGGCGGCAACACCCGGCCGTCCCGGGCAGCGGCCCGCGGACCCGCCCGAACCGTCGATCGAAAACTGCGCCGCGAGGATCGGCCGGGGCTCCGAGGTGCGTACCGGGGCGAAGCGGAGCAGGCTGAAAGTGCGGGCGACCCGGAGAGTACGGGCGACCCACTACCGCGTGACGTCCGGTCCGTCGCCCGCTGTGACCGCGCACCCATCGAGGAGCGCGTGCCCACTGAGGAGTGCGGGAGATGAGCAAGGACGAGCCGCAGGGCGGCCCTGTTCGCAGCGGCGAGGTTCGGCCACGCCGGGTGCGGATCCCCGGGTTCATCCGGGACGAGGAGATCGGCCTCGGCGACGCCGTCAAGCGCGTGACGTACGCGATGGGGGTCAGGCGGCCCTGCGGTGGTTGCGAGCGGCGCGCGGCCGCACTCAATCGCCGGGTGGTGCTGGGGCGTAATCCGGGTCCGCCGTCCGGGAGTTCGGGTGGTGCCGGGGCGTAATCCGGGCCCAAGTCCGGGAGTTCGGGTGGTGCCGGGGCGTAATCCGGGCCCGCGGTCCGGGAGTTACCGAGTTCGGCTTCTGGGTTCCGAGTCACCCAGTTCTAGGAGTCACTGATGGAGCAGGAATACCAGGACCAGGAATACCAGGACCCGGTGGACGGCGAAACGACAGACGGGCCCGACCGGTTCCGACCTGCCGAGGCAGCCGAGGCTGCGGCCTCCGCGCCCGACTGTGGCTGCCGAGGCGAACTGCGGGCCTGCGGCGAGAGACCGGGGCGGGACGCTCCGGGGCTCGACCCTCCGACGCCCTCCTACGTCTATGTGCTGGGCCGGATCGACTTCCGGTTCCCGAGCCTGTCGGTCGAGAAGGAGGTCGCTCAGAATGTGGGGCGGGCCGAAACCGAGAAGCTGACCGACCGACAGGCGGTCCGTGCGGTCATCTCGCAGCCCGAGAACCGGTACCTGGCACGGCAGTTGTGCTATGTGCTGAGCGTTCAGGGGATCGACACGTACCTGCTGCGCCCGCGCGATCCGGTCGAGCTCGATCTGCTGATCGAGGCCGTTCGCCCGGAGCCCCGCGCCTCCGACCTGGACCTGGTCATCGGACTTCGCGGGCCGCTTGCCCCACCCGGTCTCTGCAACGGTCTGACGATCCCCGTCGTGACCTTCGACCAGATCTTCTCTTTCGACACCGGGGAGTTGGTTAAGGCGATCGAGCGGCCCGAGCAGATGAGCGCCGAGGACTTCGAGCCGGCCTCCCACGACCTGCTGCGGCGGGTCATGCAGTTGGGCGACAACGCCGGCGACACCGACGAGCATCGCGCCCTGAACTACCTGGCGGTCCGCTATCCGCGGATCTACCAGAAGACCGTGGAAGCGCACGCGGCGGACGCTTCCCTGAGTGCGGTCGGCTTCTGCGACTCCCGGCTGAGCGGCACCCGACGGATCATCGACGTCCTGTTCTCGTACACGAGTCGCCGGACGGACGTCACGGAGAAGTGCTTCGTACGCGTGGACGTCACCGAGGAGTTCCCCTTCCTGGTGACCAAGTTGTCGCCGTACTACGACCGCTGAACGGCGTACGAGGCGAGCAACGAAAGCAGAGGTGAGCAGACGTGCGAATTCCAGGCTTCAACGCCCAGTCGGCGCTCTACCGAACAGGCGGACACTATCGATCGGGTCGGTACGGATTCGCGGCGAGCCATCCTGCCGTCGGACCGCAGGGTGAGGTTCTTTCGTCGATCTGCGAGCTGGAGTGCCGGCAGATCTGCCGGAGCATCTGCATGCGGCACCCCGGAAGCAGGGCCTGCCGGGACTGCCGAAAGGATTGCGTGAACGAGTGCGAGTCCCCATTCCTCGGCTGATCAAGCGCCGGAGCGGGTCGGATCGGGCCGGGGCGGATCGCACCGGCGGAGATGGCAGCGGGTCGGATCGCGGCGGGCCGGATTCGGACCGGAGCGATCATTCGGATCACCTCACAGGGACGGTGCACCGGTGGAACCGTTGGATCTGATCAGGCTCGCTCCCTTGATGGCCCGCACCTCGGGCCGGGCGGACGTCGGGGTGGGGATGGTCGACGGATCGGTGGCCGCCGAGCATCCGGGGCTGGCCGGCCGGAGGATCGTCGTGCTGCACCGGGCCGGTGGCGGCCGCGGCGAAGACTGCGGTGCGGCGGGAGGCGGTTCCTCGTGCCGGCACGGCACCTTCGTCGCCGGTGTCCTCAGCGCCGGCCGTTCCTCGGCGGCGCCCGGCATCTGCCCGCGCTGCACGCTGCTGGTCCGCCCCATCTTCGCGGCGGACCGACCGGGCCGCCGGGTGGCACCCAGCGCGGGACTGGACGAGTTGGCGGCCGCCATCGTGGAGACCGTCGACGCGGGTGCCCGGGTGCTGAATCTGAGCGTCGCTCCGGAGCGGCCCTCCGGCACGGGGCACCGCGCGTTGGAGGAAGCCCTGGACCACGCGGCGAGTCGGGGTGTCATCACGGTCGTCGCCGCCGGGAACCAAGGCAGGCTCGGCACATCCGCGATCACTCGGCACCCGTGGACGATTCCGGTCGTCGCGTACGACCGGCGGGGACGGCCGATGAACCTGTCCAACCTGGGAGGATCGATCGGCGGCGGCGTCGGCGCACCCGGCGAGGGCATCGTGAGTCTCGGCACCGACGGCCGTCCGCTCACGCTCACGGGTACCAGTGCGGCCACCCCGTTCGTCGCCGGCACGGTCGCCCTGCTGTTGTCGGAGTTCCCGGGCGCGTCGGCGGCCGAGGTGCGCGCGGCCGTGCTCCGGGGCGGCTCGGCGTCGCGGCGGACGGTGGTGCCGCCCCTGCTGGACGCCTGGGCTGCCTACACCTTCCTGTGTGCCGTCCGCGGCCACCGGGCGTGACCGTCTTCGTTCGGTTCACGCTCGTGCCGTGAACAGGCCCCATGGGCCACTCCGCGTTCGCAGCCGAACGGGCGTCGGAACCTCCTCTGCAGGTTCGTGCAAGTTGGTGGTCTGCACACGCAACCCGTGGAGCAGGCTCGTTCAAGGTGCGTGACAGACCATGCGACCCAGGGGGCGACTACGGCGCTGCACACGTCTGACGCCGGGCGGCGGCCCGTACCAGGAACGCGGCACCGCGCGTTGAGCCGGGCTCGGGAACGTGACGGGCGTGCCGCCGATCGGTCGGCGGCACGCCCGCGCGTGCGTGGGACTGTGGCGCGGCTACGACGACGCAGCCGCGGTTGCGGGCGTGTGGTCGCCGTGCCCGCTGCGGGGCAGCGGGTCAGGCCGCCTTGGCCGGGCGGTAGTCGAGGACGATCGCGCCCGAGCTGAAGGACTGGGTGCCCGCGAGCGTCCAGGTCTTCGGGGCGAGGCCGTCCACGAACAGGCGCTTGCCGGTGCCGACGGTCACCGGGTGGAGGAACAGCTTGAGTTCATCGACCATGTCGTGCTCGATCAGCGTGTTGACGAGCGTGGCGCTGCCGTAGACCAGGAGGTCGCCGCCCGGCTCGGCCTTGAGCTTGGCGACCTGTTCGACGACGTCGCCGTCGAGGATCGCCGCGTTCCAGGTCGCCGTCTGCAGCGTGGTGGTGGCGACGTACTTGGGGATGTGGTTCATCCGCGCGGTGAACTCGTCCGACTCGTCGCGCGGGGCCCAGGCCTTCGCGAAGCTCTCGTACGTCGCGCGCCCCAGCAGCAGGGCGCGGCTCGCGCGCAGTTGGCCGTTTTGGTACTTGGCGTGCTCGTCGTTCCAGAACGGGCCGGTCCAGGCGGGGTCCTCGACCACGCCGTCCATCGTGATGTACATGACCGCAACGACCTTGCTCATGCGGAAGTCTCCGTTTCGCAGCAGGGGGAATCCGCTCCGAGGCCCCGGGGCCCCTCGGACGCGACCCCTTCAGCGTGCAAGATCGGCGCGCGGCGCAACAAGACACGACCGAGCCACGCTAGGTTGAGCACGATTAAACGATCAAGGGGTGGGCATGCTGGAACGGCTGGAGCTCGAAGCGTTTCTCACACTCGCCGAGGAGCTGCACTTCGGGCGCACCGCGGAACGCCTGCACGTCACGACCGGCCGGATCAGCCAGACCATCCGCAAGCTCGAACGCCGCGTCGGCGGCCCGCTGTTCGAACGCAACAGCCGAAAGGTGACGCTGACCGCGCTCGGTGAGCAGCTGCGCGACGACCTGCGCCCCGCGTACGACCAGATAGCCGCCGGGCTCGCACAGGCGGTCACCACGACCCGCGGCGTGCGCATCAAGGGTGTGGTACGCGTCGGCTTCTCCGGGGCGTGGTGCGGCAACCTGCTCGTCAAGGCCGCCGACCTGTTCCGCGTGCGTCATCCGGACAGCGTGGTGGAGATCCAGGAGATCCAGCTCCTCGACCCGCTCGGCCGCATGCGGGCCGGCGAAGTGGACCTGCAGCTCACCGAGTTCCCCATCGACGAGCCCGACATCGTGCAGGGTCCGCTGATGTTCGCCGAGCCGCGCGGACTGCTGGTGCCCACAGGCCACCCCTTCGCAGGCAAGGACTCCGTCTCGATGGAAGACCTCGCCGACACGACGCTGGTCACGATCGCCTCGGAACACATCCCCGAATACTGGATGGACTACTACTTCCCGCGAAGAACCCCGTCCGGCCGGCCGATCCCGCAGGGGCCGGCCACCCGCTTCTGGCCCGAGGTCCTGGTCCACGTCAGCATGGGCGTCGGCGTCAGCACGGTGGCGATGCGCGCCCGGGACTTCCACTCCCGCCCGGGCCTGGCCTTCGTCCCGCTGCACGACGCCCCACCGATCGACTACGGCTTCCTGTGGCCCCGCACCGGCCTGAACCCGGTCGCCTCGACCTACCTCGACATCGTCCACGAGCTCGCCACGCCCATCCGCTGACAGCTCCGTCGGCGGGCTCCGTGCCGACGGCAACCCCGAATTCGGCCTCGACGCCCGGAACACCGGGCGGACACGATGGCCGGACAACTCGGCCACCTCCTCTCCCTCGCGTCGTTGCCCTCCGTCAGCCTCGGCATCGTCCCGCTGTCGGCGGATCGGACCGCGCTGTGGCCGGTGGAGGATTTCTGGATCTTCGACGGCGAAGAGGTCTGGTTTCAATCGACGCCGAACATCTCCCGGCACCCGTCCAGGCCCTCGATCGCGGTGGGGATGGTGCGGTGTTCGTGCCATGCCTCTCGGGTCAGGCGGAGGCGGCGGAGTGGGCGGGGGCGGCCGGATTCGTCGGCCGGGAGGATCTCGATGCCGTCGTCGGCGTAGCCGAGGCGTCGGGAGACCGCGAGGGACGGGGCGTTGTCCGGGAAAGCGGAGGAGATCGCCCAGCGGGCGTCGAGGCCGGTGAAGGCCAACTCCAGCATCGCGGCGCGCATCTCCGTGCCGAAGCCGTGGCCCTGGTGGGCCAGGCCCAGCCAGGAGCCCGAGCCGACTTCCCGCCGACGGGCGAAGTCCTTGGCGCCGCAGTCCTGCGTACCGACGATCACGCCCTCGTGCACGACCGCGAGGACCAGTCGCCAGTCGTCCGGCTCCCAGTTCGCCCACGAGGCCCAGAAGTGTTTCAGGCCGTTGCGGGCGAAGGCCGGTTGCGGTTGGCGTGTCCACGGCTCGCTGAACGGCATCCGGTCCGGGGCGTGGATGCCGCGCGCGGCCAGTTCCACGAGCGCCACCAGGTCGTCCTGGCTCGCCGGGCGAAGCTCCAGTCGAGGCGTGGTCAACCGTAGGCCGAACACCGGCCAATGGTCAGTGAGCATGGTCGATTCTCGACGGGATGCCCGGTCGGCCGCGAGCGAATTCCGCCGCCGTATCCGCCGCGCCCACCCGCTACCGCTCCCCCGTCGTCGGCGCCAGCCCGTGCAGCAGCAGATCCGCGAACACGTCGCCCACCTCGCGCGGCGACATCGGCCCGTCGAGCTGGTACCAGCTGTTCAGGTGGTGCACGCCGCCGAAGAAGTTGTGCGTGGCGATGTCGGCCGACACGTCCGCGCGCAACAGGCCCTCTCGCTGGCCCTGTTCGATCAGCGAACGGAAACGCTCGTGGTAGCGCCGCCGTTCGGCCCGGATCTCGTTCCGCTTGTCCGGTGCGAGCAGGTGCATCGAGCGGAAGTAGACGACCGCGTCGTCGATGTTGTCCAGCGTGGTGACCACCACGTCCGCCGCCGCCTCGCGCAGTCGGTCCACGACCGGCTCGGGGCCGTCGGCGATGGTGTTCAGCCGCTCCGTCTGCATCGCGAGCACCCGGTGGTAGATCTCCACCAGGAGGTCGTCCTTGGACGCGTAGTAGTGGTACATCGCCCCCTTGGTCACCCCGGCCGCGGCCACGATCTCCTGGACCGAGGTGCTCTCGAAGCCGCGCTCGGCGAACATCCGCGAGGCGATCCGCAGCAGCCGCTGCGGCAGGGGTGTCTCATCGGCCTCGGACAGAACCGGTGCCGCGTTGTCGCGACCTCTAGCCGCCATGGTGTCCAACCTTTCGAGGGAGCGTTCGACGCTACCCTAGCCAAGATACCGACCGGTCGGTACCGTATTTCGCGCACGGCACGTTTCGCGCACCCTACGGCCACGAAACCCGAGGCCACGAAACGTCCCCGCCGTCCGCGACCAGGGAGAGGAAGGCGTCGGTGGACTTCAGCTACGACGCACGGACCGAGGAACTGCGCGAGCGACTGCTCGCGTTCATGACCGAGCACGTGTACCCCGCCGAAGCCGTGTTCACCGAACAGGTGGCCGAGCCGGGTGCGGACCCGTGGGGCCGGCCGCCGGTGATCGAGGAGCTCAAGGTCGAGGCCCGCAAACGCGGCCTGTGGAACCTCTTCCTGCCGGGCGCCGAAGGCGCGGGTCTGACCAACCTCCAGTACGCGCCGCTGGCCGAGATCGCCGGCCGCAGTCCGCATCTGGGCCCGGAGGCGCTCAACTGCGCCGCGCCCGACACCGGCAACATGGAGCTGCTGCACGACTTCGGCACGCCCGAGCAGCAGGAGCGGTGGCTGAAGCCGCTGCTGGAGGGCACCATCCGCTCGGCGTTCTGCATGACCGAGCCCGACGTCGCCTCCTCCGACGCCACCAACATCACCACGCGCATCGTCCGCGACGGCGACGAGTACGTGATCGACGGCCGCAAGTGGTGGTCCTCCGGGGCGATGGCGCCCACCTGCGAGATCCTGGTCGTGATGGGCAAGACCGACCCGGACGCGCCGCGCCACCGCCGGCAGAGCATGATCCTGGTGCCGCGCGACACCCCGGGCGTGCGGATCCGCCGCGGGATGCACGTCTTCGGCTACACCGACGGGCCGCACGGCGGCCACGCCGAGGTGGTCTTCGACAACGTGCGGGTGCCCGCCGCGAACCTGGTCGGCAACGCCGGCGACGGCTTCGCCATCGCACAGGCGCGGCTGGGCCCCGGCCGGATCCACCACTGCATGCGGCTGATCGGGATGGCCGAGCGCGGCCTGGAGCTGATGTGCCGGCGGGTGGTCGCCCGCGAGGCGTTCGGCGGGCCGCTCGCCGATCAGGGCGTGATCCAGGAGTGGATCGCCGAATCCCGGGTGCGCATCGAGCAGTTGCGCCTGCTCGTGCTCAAGACCGCGTGGCTGATGGACACCGTCGGCAACCGCGGCGCGCACCGCGAGATCCAGTCGATCAAGATCGCCACGCCGCTCACCGTCGAGTGGATCCTGGACAAGGCCATCCAGGCGCACGGCGCGGGCGGCCTGTCCCAGGACTTCGTGCTCGCGTCGTTGTGGACGCATGCCCGCACGCTGCGCCTGGCCGACGGCCCGGACGAGGTACACCGTCGTTCGCTCGCCCACCGCGAGCTCAAGTCCTACCGAGAGGCAGCCGCCCAGTGAGCGACTCGTCCCGTCCCGTAGCCATCGTCACCGGCGCGAGCCGAGGCATCGGCCTGGGCATCGCCCAGGCCCTGGTCGCGCGCGGCGACCGGGTCTGCGTGACCGCGCGCGGCGCGGACACGCTGGCCGAGGTGGTCGCCTCGCTCGGCGGTCCCGAGCACGCGATCGGCGTCGCCGGCAAGGCGCACGACCCGGTCCACCAGGACGCCGCGGTGACCGCGACCCTGGAGGCGTTCGGCCGGATCGACATGCTGGTCAACAACGCAGGCATCAACCCGGTGTACGGCCCGCTGGTGGAACTCGACCTGGACGCCGGGCGCAAGATCCTGGAGGTCAACCTGCTCGCCGCGCTCGCCTGGACCCAGCGCGTGCACAAGGCCTGGCTGGGCGAGCACGGCGGCGCGATCGTCAACGTGTCCTCGCTCGCCGGCGCGCGGCCCGCGCACGGAATCGGCTTCTACGGCGTCAGCAAGGCCGCGCTGACCCACCTGACCGCCCAGCTCGCGAGCGAACTCGGGCCGCGGGTGCGGGTGAACGCGGTGGCCCCGGCCGTGGTCAAGACGGTCTTCGCGACCGCGCTGTACGAGGGCCGCGAGGAAGAGGTCGCGGCGGCGTACCCGATGGCCCGGCTCGGCGTGCCCGAGGACGTGGCCGGCGCGGTGGCGTTCCTGCTGTCCGAGCAGGCGAGTTGGATCACCGGCCAGACACTGCTGATCGACGGCGGCGTGAGCCTGTCCGGCGGTCTCGGATGACCGCGCTCGCCGGCGCCAACGTGGTGATCACCGGCTCCGGTGCCGGGATCGGCGCGGCGCTGGCCCGGCGCTTCGCCGCGGACGGGGCCCGGGTGGTGGTCAACGACCTGGACGCGGACGCGTGCCGCGCGGTCGCCGCCGAGATCGACGGCATCGCGCTGCCCGGCGACGCGGCGGGCGAGGACGGCGTCACGGCGCTGATCACCGGTGCCCGCAAGGCGCTCGGCGGCGAGATCGACATCTACTGCGCCAACGCCGGCATCGGCGAGGGCATGGGCCTGGACGCCTCCGAGGATGCCTGGGGCCGCTCGTGGGACGTCAACGTGATGGCGCACGTACGCGCGGCGCGACTGCTCACCCCGGCCTGGCTGGCCCGCGGCCGCGGCCACCTGGTCACCACGGTCTCCGCCGCCGGCGTGCTCACCATGCTGGACGCGTCGGCGTACTCGGTCACCAAGCACGCGGCGTACGCGTTCGCCGAGTGGATGGCGATCACCTACGGCGCCAAGGGCATCACGGTCCAGGCGGTCTGCCCGCAGGGCGTACGCACGCGGTTGCTCGGCGCGACCGGGGAGGCCGCCCGGGTGATTCTCGACGACGGCGCGATCGAGCCGGCGGAGGTCGCCGACGTGGTCGCCGAGGCGGTCACGAACGGCACGCCGTTCCTGGTCCTGCCGCATCCCGAGGTGGCCCGGATGTACGCGGCCCGGGCCGCCGATCCGGACCGCTGGCTGGCCGGAATGCGCAAACTCCAGACCCGTCTGGAGTTTGCGAAGGAGGGCCGAGCGCAGGAAGGCTGACCACCCGGTCCGAGTCGGCGGCGCCGTGCCGCCCGGCTCGGACCGGCGCGACGCAGCCGACGCAGCCGAAGGAGTCACAGGTGCCGGTGAACGAGATCGAGACGGTGCTCGGGCCGGTGCCCACCGCCGCGCTCGGGACGACCCTGATGCACGAGCACATCTTCGTGCTGACTCCGGACAGTCAGGCCAACTGGTCCCCGGACTGGGACGAGGAGACCCGGGTCGCGGACGCGGTCGAGCGGTTGCGCGCGCTGCGCGCGGCCGGTGTGACCACGATCGTGGACCCCACGGTGGACGGGCTCGGGCGGAACGTGCCGCGCGTGCGGCGGATCGCCGAACAGGTCCCGGACCTCAACATCGTGGTCGCGACCGGAATCTACACGTATGTCGACGTCCCGGCGTTCTTCCGCCATCGAGGGCCGGGGGCGCTGCCGGGTCTGCCGGATCCGATGGTCGACCTGTTCGTCCGGGACATCCGCGAGGGCATCCAGGGCACCGGGGTCAAGGCCGCGCTGCTCAAGTGCGCGATCGACGAACCGGGCCTGACCGGCGGCGTCGAGCGGGTGTTGCGTGCGGTCGCCCGAGCGCATCTGGAGACGGATGTGCCGATCATGGTGCACACCCACCCGCGCACCCGGACCGGAGCGCACGTACGCCGGGTGCTGCACGAGGAGGCCGTGCCCGCCGCACGCGTGCAACTCGCGCACAGCGGGGACACCGACGATGCCGATCACCTGACCGAACTAGCCGACGAAGGCTACCTGTTGGGGATGGACCGGTTCGGCCTGGACACCACGATGCCGTTCGCGGAGCGGGTCGCGATCGTGGTGGAGATGTGCCGCCGGGGTTATGCGTCGAGCATGGTGCTGTCCCAGGACGCGGCGTGCCATATCGATTGGATCGATCCGGAGTTGATGCCGCTGCTGCCGGACTGGCACTACCGGCACGTGCTGAACGACGTGATCCCGGCGCTGCGGGCGCACGGTGTGCCCGACGAGGATCTGACCACGATGCTGGTGGACAATCCGCGCCGGTGGTTCGAACGCACCTGACGCGGGCGCCGATCGTGGACCCGGGCGCCGAAGTGCACCTTCGGCGCCCGGGCGGCCGGGCGGCCGGGTGGCCGTCCCGGCTACGTCGTTCTCGTGTGCGGGGACCCTCTCCGCAGTGTCCTCATCCGCGCCGCAGCGCGGCCAACTGCTCGGCGAACGGGACCACTTCCTCGAATTCCGCCGCGGGCGCGGATGCGGCCCGAGGCAGTCCGGCCGCCAAGTCGGCGAGTTCGCCACCCGCGCGGGCGATCCGCGCGGCCAGGTCGTCGCCGCCGGCCCCCGCCGCCGCGCCCCAGTCGTCGGTCGCCACGTACACCGAGGTCGGTACGACCGTGGCCCGCAGGTAGGCGAACAGCGGGCGCAGCGCGTGCTCCAGGGCCAGCGAGTGCCGCGCGGTGCCGCCGGTCGCCGCGATCAGCACCGGCTTGCCGGCGAGCGCGGTGTTGTCCAGCACGTCGAAGAAGGACTTGAACAGCCCGCTGTAGGAGGCGGTGAAGATCGGCGTGACCGCGATCAGGGCGTCGGCGCGGGTGACCGTCTCGATCGCGGCGCGCAGGCCCGGCGGCGGGAAGCCGGTGACCAGGTTGTGTGCGATGTCCACCGCGACGTCGCGCAGTTCGACCGTGTGCACGTCGACCTCGACGCCCCGATCGACCAGCTGTCGTCGGGCCGCCTCGGCCAGTCGGTCCCCCAGCATGCGGGTGGACGAGGGTTTGCCCAGTCCGGCCGAAACGACCACGAGCTTGACCGGTTGCGCCATGGTGACCTCTTCCTGCTTTCCCGCGTGGGGTGTTCGTCGGGTGTTCGAGTCGGGTGTTCGACGGTGTGTTCGGCGGTTGGTGCCGCACCGGTGCGGCACCGGTGCGGCGCACCCCGTACCGCGGTAGGTACGGCGGGTCAGAGCGCCGGCGCGCCCTCGTTCGCCGCGGCCTGCGCCGCCGTCTCGTCCCGCCGGGCGACCAGCGCCGCGTGGGTCGGGCCCGCGGGCACGTCGGCTGCGCGTCGGGCCGCGAACTCCCTCCGCAGCACCGGGAGTACCTCCTCGCCGAGCAGGTCGAGCTGCTCCAGCACGGTCTTCAGCGGGAGCCCCGCGTGGTCCATCAGGAACAGCTGGCGCTGGTAGTCGCCGAACGAGTCGCGGAAGGTCAGCGTCTTGTCGATGACCTCCTGCGGGCTGCCCACGGTCAGCGGCGTCTGGTCCGTGAACTCCTCCAGCGACGGACCGTGGCCGTACACCGGCGCGTTGTCGAAGTAGGGACGGAACTCGCGCACCGCGTCCTGCGAGTTCTTGCGCATGAACACCTGTCCGCCGACGCCGACGATGGCCTGCTCGCGCGTGCCGTGGCCGTAGTGCTCGAAGCGGTCGCGGTAGAGGTTGATCAGCCGGATGAAGTGGTCCCGGGGCCAGAAGATGTTGTTGGCGAAGAATCCGTCACCGTAGTAGGCGGCCTGCTCGGCGATCTCGGGGCTGCGGATCGAGCCGTGCCACACGAACGGCGGGACGCCGTCCAGCGGTCGCGGGGTCGAGGTGAAGCCCTGGAGCGGGGTGCGGAACCGGCCCTCCCAGTCGACCACGTCGTTGCGCCACAGCTCGTGCAGGAGCGCGTAGTTCTCGATCGCCAGCGGGATGCCCTGGCGGATGTCCTGGCCGAACCACGGGTAGACCGGCCCGGTGTTGCCGCGGCCCATCATCAGGTCCACCCGGCCGTCGGCCAGGTGCTGGAGCATCGCGTAGTCCTCGGCGATCTTCACCGGGTCGTTCGTGGTGATCAGCGTGGTGGACGTGGAGAGGATGATCCGCTCGGTCCGCGCGGCGACGTACCCGAGCAGCGTGGTCGGCGACGAGGGCACGAACGGCGGGTTGTGGTGCTCTCCGGTCGCGAACACATCGAGGCCGACCTCCTCGGCCTTGAGCGCGATCGCCACCATCGCCTTGATCCGCTCGTGCTCGGTGGGCTCCCGGCCGGTGGTGGGGTCGACGGTGACGTCTCCGACGGTGAAGATCCCGAACTGCACGATGATCACTCTCTCAGTAGTTGAACTCTCAATCACCCACTCAAAGCGAGATCCCGACCGAGCTATTCCCAAAGAACACGCAAGGCCCGGCCCGGCACGCGGCGGGCCGGGGCAGCGCGGAACGAGACGCGTGGCGGGCCGGGGCGGGGCGGGAGGTGCGAGGCGTGAGGCGGCGTGGCGCGGAGAGAGGCGGGGCAGGGGCGCGGGGCGCGGGGCGAGGCGAGACGCGCGGCGCGGCGCATGGAAGGGCGGGGAGGCGCGGAGAGCGGAGCGGGGCAGTGCCGGAAGGGGTGGGGCGCGGAGGGGGGCGGTGCGGTGCGAGGGGGTGCAGCATGGGGCGGCGCGCGGCGAGCGCAGCGAGGCGAGGAGTCGGGGCAGCGAGGCGAGGCCGCGAGGCACGAGGCAGGCCGGGGCGGCGCGGGGTGCGGCGAGCGCGGCAAGGAGAGCGGCAACGAGAGCGCAGCGACGCGAGGAGTCAGGGCGGCGAGGCGCTGCCGCGAGGCGAGGCCGCGAGGCACGAGGCAGGCCGGGGCGGCGCGGGGTGCGGCGAGCGCGGCAAGGAGAGCGGCAACGAGAGCGCAGCGACGCGAGGAGTCAGGGCGGCGAGGCGCTGCCGCGAGGCGCGACGCACCCCGGGGCAGCGCGGGGCGCAGCGAGGCGAGGAGTCGGAGCGGCGCGGGGCGGGGCGGGGCGAAAGGCGGGGCGAGGAGTCGGGGGCCGCGGCGCGGGGGCGCGGGGCGGCGGCGGGCAGGGCCGCGGCGGGAGGTTGCCGTTCCGGCTCGGGGTTGGGCGGTCTGGGAGGTGGGGTCGGGTGGGGCGAAAGGGGCGGCGTTCCTGTGGCTAGTCGCGCAGGATGCGGAGGCTTACCGCAAGTTCCGCCTCGGTGACCCGGCCCGCCGCCTCCGCGTCGCCGGCTCGGATCGCCGCGACCATGGCTGCGTGGGCGTCGGCGCCCGGGTCCGCCGATGCGCCCCGCAGGCCCTTCTCGTCCATCACCGCGAGCAGGTCGAGCAGGCTCGGTCGCATGGTCACCTGGAAGACCGCGAACAGGTCGGTGAGCACCTCGTTGTGCGCCGCCGCGACGATGCTCGCGTGGAAGGCGATGTCCGCGTCGATGTACGCCGCGTCGTCGCCGAGCGCGGCCGCCCGCGCGGCCAGGCCGGCGTCCAGCGCGGCGAGGTCCTCGTCGGTACGCCGCTCCGCGGCCAACATCGCGGCTCGCACCTCGATCAGGTTGCGCACCTCGTAGACCTCGACCGCCGAGGCTCGCCGCAGCCGCGCGGGCAGGTCCTCGGCCGGCTCGGTGGCGATCACGAAGACGCCGGACCCCTGCCGGGACTCGACCAGACCGGCCCCCGCCAGCGCGCGGATCGCCTCGCGGACGGTCGAGCGGCCGATGCCCAGTTCCTTGCCGAGCGCCACCTCGCCGGGCAGCTTCGTACCCACCGGCCAGCGCCCGGCGGCGATCTGGTCCCGAAGCCGTTCGGCCGCCTGGCCGACCAGCGGGCTGCGGCGCAGGGGGCCGAACGTCATCGTGCCGTCACCTTCACGTCTCAGGTTGTCCGACGAATCGCACGAAGCCTAGTGCCGCGCCCGGCAACGTTCACCCCGTCGCGGCACCAGGCCGTGTATCCAGCCGCAATCGCCCCGGACCGGGAGGAACGACGACGTGTCCGGCGCCGGCACCGACTCCGGCTGAGGGCCGCCCTGCTCGGACGCTCGCGGGGCGGACAGACCTCCGAGATCCATCCCGCCTCGGATCGCGACTGCCGGCCCTTGGCGCTGATCCCGACTGCGGGACAGGCCGCCGACAGCCCGCAGTTCGTCCCCGTCCTCGGGAAGGTACGGGTCCGCGGGCCCGTCGGGCGGCCACGCACCCGACCCGACGCGGTCGCCGGGGACGAGGCCCACCCGTCCCGCGGCAACCGCGCCCACCTGCGGAAACGCCGCGTCAAGGCGGTGATCCCGGAGAAGCGGGACCAGGCCGCCAACCGCAAGGAGAAGGGCAATGGGGGCGGGCGGCCCATCGGCCACGACGCCGACCTGTCCAAGGAACGGAACACCGTCGAGCGCCTGACAAACAGGTTCAAGGCCTGGCGAGGCATCGCCACCCGCTACGACAAGACCCCGAGAGCCACCTCGCCGGCCTCCACCTTCGCGCCGCGATGATCCGGGTCGACGCCCGCAGCCGGGGCACCTGTCGATCTCGACTGGATACGCGGCCTAGTTGAGCATGTCGGCCGCGTTCACTTGCCGGAGGTGGATCACGACGTCGTGTGTCTTCGCGAGTCGGATCTGCGGGGCGTCCGCGATCCCGGGGTAGGTGGCGCCGATGTTCTTGATGGTGTGCGGCTCGGCGAGCCAGGTGCGGGCTTCCGTCGGGGCGTTGCGCAGGTCGACCACGAAGTCGCGGTAGCGCACCCGGTCGAGGGTGTGCTCGGCGGTGCCGGGTGCGGCCGGGCCGACGGTGAAGCGGTGGAGGTCGCCGTCCTGGCCGAAGGCGTTGAACGAGCCCCGGTCGAAGGTGAGTCCGACACTCAGGTAGCCGCCGCCCAACTGCTCGCGGAGGAAGGCGCCCTGGACTTTCGGATGAGTGGCGGGGGCATAGGTATGCAAGGCGACATGGGTGTTGTGGGCGGCGAGCACTATTTTGTCGCCGGTCTGCCGCTGCCACCAGGCGACGTTCTCCGCCATGCTCCGGTCGCGGTAGGACATGGCGTCGGGGATGGTTCGGGGGTCGTCCCAGTCGAAGGCGTACAGCGTGGTCATCTGGTGGATCGCGGTGGCGTGTCGGACGGCCCAGGCGTGCGCGTCGGCGTCGGTGCCCGTGCCGGGCCGTTGCTCGAGCAATTCCACCGCCCGGCCCGTCCGCTCGGCGATTTCCTTGCGTTCGGCCAGCGGCTTGGACAGGTACTCGTTGATGTACGTGTCGACGTCGGTGGCGGGCCGCAGGCCCCGATACGTCTCGGCGAGCTGCGGAACCAGTTCCGGGCGGGCCGCGGCCGCGTAGGCGCTCACCTTGTCGTACAGCTCGGCACCGGCGAACCCGTTGTCGTCGCCGACGAAGCGGACCGGGTCCTTCGGGTGCTTGACGTTGTACGCGCGCATCCACTGGATCAGATCGCGGTACTCGGCGTTGTTCCACAACCGGTAGGAGCCCCGGAACTCCTCGTCCATGATCTGCTTCAAGTCGCCCTCGCCGCGCAGGACGTAGGCGTCGAGCCGCAGTCCGGTGCTCCACGCGGCTTCGAGGGCGAAGGCCCGGAAGCCCTTCTCCTCGACCAGGTACCGCAGGACCCGGTGCTTGACGGTGAAGAACTCGTGCGAGCTGTGGGTGGCCTCGCCCAGGCCCACCACCCGAGCGTCGCCGACCATGCGGCCGAACGGACGCAGATCGGCCAGGCCACCGCGTGGCTCGGTGGTGCGCAGCGGGTGGGCCACCCGGCCCAGGGCCGCCTCGGGAGAGCGGAACGCTGCGGCCGCGGCGTCCTCCGGGCCGGCGGACGCGGCGACGTCGGCGGAGACCGACGCGGTGGCCGGGCGGTTGGTGTCGGTCGCCGATCCCGCGTATGCGGTGCCGATCCCGCCGGCGGTCGCACCCACGCACAGCGCGAGGGGCACGAAGGTACGCAGCACCTGCCGGGCTGCCCGCGAAAGCGGCTGACTCCGTTGATCGGACGGGTGGTTGGGGACGGTCCGCGATACACGCGGAGTTGTGTTTGGCATGGCGCCCAAGCTAGGAACCCGGGCTCTCGGCGCGCATCGTCCGCCGGTGCCAGGACCGGAGTCCTCCTTCGGCTCGTCCGGTCGGTACTCGGGTCCGGGGTCGGAGAGCCCGGACGAACTCACCTACCTGGTGCCGAAGTTCGTGCGCGGTGCACGGTGCGCGATCACGGCCCGGCGCGGCATCGCCACGAGGTACGACAAGCCCCCCGAGAGCCACCTCGCCGGGCCTCCCCTTACGCGCCGCGATGATCCGGGTCAACGCCCGCAGCCGGGACACCTATTGATCTCACTGGATACGCGCCCTGGCCGGGAAGCACGCCCGCCCCTTCCCGCTCCCCCGCTCGCGCCCGGTTCACCGCCGACACCGTCGCCTGCACCGAGGCGGCCAGGATCGAGGTGTCGATGCCGACGCCCCACCGGGTGACCCCGTCGACCCGGCACTCCACGTACGACGCCGCCTGCCGGTCGCCACCGCCACCGCCGGCCCCCGCCCCCGCACCCGCACCCGCACCCGCACCGATCGAGTGCTCGACGTAGTCCAGGATCTCGACCCGCATCCCGGCCGCCTCGAACGCCGAGGTCAGCGCGGACAGCGGCCCGTTCCCCTCGCCGACCACCGGACGCCCGCCGGCCGGGTCGGTCAGTGTCCCGGTGAACACGTGCCGCCCGGGTGCGGCCTCCTCCGCCCGCCATCCGGTGACGTCGATCGGCGAGCGCCGGTCCAGGTACTCCCGCCCGAACAGCTCGCCCAGTTCGGCCGCGGTGATCTCCTCGCCGCTGTCGTCGGTGGCCTCCTGAACCACCCGGGAGAACTCGATCTGGAGCCGGCGCGGCAGATCCAGACCGTGCGCGCTCTGCATCAGATAGGCGATGCCGCCCTTGCCGGACTGGCTGTTGACCCGGATCACCGCCTCGTAGTCGCGGCCCACGTCGGCCGGGTCGATCGGCAGATACGGCACGTCCCACGGCGCCTGCGTCACCGACCGACCCAGCCGCTCGGCCTGCCGCGCATGCTGCGCGAAGCCCTTCTTGATCGCGTCCTGGTGGGTGCCGGAGAACGCGGTATAGACCAGGTCGCCGCCGTAGGGGTGGCGGGCGTGCACGTCGATCCGGTTCGCGTATTCGACGGTGCGCCGGATCTCGTCGATGTCGGAGAAGTCGATCATCGGATCCACGCCCTGCGTGTACAGGTTCAGCGCGAGCGTGACCAGGTCCACGTTGCCGGTGCGTTCGCCGTTGCCGAACAGGCAGCCCTCGACCCGCTGCGCCCCGGCCAGCAGCGCCAGTTCGGCGCAGGCGACCCCGGTACCACGATCGTTGTGCGGATGCACGGACAGGATCACCGCGTCCCGGCGGGCCAGATGGCGGTGCATGTACTCGATCTGGTCGGCGTACACGTTCGGCGTGGCGATCTCGACCGTGGCCGGCAGGTTGTGGATCACCGGCCGGTCCGGGCTCGCGTCCCACAGCTCGGTGACGCTGTCGCAGACCTCCAGGACGTAGTCGGGTTCGGTCAGGTTGAACACCTCGGGCGAGAACTCGAAGCGGATGTCCGCCCCCGGCCGCGCGTCCGCGCCGCGGGCGACGTCCTTGGCGCCGGCCAGGATCAGGCCGTGCAGCGCGTCCCGGTCGTGCCCGAGCACGACGTCGCGCCAGGTCGGCGCGGTTGCGGTGTACATGTGCACGACGGCGTGCGGCAGGCCCTCGATGGACTGATGGGTACGTTCGATCAGGTCGGTGCGGGCCGCGGTGAAGACCACGATCGTCACGTCGTCCGGGACCGCGTCGCTCTCGGCCAGGTGCCGGACGAAGTCGTAGTCGGCGCGGCTCGCCGACGGGTAGCCGACCTCGATCTCCTTGAAGCCCATCGCCACCAGCAGGTCGAACATCCGCCGCTTGCGGGCCGGGTCCATCGGCTCGGTCAGGGCCTGATTGCCGTCCCGCAGGTCCACCGGGACCCACAGCGGGGCCTGTTCGATCCGCCGGGTCGGCCAGGTTCGGGTATTCGGGTCGATCTCGACCCGAACCCGCTCGTGCGCCGGGCGGTAGCGGTGATGCGGCATCGCGCTCGAACGTTGCCGGTTCCAGTGCGGTCGGCCATCGGGGATGGGGCCGGCCGGGGTGCGCAGGGTGGGGAAGGTGTGGTCGCTCATGGTGCGGAGTCGTCCTTGCCGTTCGAAGGAGTCGACCGGCAGCACCGAACCCCGCGGCGGGGTGCCGGTCGATTCAGACCCCGCCGCGGCGGCCGAGAAGGAGGGCGCGCAGCTTCATGGGCGACGACGCTATCACAACTTGTCTGACAACCTGATGTCTCAATCGGTACGGCTGCCCCGAACGGAGCCGGATTCGACGAGTACCGCTCGGGGCGCGTGGCCGGAAATGCACGACGGACGGCGCGGCGCCCGGGCGGTGGCGCGCAACGAGCCGAGGGCGGGGACGCGCGGCGACCCCGCGGCGGTGCCACGCAACGAAAGGAGGCGCCGGCCCGGTTACCCGGGGGCGCCTCCCCTATGCCGACCGCGTGGAGTCGGGATGTTCAGAGGTTGCTCAGCTTCGCGTAGGGACGGCAGATCCGCTCCTGACGCGACCCGAAATCGACAGTGACCGCGATGTCCTCTTCGACACCGACGATCCGACCGAGTCCGTACTGATCGTGCGTCACTCGTGCACCGAGGTCGAAATCCTCGATGATGGGAGCGACCGGGACATTGAAGGGACTGGTGGGCAGAATGCGCCGGGTCACGGCTGACGTCGTCATCCCCATCAGTATGCTCCTGTCGGGTGACGCGCGGGGCGTTCGGGGGCGGTATAGGCGAAGCCGTAACCGGAAAGTGTCCCCACGATATGGCGGTTCGAATCCCGTATGCGCCCCTCGAAGCCGACCGAAATGCCCCTCGCCCAACTCTGCCGCAGGTCACGCGGGATCCGGCCCCGACCGGGCTGGCACCCTATGCGAACAACGCCCCGATAGACCCGATTGGGCCGATCGGGCGACGTCCGAACGCATCGCCGACGCCCGCTCGAAGCACCCCTTCGTGTACCCCCACCGCGGTCACGACGAGGCCGCGACCGGGCGCCGCGGCAGTCCCCGACCACCCGTTCCGGCCGCGGTCCGCCGATAGGGTCGCGGCATGAGCGACAGCACTGCCCCGGTGGACATCGAGCTGGTCAGACCGCCCGAAATCCTGCTCGCGCACGAGGAGGTACGGGTCTTCCACGGCGGCATCCTGCGCACACCGGCCGGTCTGTACACCACGATCGGCCTGGAGACCCTGGCCCGACCCGCCGGTCCGCGGCCGCCGGCGCCGCCGCTGTTCGGGCAGTACGGGGTGTCGGTGACCCGCTCGGGCGACCGGTTCGCCTACTCGGCGCTGGCCACGACGCTGTCGGCCGGGCCGATCCGGTTCACCTCCTGTCTGTTCGGCCACGTCCCGGACGGGGATCTCGTCCTGGACGTGGTGTTGCCGACCATCCCGCGCCGCCTGGTGTTGCGCTTCGACTCCGAACGCCACGACGGCACCGGGTTGGCACTGGTCGCCCCGCCCGCGGTCGTGCACACCGAGGCGGGCGTGACGCTCTGGCACGCGGGGGTGTTGGCCACCGACGCCGGTCGGCTCACCCACCTGGAGGCGACCTCCGCGGACGACCGCGCGCTCGGCGGCGCCAAGTGGGACGTCGAGCACAAGCCGTTGACGGTGACCTGGGACGACCCGACGCCCGCCCGGGAGGCGCACCAGCGGGGGCGGGACTTCGTCAGCACGGACAGCTGGATCGCCGCACCCCACGCGCGCGGCACGCTGTCCTGCGGACCGCTGGACCTGGCGCGGGAGTTCTGACCGACGCCGGCCCGCCCCGGGTGGGCGGGCCGGCGGGCGGCCTCACCGGGCCGATCCCAGACCGCGATCGGTGGCCGAACCGGAGAGCATGAGCGTGGTCTCCTCGATCCGGCGGAACCGGCCGTCCGGCGCGAACTCGCCGAACAGGTACACCTCCATCTCCACCGTCGAGCCGTCCGTCTTGCACACCTCGACGGTGTGCCGGTCGGCGTATCGCGATCCGTCGGACAGTTCCTCGTGCAGCCGGATCCCACCGCCGGCCACGATCGAGCGCAGGTGCGCGATGTGCTCGACGAAACCCGCGCGATCCGCCCAGACACCGTCGGTGCGCTGGCGGTAACCCGGCGCGAAGTGCCGGTCGATCGCGGTGTCGAGGTCCACCTCGGGACGGAACAGGAGGTCGGTGAGGGCGGGAACGATTGCGGTTCGAGACATGGCGGGACGGCTCCGATCGAAATGGTCTTTCCCAGTGATGCGTGCGCTGCGCACGCTTTTGACGATAGCCCATATGCGTGCGCAGCGCACGCTAATCTGGGGACATGGAACTTTCGACGGGACACGAGGTGGCCGACGCGCTCGGTCGCCTGCTTCGCCGCAGCACCCGCGCCAACCTGTACGCGGACCTGACCGAGGGCCTGGGGCCGGCCGTCGACGACGTGACCTATCCCGTGCTCAGCGGCCTGGCCCGGACCGGCCCGTGCAGCGCGGCGGACCTGGCCGGCGAGATCGGGATCGACCGGTCCGGCGTCAGCCGCCGCGCCTCCCGCCTGGAGGAGGCCGGCCTGGTCCGCCGCGAGCCCGACCCCGAGGACCGCCGGGCCGTACTGCTCGCCCTGACCGACGCGGGTTCGGACTGCGTGCGCGAACTGCGCGAGCGGCTTGCCGCGCGACTGGAGGCCGCACTCGCGCAGTGGCCGGCCGACGAGGCGCGGATCTTCGCCCGCGGCCTGCGCCGGTTCGTCGAGGACGGGCCGTTCACGGAGGCGTAGCACCGCGAGGCGGTAACCGCCTTTGCCAATCCTTGGCTTTACAGCCGTATATCGACGGCCTATGTTTACACCCGTAAGCACACAGCCGTTAAATCAGGGGGTACCTCGTGAGCAGCCCGGAAACCCGATCGGCCGGCGCCGGCCCCACCGACGCTCCCGAAGCCGCAGGCCACCCGCGTCGGTGGGCCGCGCTGCTCGTGCTCAGTTCGACGCTGGTCGCGGTGACGCTGGACAACTCGGTGCTCAACACCGCGCTGCCGTCGTTGGCGAAGGGGCTGGACGCGTCGACGTCGGATCTGCAATGGATCACCGACGCCTACACGCTGGTCTTCGCCGCCCTGCTGCTCCTCGCCGGCAGCCTGGGCGCCCGGTTCGGCGCCCGGCGCGCGCTGCTCGGCGGCCTCGCGCTCTTCGGCGCCGGATCGGCCGTCGCGGCGGTGTCCTCGACCGCGGCCGAACTCATCGCCTGGCGGGCGGTGATGGGCCTGGGAGCGGCGTTCGTGATGCCCGCGACGCTGGCCATCATCATCCGGATGTTCCCGCCGGTCGAGCGGCCCAAGGCGTTCGCCGTCTGGTCGGCCGCGGCCGGCGTGGGTGTGCTGATCGGCCCGGTCACCGGTGGCGCGCTGCTGATGCACTTCTCCTGGTCCAGCGCGTTCTGGATCAACGTCCCGCTCGTGCTCGCCGCGCTCGTCGGCATCCTGCGGATCGTGCCGAGCATCCCGCGCCAGGACACCGCCCGACTCGACCTGCCCGCCGCGGTGTTGTCCATCGCCGGCCTGGGCACCCTGGTCGACGCGATCATCGAGGCGCCCGAGCGCGGCTGGACCGCGCCGGTCACCCTCCTCGAGCTGGGCGCATTCGTGCTGTTCACCGCGGTGTTCGTGGCCTGGGAGCTGCGCCGCGACGAACCGATGGTGCAGGTCCGCCTGTTCGCCAACCGGGGCTTCGTGCTCGCCGCCGGGACGCTGGCGGTGACCTTCTTCGCGCTCTTCGGCACGCTGTTCGTGCTCTCCCAGTACTTCCAGCTCGTGCACGGATACAGCCCGCTCGAAGCCGGCCTCTCCGCGATGCCGTTCGCCGTGGCGATGGCCGCGATGTCCGGGCTGTCGCCGGTGGTCACCGCCCGGCTGGGCATCCGCGGCACGCTCACCGTCGGACTCGGCGCGATCGCGGTCGGCCTGTCCGTACTCGGTCTGACCACCGACAGCACCACCCCGTTCGTCGCACTGGCCGGGGAAATGGCTCTGGTCGGCGCCGGGATGGGGATGATGATGGCCCCGGCGAGCATGGAGATCACCGCGTCGGTGCCGGTGCGCTTCTCGGCGATGGCGGGCGCGCTCAACAGCGTGGTGCGCGAACTCGGCGGTGTGCTGGGCATCGCGGTGGTCGGCACCCTGGTCTCCGCGCACTACCGCGGCGAGATGGCCGACCGACACCTGACCGGCCCCGCCGCGGTCGCCGAACACGACCTGCCCAGCGCGCACGCCGTGGCCGAGCACCTGTCCCCCGAAGCCGCCGACCGCCTCACCTCGGCCGCCGACCACGCCTTCACCACCGCGATGAACAACGGCGCCCTGGTGGCCGCGGCGGTCGCCGCGCTCGGCGCGATCGTGGTCGCCGTCGGCCTCCCGCGCCGGGCGGGCAGCACCCCGGTCGCCGCCGGGCAGCCCACCGAGTCGGCCGACAACCGGGCGGTACAGGCTGCCTGAGGGGGCATCACGTCCGCGCACGGCGACCGGCACCCCGGTCGCCGTGCATCCGCCGTTCGGCGAACCGTCGTCGACACACCCGAGGAGGCACCATGCCCGCAGGCGCCACTTCCACGCCTCGTACGCTGACGACCATGGACGACGATCAGGGGCCGAACCGCCGACGCAATCGCCGCGGCCAGGGTGCGCTTCTGCGCGACGACATCCTCACCGCGGCGACCGCACTCATCGAACGCGACGGACACTCCGGCGATGTGACGCTGCGCCGGATCGCGCGCGAGGCCGCGATCACCGCTCCGTCGATCTACGCGCACTTCAACGATCTCGACGACATCCTGGACACCGTGCTCAACGGCTACTTCGACGAGTTGCAGGCGACCATCGTGGCCGCCGCCGCCGAGGAGACCGAGGCGGATCGTTCGCTGCTCGCGGGTTGTCGCGCGTACGCCCGGTTCGCGATGGAGCGCCCCGGCCGCTATCGCGCGCTGTTCCACCGGATGCGCCCGGCTGCCACCGATCCGGCCGAGCCGGCTCCGCCGCCGGCCGCGCTGCCCAGTCGCATGGACGTCTTCCAGACCCTGATCGACGCGATCGCCGCCGCGGCGGCGGCCGGCCACTCGGCCGGGACCGATCCGTTCGAGGACGCGCTGGCCGTGTGGGCGGCGATGCACGGCGCGATCCTGCTGCGGATGACCGCGCCCGTCTTCGACTGGCCGCCGCTGACCGACTTCATCGACACGCTGGTGATCCGTACCGCCCGGCTGACCTCGGCCGGCTGACCTCGCCCGGGCCGACCTCGCCCGGCCGGCCCGGAGGGCCGCTGTTCGAGGCCCGCCGCTCGGCGGCCGACCGGTATGTCCGCTCTCGCGGGCGTCACCCGGTCCGGGCGTGCCATCCCGGGCTCCGGCATGGAAGGGTGTCCCCACGGATCGAATCCAGTTCGAGAGCAGGAACGCACCATGGCTGACGAGACACCCGCGAACGAGACACCCGAGGAGACGGTCGTCGAGGCCACCGAGCCCGAGACGCCCGAGGACGAGACCAAGCGCAAGTTCCGCGAGGCGCTCGCCCGCAAGCGCGGCACCAAGACCGACGGCACCGGCGACGGTCCCGGCGGCGACGGGTCGAAGATCCACGGTGCACACGGGCCCGCCGCACAGCAGCGCTCGTTCCGCCGCAAGAGCGGCTGAGTCCCAGCGCCCTGCGCACCGATTCCCGTCACCGAATCGGACCAGCGAGGGACTGCCTTCGCCGGGTTACCGAGCAGTAGGATCGCCGGATCGCGAGATCTCGTGGCATGCCTCCTGCCCGCCCGGCGAAGGGTCCCCCGTGTTCGACTACGACGTTCTGGTCATCGGTTCGGGTTTCGGCGGTTCGGTCGCGGCGTTGCGGCTGACCGAGAAGGGCTACCGGGTCGGTGTCCTGGAGGCCGGACGGCGCTTCGCCGATGCCGACTTCCCCAAGACCTCGTGGCAGTTGCGCGACTTCCTGTGGGCACCGGCCCTGGGCCTGACCGGCATCCAGCGCATCCACGTGCTCAAGGACGTGGTGGTGCTGGCCGGGGCGGGCGTGGGCGGCGGTTCGCTGAACTACGCGAACACGCTCTACGAGCCGCCACAGCCGTTCTTCGACGACCCGCAGTGGGGTCGCATCACCGACTGGCGCGCCGAACTCGCGCCGTTCTACGCCCAGGCCAAGCGCATGCTGGGCGTGGTGACGAACCCGCACATGACGCCCGCCGACGAGCACATGAAGGCCGTCGCCGAGGACATGGGCGTGGGCGACACGTTCCACCTCGCGCCGGTCGGCGTGTTGTTCCCCGGGGACGGGCAGCGGCCCGGCGAGGACGTGGCCGACCCGTTCTTCGGCGGGGTCGGGCCGCGCCGGACCACGTGCACCGAATGCGGCTCGTGCATGACCGGTTGCCGGGTCGGCGCGAAGAACACGCTGCTCAAGAACTACCTGTACCTGGCCGAACGGGCGGGCGCCGAGGTGCATGCGGAGCGCACGGTGCGCCGGGTCCGGCCGCTGGGTCCGGCCCGGCATCCGGACGGGTCCGGCGGCGGCTACGCGGTGGAGACCGTACACAGCGGGCCCGCGACGGCGCCGCGCGCGCCGCGCACCTGGACCGCCGAGCAGGTGGTGTTCGCCGCCGGCACGCTGGGCACGCAGCGGCTCCTGCACCGGATGGCGGCCGAGGGTACGCTGCCGCACCTGTCCGGCACGCTCGGCCGGTTGACCCGGACCAACTCCGAGGCGCTGGTCGGCGCGGTCGCCCCGAGGACCGGGGTGATCGACGCGACGCGCGGGGTGGCCATCACGTCCTCGTGGCACCCGGACGCGGACACCCACATCGAACCGGTCCGCTACGGCAAGGGCTCCAACGCGATGGGGCTGTTGCAGACCCTGCTCACCGACGGGGACCGGCCCCGGGTCCGCCAACTGCTGCGCCAGTCGTTGCGCGACCCGGCCAAGCTGCGGCTGCTGAACGTGCGCAACTGGTCCGAGCGGGCGATCATCGCGCTGGTGATGCAGTCCCGGGACAACTCGCTGACCGTGTACCGCAAGCGCGGTTTGTTCGGCCGGACCCGGATCACCACCCGCCAGGGCCACGGCGAGCCCAACCCGAACTGGATCCCGGCCGGTCACGAGGCCGTCCGGCGGATCGCACAGCGGCTCGGCGGGGTGGCCGGCGGCACCTGGGGCGATCTGGCCAACGTGCCGATGACCGCACACATCCTGGGCGGCTGCGTGATCGGCGACTCGGCCGAGACCGGGGTGGTCGACCCGTACCAGCGGGTGTACGGCCACCCGGGTCTGCACGTCCTGGACGGTGCGGCGGTCAGCGCGAACCTGGGCGTCAACCCGTCCCTGACCATCACCGCCCAGGCGGAGCGCGCGACGGCCCTGTGGCCGAACCGCGGAGAGGCCGACGCCCGCCCGGAGTTGGGCTCGGCCTACCGGCGGATCCCCTGCACCGCACCGGTCGCGCCGGTGGTCCCGGCGCACGCGCCGGGAGCGTTGCGCCTGCCGATCGTGGAGGTACGGTCGGGCCCGCGGCCGGAGGACTGACCGCGGTCGGGGTCGGCGGGGGCGGTCGGCGAAGCGGGTCTCGCGGGTGGGGACCCGTGGCGAACCGTCGTCGGATCGGCTGCCGTGGGCGCGCCGTCGCCGGCGCGGCGGGTACGGCCGCGGTCGCGGCACAGCTGCTCCACGCCCGTGAGCGCGGTTCGGTCCCGGGCCCGCCCGGCGGATCGCGGTGGGGTCGCCACACCAGGATCCGCCGGACCGGGCCTATGTCCGTGCCGCGCGGGCCTCGGCCGCCCAGTGCTTCGCGCCCCAGGTGTCGGCGATTTCGGCGGCGCGGTCGAAGTGTTCGTTCGCTTCCGCCTCCAGGCCCAGGAAGCGGGCCAGTTCGCCCAGGGTGTGGGCCGCCGGCCGGATCGCCAGGGACAGCCCCGCGCATGCCGGTGCCGCGTCGCGCAGTGGGAGCAGGGTCGGGTAGAGCGCGGCGGCCTCGTCGTGTTCGCCCAGCGCCACCACCGCCGCCGCGCGCAGGACGGACATCGGGGTGTGGAAGAAGTCGCGGCGGATCGGCTCGATCACCGACCGGGTCGCCCGCGCCTGCTCGATCCGGCCGTCGGTGGCCAGCGCAAGCGCACACAGGTCGGCCACGAACGGCCCGAAGCCGGCCAGGATCTCCGGTGCCTCCGGCGCCAGTTCGCCGATCCGGCCGCGGCCGAGCAGGATCGTGGCGAGGGCGAGCCGGCGCAGGCCGTACGCGTGCAGCGAACCCTGCGCGATCATCGGCTCGGTGGCCCGGATATAGCGCTCCTCGGCCTCCTCGTAGCGGCCGTCGATGTGCGCGAGGGTCGCGAGCGCGACGGCACCGACGCCGATCGCGTCCGGCATCCGGTACACCTCGGCGATTGCCGCGCTCTCGTCCACCAACCGGCGCACGAGGGCCGGGTCGTTGTGGTCGGCCGCGGCGGTGGCCAGGTTGTACCTGCCGTACCAGCGGTACTCCGGCAGATCGGACTCGTCCGCGATCCGGGCCAGTTCGATGGAGACATCGGCCCGGGCCGGCGCGTCCGGCAGGCTGTCCAGGTTGCCGGTGAGCGTGGTCAGGGTGAGTGCCCGCAGATCGGGATCGCCCAGGTCGGCCGCGAGCGCGACGGCCTCCTCGGCCGCCGCGCCCGGGCTCGGGTCGACGTCCTCTCCCCTCAGCTCGCCGGCGTAGCCGACCAGCAGCCGGCATCGGGTCTGCGGGTCGAGGTCGGTCCGCGCGATCAGCCGGCGCAGCGCCGCCGCCACGCCGAGGTCCAGGTCGCCGTATGGCCGGCTCTGCCACGGCGTGGGCACCGTCCACGCGGTGAACGCGGCGATCGTCAGGTCGTCGCGGTGTGCCGACTCGGCCGCGTCGAACGCGCGTTGGCGGGTCTGCCGGGCCGCCGCGACGTCACCGGCGCGGACCTGGGCGCGCAGCAGCCGGCCGAACAGGTCGGCCCGCCGGCCGTCCCGGTCGCCGGCGGTGTCGGCCGGAATCCGGTCCAGGCATTCGAGTGCGCGGGCGAGCAGGTCGACGGCCGTGTCGTGGGCGAAGCGACGCTCGGCCAACTCGGCTGCGGCCATGCACACTTCGACGGCCCGAGCGGCGGTGCCGGCGCCGGCCGCGTGGCCGTAGTGGTAGGCCAGCGCCGAGACGTCCCCGGTGCCGAGCCGTTCCAGGGCGGCGGCGATTCGGGTGTGCATCCGGGTGCGGCGCAGCCCGCTCAGGTCGGCGACCATCGTGTCGCGGACCAGTGCGTGCACGAACCGCACCCGGCCGGGGGCCGGTTCGGTGAGCAGGCCGGCGATCAGGCCGGCGTCCAAGGCGTCCAGCACACCGCCCTCGTCGACCTCGGCCGCGTCCACCAGCACGTCCACGTCCACCTCGCGGCCCGCGACCGAGGCCAGCCGCAGCACCGCGACGGCCGGGTCGGGCAGCCGGGCCAGGCGCCGGCGCAGCACGTCCCGGACCCCCTCGGGCACGTCGGAGAGCGCGACCAGGGCTCCTTCGCTGTCCAGCAGGCGGGCGCTCTCCCGGATGTAGAACGGGTTGCCACCGGTGCGTTCGGCCAGCGCGGTGATCGTCGCGGGGTCGACGGGTGTCTGCGACACGGCGTCCACGACCCGGGCCACGGCGGCCTCCGGCAGGCCGGTCAGCGCGAGCCGGACCGGCGATCGGCGGGCCAGGCCGGCCAGGGTCTCGGTGAGCCGGCCGTCCACCTCGTCGGGACGGTACGCGGCGACCACGAACACCGGCGCCCCCGCGGCGTCGCCGTCGGCCGCCGCGGCGAGCAGGGCCAGCGTCTCGGCGTCGGCCCGGTGCAGGTCGTCCAGCAGGACGGCCAGCGGTCGGCGCCGGGCACCGGCCGCGAGCCAGGACCAGACCGCCCGGTGCAGCCGGAACCGGCCCGCCGCGGTGTCCGGTCCGGGTGCCTCGGCCGCGTCGTCGCCCAGCAGCGGCGCGAGTGCGGCGGCCGACTCGGGCGGCGGCGGCACGACTGCGGCGATCGACCGCAGCGCCTCCACCCATGCCCAGGCGGGCGGTGCGCCGTCCACCTCGGGACAGCGCCCGGTGGCCACGAGCAGCCCGGCCCGCTCCAGTTCGGCGCTCAGCCGGCCGAGCAGCGCGGACTTGCCCAATCCGGCCTCGCCGGTGACCAGCGCGACCCGCAGGCCGGCCGACGCGACCTGCCCGGCCGCACCCAGCAGCGCGGCGAGTTCGTCGTCCCGCCCGACGAACAGCTCGCCGGGGCCGCCGGGTTGCGTGTAGGTGTCGGCGACCGGGATCGTGCCCACCCGCGGCTCCGCGGCCGGGTCCGGTTTCCCCGGGGGGTTCGGCACGCGGTCGGCCCCGTCCCGGCCGGCGCGGGCATCGGGCGGGTCACCCCCGCGGCCGGCCCGGCTCGACGCACCGCCGCCGGCGTCGCCGGCCGCCTCGCCGGTCGCGGGCAGGTCGGCGCCGGCCGCCGAGGCCACCGGCGCCGTCGCCGCGCGGAGCACGTCCATGTGTCGGCCCAGGATCGCCGCCTCGACCTCGGTGAGGGCGGGACCCGGGTCCAGGCCGACGTCGGCCGCCAGTACCGCGCGGGCCCGGCGCAGCGTGGCCAGCGCGTCCGCCTGGCGGTTGTCCGCCCACAGCGCCAGCGCGTGCAGGCGCCAGCCCTCCTCGCGCAGCGGCGCCTCGAGGGTGAGCCGTTCGGCATCCGCCGCCGCGCCCGCGGCGGCGCCCGAGCGCAGGCCGGCGGCGATGTGCAATTCGCGTGCGCTCAGTTGCAGTTCGCTCAGCCGGGCGGCCTCCGCGAGGGCCCACGGCTCGTCCGAGGCGGCGGCGAACGCCGGGCCGCGCCACAGCGCCAGCGCCGCCTCGACCAGGGTCCGCGCCCGGGCCGGGTCGGTCTCGGCCCGCTCCCGCGCGCTCCGGAGCAGCCCTTCGAAGCGCCACGCGTCCACCGCGTCGTCCGGCAGCCGCAGCGCGTAGCCGGGCGCCGCGCTTACCAGGATCGTGGCCGGGGCCCGCCGCGGCCGACCCGGTTCGAGCAGACGACGCAGGTTGGACACGTACGCCTGGAGGGAGGTGACGGCCTGGGCGGGTGGTTCGCCGCGCCACAGGTCCTCGATCATCCGGTCGATCGAGACGACCCGGCCGCGGGCGGCCACCAGGAGCGCGAGTACGGCGCGCTGGCGCGGACCACCCAGTGGGACGGTCACATCGTGCACCTCGGCCTCGAACGGGCCGAGCACGCGCAGGTACACCATCTCTCCCCCTTCACCCGACCCGGTTCGCGCGGCCCGTCGTCGGCGAGCCGCTCGCCGGACAACCCCGCCGGGCGGCTCCATGTTCCTTCCAGGATTCCTCCAAGACGCCGGGACCAGGCTATGAGCATGCCCGGCGACACCGCGTCGAGGGCCCACCGAAGGGATCACCCACCATGAGCACCTCGTCCTCCTCGCCCGTCTCCCCCGCCTCGGCCGGCTTCGACACCCGGGAAATGGTGATCGTCCACCGCGGGCTGCGCCGCGAATCGCGCCTGCTGATCGAGTTGATCGCCGCAGTCGCGCCGGGCGACACCGCCCGGGCCAAGGTGCTCGCCGACCACTTCGACCTGTACCGGCTGGGCCTGCACGGGCACCACACCGGCGAGGACGAGCTGCTGTGGCCGCCGCTGCTGGCGCGCGTCGACCTGGAGGCCGACCTGGTGTTGCGGATGGAGGCCCAGCACGAGCGGGTGGCCGGCTCGCTGACCGCCGCAGGAGAGCTGATCGCGGCGTGGGCGGCGGGCGCCGGGGCCGCCGAGCGCGACGCGGTGGTGGCGGCGCTGGTCGAACACCGCGCGGCGCTGGTCGAGCACCTCGACGAGGAGGAGGCCGAGCTGCTTCCGCTGGCACAGCGGCTGCTGACCGCGCAGGAGTGGAACGCGATGGGCGAGCACTTCGTGGAGACCACGCCCAAGCCGCAGATCCTGCTTCTGCTGGGTGTGGTGCTGGAGGACGCGGACACCACCGAGCGGGCCACGATGCTCGGTGGGTTGCCGCTCCAGGCCCGGCTGATCTGGCGCCTGGTCGGCCGCCCGATGTACGCCCGCCACGTCCGCCGCGTCCGCGGGTGAACGCCCGGCGCGAGCGTGTCGCCGAGCCGCGGGTGCGCCGTCCGCCCGCGTCCGGGGGTGAGCACCACGCCCGCCGGCCGCGGGTCCGGTCCCGCCGACCCCGCCCGCCGGGCGGCGAGGCCGGTCTCCCGCGTGCTCGCGCGCACGGGCGCGGCCGATTGGGTTGGATGGCCCCATGACCTCCGCACTCGCCCTTCATCCCGCGCTGTCCCATCCCGAGTTGCTCGCCGAACCCGTGGCCCGTGCCCTGGCCGGTTGGCCGGCCGAGTCGGCCGGCCTGGTCGAGGTCGCCGCGATCGATCCCGAACTGGCGGACACCGCCGCGTTCTGCGCCCGCTACGACGTGGCCCCGGCCGACGGCGCGAACTGCGTGGTGATCGCCGCCAAGCGCGGCGGCACGGTCACCTACGCGGCATGTCTGATCACCGCCACCACCAGGGCCGACGTGAACGGCCTGGTCCGCCGGCACCTGGACGCCCGCAAGGCGTCGTTCGCCCCGGTGGACGCGGTGCTCGCCGCGACCGGGATGCGGTACGGCGGGATCACCCCGATCGGGCTGCCCGCGGACTGGCCGATCCTGATCGACGCCGCCGTCGCCGCCCACCCGCGCATCGTGGTCGGCTCCGGGATCCGCGGCTCCAAGCTGTGGGTGCCGGGCCGGCTGCTCGCCGAACTCCCGGGCGCGGAAGTGCTGCCCGACCTCGGCGTCCCCCTGGCCTGACCGTCGGGTCGTCCCGCCCGCGCCGACCCGGCCCGGGCGGGACGGACCACGCCATCAGCAGTGGTGCGTGAACAGCTTCGCCCCGACCCCCGGGGGCACCGGGACGGGCGTCTCCTCGACCGGCGGGAAGACCGTACGGCCCGCCTTGATCGTCTCCTCGACGGTGATCTCCGCGATCGCCTCACCCGGCACCGTCACCGGATTCGCGCTCAGGACCACCAGGTCGGCCAGCTTGCCCACCTCGATGCTGCCCTTGTCTCCCTCCTCGCCGTACTGGTAGGCCGCGTTGATGGTGATCGACCGCACCGCGTCCGCGCCCGACACGCACTGGTGCTTGCCGAGCGTCATGCCCCTGCGGGTCTTCCGGGTGACCTGGCTGGACAGGATCGCGAGCGAACTCGGCCGGGCCACCGGCGCGTCGTGGTGCGAGGTGTAGACCATGCCGCGGGCCAGGGCCCATCCCGCGGGCGAGATGTCGACGGCGCGTTCCTCACCGAGCACCGTCTCGTAGTACCAGTCGCCCCAGTAGAACGTGTGCATCGAGAAGAACGACGGGATGATGCCCAAGCGGCGGAACTCCTCGATCTGGTCCTCACCCGCCGTCTGACAGTGGATGCCCACGGTGCGCCGATCGGCCGGCCTCGCCTCCTTGGTGGCGGTCTGCACACAGCGGATCAGCTGGGCGATCGCCTCGTCGCCGTTGACGTGCGCGATCACCTGCCAGCCGTGTGCGAAGCCGGCCCGGACCTGGTCGAGGGCGACCTCCTCCTCCAGGGTCGGGTAGCCGCAGTAGTCGTCGCCCAAGTCCCCCGGCGGAGTCTTGTACGGCTTGCGCAGCCAGGCCGTCCGGCCCTGTGGCGAGCCGTCCAGATGCAGCTTGATCCCGGCCGCCCGCAGACCGTTCAGGTACTCCGCGCTCGCCTCCACCAGATGTGGGGCCTTGATCGCGTCGGCCGCCTTCACGTAGACGACGACGTCCAGGGGCAGCGCCTTGGCCGCGGCCAGTGCCCGCAGGTCACCCAGCACCGCCAACTCCGCGGCGCCCTCCTGCACGGTCGTGAAGCCGTAACTCGCCGCCGCCTTCAGGCCCTTGTCCAGGAAGCGCGCCCGGTCCTGCTCGGCGATGCCCATGATCGCGCGGCCGGAGGCGGGGAAGAACGCGGTCTCCTCCAACACCCCGTCCGGCTCGCCGAACGGCAGCACCGACTCGTCGCCGCGTCGGATCCGCCCGCCCTTGGGATCCTTCGTGGCGGCGCTGTACTCCAGCACCTCCAGCCCCTTGCTGTTCACCGCGCCCAGGTGGAACGACTGGTGGATGGCCAGCACCGGCCGCTCCATGGAGACCCGGTCCAGGTCCTCCCGGGTCGGATGCGACTCGCCGTCCAGCAGCGCGTCGTCGTAGCCGAAGCCGACGATCCACTCGGATCGCCGGCCGACCTCGCCGTCGGCGAACCGGCGCAGCTTGCGCACGATCGTGTCGATGTCCCCGACATCGCCGTCCGGTTCGGGAAGCAGGTCGGCGATCGTCTCCTGGAGGCCGGTGCCCACCACGTGGCCGTGCGGGTCGACGAAGCCCGGCAGCAGCGCCCGGCCGGCCAGGTCGTACAGCCGGGTCGTGGGGCCCCGCCACTGCGCGAGCGCCTCGTCCAGGTCGCCGACGAAGGCGATGCGGCCGTCCTTGACGGCGACCGCCTCGGGTCGCGCACCGACCTCCCCCACGATCTCCCTCGGGCCGGGCCCGCCCGCCACCGTCTCGATTTCGCCGCCGTGGAAGATCACCTCGGCCGGGCCGGATCCGGCTCCCGTACCCGCTTCCGCGTCCGTTTCCGGCGCGAATCCCTCGGACATCGCCGCTCACCCTGTCCTTCGTTGCATCGACGATCGTGTCGCTACGCAGTCTGTCGGCGACGGACCGTCACATCGAAGGCGAAATTCGGACATCCTGTGCTTGTCGGGAGGACCCGGATGGCCGACCGGCGGGCCGACCGGGCGAGCCAGGGGCGGGAGCGGCGCCGGGCCGACGCGGGCCGACCGCGGGGCGACGCGGGCGACCGACCGGGCCGGCGCCGCTACCCCGTCGGCATGCCGCCGCGATCCCCGCGCAACAACTCCGCCAACCCCTGCCGGGTCGCCGCCAGCACCACCCGGTCGGTCGACCGGAGGAGGTAGCCCGGGTGCAGTTCCCACACCAGATCGCGCTGCGGCGCCGCGTCGGTGCCCAGATCGGCCCGGCGGTCCGCCGGATCGGCCACGTCCAGCGCGAGCACCCGCCACATCCCGGCCCGAAACGATTCCGCCACCGTGCGGCCCTGCAATTCCGGGCGGCCCGCGACTTCGATCGCCGCGAACAGCAGCACCTCGCGCTCCACCGAGATCGCGCCCAGGATCTGCCGACCCATCACGGCGCCGGCGAAGGCCGGCGCAGAGAGCGAGGACACGCTGCGGCTGCGGGTGAGCGCGTTCGGGTAGGACTCGCGCAGCGTCCCGTACACCGTCCTGGCGAAGTCGTCGTCGAACAGCCGTAACACCACCCGCAGTTCCGGATCCACCTCGCGGGCGTACAGGGCCGCCTCCAGGTTGATCGCGTCGTCGCTGGTCAGAGCCAGCAGTGCCCGGCTGGTGCCGATGTGCGCGGCCTCCAGGACGCCCTCGCGGGTGACGTCGCCGATCACCACCGGCACCCGGCGCGCATGCGCGGTGGTGATGCCCAGCGCCTGTGGGTCGCGTTCCACGCACACGACCCGAACGCCCAGGTCGCACAGTCGATCCAACACGCGCGTGCCGATCTTGCCCAGACCCAGCAGCACCACGTGGTCGGCGATCGCCCGCGGCGGCGGACGCTGGGTGGTCGCGGTCCGGAAGGTGCCCAGGCTCTCCAGCACCACCGCGAACAGCACCGGCAGCAGGGCCAGTCCGGCGAGTCCGGACAACACCTGGACGATCTGGCGCCCGGTGCCCTCGCCGAGCGCCGGTTCGCCCATCCCGAAGACGTCCAGGATCGAGCGATAGGCGGCCCGCAGCGGTGGGTCCCCGGTGACCCACCAGGTCAGCCCGGCGAAGACGAAGAGCAGCGCGATCAGGCCGAGGATCGCGTAGCGCAATCGCCGCGGGAACAGCGTGGCGACCGGCAGTCCCGGCGGCAATCGGGGCCGGTTGACCGGCGTCGCGGGGCTCTCCTCCAGGCTGATCGTCTCCAGGACGGTACGGCCCCGGGTGGCCCGGCCGGCGGCAGCCGCGGCGTCGTCGGGCAACAACTCCGGGCTGCCGCCCGGCTCGTCCGAGGCCAGCGCGAGCGTGTACAGGTACGGCGCGGGGTCGCGCTCGTCGGCGGGTCGCTCGGCCGCGCGCAGCAACAGCCCGTCGGCCTGGACGACCTTGCCCGCACCGGCGATCGCGGCGGCGACCAGGGCCGGGGCGGCGGTGTCCGCGTCGGAGAGCACGGTCGTGGTCACCTCCCCGGCCGAGCCGTCGCCGACCCGGGCCGCCACCGCCCGGTCGAGCAGTTCCTGCAGATGCCGACCGAGCTTGCGGTTGTACAGCCGCACCACGAGCCGGATCCGCGGGTTGATCCGCCGGGCCCGCAACGCCGCGTGGATGTTGGCCCGGTCGTCGCGATAGACCAGCGCGAGCGCCGACGCGCCCGACACGCCCGCCGAACGCAGCGCGTCGTCGGTCGGCTCGGCGGCCTCGACCACGGACACCGAAAGTCCGCCGCCGCGCGCCAGATCATCGATCTGTGGACCGTGGTTGCGGTGCACCGAGGGCAGCAGCACCGTCACATGTTCCCCGTAGACGTGCGCGAGTTCGTACGACAGCCGCTGGGCGAGCGCATCGTCGCCGCACACCACGAGGTGGCCGGCCCGAGGCGGAGGAGTCGGGTGATGCGGAAGTGTCGACACACCCCCACCCTGCCTGCCGGGCCCTCCCCCCGTCAGCCCCTGTCCGCCCGTCCTCCCCGAACAGGCACCCCGTCACCGCCGACCGTCGCCTACGTCGCCGAAGTATCCGAAATCAGCAGGTCCAGCACGCTCGGCAACCCCCCGGCCACGAACGCCTCACGCTGCCGATCGGCCCCCGTACCCTGCACGATCATCCGATCCACCAGGGCGAACACCCGCGTGGTGTCCCCCAATTCGTCCAGCACCGGGGTGACGTGCGCGAGCAGTTCGCCGACCAGATCACCGGCCTGCATCCGCCGGGCCGCTCCCGCCGGCCCCACCGGCCCGAACAGATCCCCGTCCAGTCCGTCCCGGGCCGCCAACCAGCAGGCGGCGCGCAGCAGTTCCTGGTCGGGTGCGGCGTACGGCGCCTTCTCGTCGTGCTGGTGCAGTGCGGTGACCACCAGCGCCCGGACCAGTCCGGCCAGCATCACCGCATCGTCCGCCCGCAACTGCACGTCCGGGCAGCGGATCTCGATGGTGGGAAAACGTTCGGACAGCCGCACCTGCCAGTACACCTGACCGCGGTCCAGCATCACCCCCACCGCGAGCAGCGCGTCCACCCTGCGTTCGTACTCCTCCAGGTCCACGAACACCGGGGGTTGCCCCTCGACCGGCCAGCGTGCGTAGTGGATCGTGCGCCAACTCGCGAAACCGGTGTCCACCCCCTGCCAGAGCGGCGAGTTGGCGCCCATCGCGACCAGCAGCGGCAACCACGGCCGGATCCGGTTGACGACCTGAACCCCCGTCTCCCGGTCCGGCACCGCCACATGCACATGCATGCCGTGGATGAGTTGCACGTCGGCCAGGCGCCGGGCGTTCTCCGCGATCGCGAGATAGCGCGGATGCTCGCTGATCTCCATCGGCTTCCCGTTGCCCGCGGGCGCGGTACCGCAGGCGACCATCCGACAACCGATCCGCTCGGCCGCCGCCGACAGTTCGTGCCGCATCCGGTACAGGTGCCCGCCGATCTCGTCGAGCGAGGAGCACACCGGCGTCGCCACCTCCAACTGCGCCTTCAGTAACTCGGGCTGCACGTCGCCGAGGTCGAACCCGGGCCGCAGACCCACCTCGGCCCGGACCCGCTCGGCCGCCGGTACCGGCAGCCCGCTGACCGGGTCCACGAGCAGGTACTCCTCCTCGACACCCAGAGTGGTCATCACCGAACCGTCCTTTCGAGCGGGCGAACCCGCCGGGCATGGCCTCCGCCTGGACATGACCCGTCCACGGCCGGTAATGCGCCCCGACCGTGCCCTGCCACCCATCGGCCCCGGGAATGCCCCGGAACCCCACCAGGCAGGGCGGATCGCGACGCAGTACGTGCTCGACCAAGATCCGGACAGGCCGTACTACTCGGGAGGACTCGATCGGTTGTACCCGTAACCACCGCAGGTCGACACGTCGACCCGGGTCCGCGTCCGGACCGGGCGGCCACGCGGCGGGGCCGGCGCGCCCGATGTCCGGACGCTGTGATGGGGTGTAACCCGCAAGCGGAACGGGCGAGTACGGGGTGAGTGGTGTCACGGGTACAGGTCGCGAACAAGGCCCTTCTGATCGGACTGCTGTTCGAGGGCGCCGCCGTCGGCGACCTCGGCCGGATCCGCCATCGCGTCGGCGACGACGTGATCGGCGCACTCCTGGGCGACCGGCCGACACCGGGCGTGCGGGCGCTCGCCGCCCGTGACCCCGACCCGTGGGTACGCCGCAGTCTCGCGCGCAACGGCGGGTTGCTCACCCCGGCCGACCTGGCCGCGCTCCTGGAGCAACCGGACCCGGTGGTCGACCGGATCGTCTACGCACATCCCGAGGCCACCGGCTGGATGCGCCGGGCCGTGCTCGCCCCCGGCCGCTACACCGAGACCCCGCATCCGTTGACCGCACTGCACGAGGAGTTGCTCGCACAGTCCGCGGCGGGGCAGCCGCCGCGCGGGCCGGCCGCCGCCGTGGTCGCCGAACGACCCGATCTGGTCGCGCCCGCGCTGCGCGCGTGCGCCGGCACCCTGACCGCCGCCGAGGAACTGCGCGGCCTGTTGTCGCTGAGCCGGCACGGCGGCGCCGACCTGCTGCCCGAGGCGCTGCGCCACGTGCGGCCCGAGGTGGCCGCGCTCGCCGGCCGGCCGGCCGAGACGACGGAGGCCGCCGACGGCACAACCGAGGCGCAGGTCGCCCGGCTTGCCGCCGCGGTGGCCGAGGCCGAGGGTCCCGCCGGGCTGATCGCCGAATTGCGCGCCGGGGTTCATCCGTCGCCCTGGCGTCGGGAGATCGACTGGGCCGCGCTGCGGAACGAGCACCGGCGCGAGCCGCTGCCGGAGGCCACCGCCGCACTCCTGGCCGCCGACCCGGACTGCCCCGACGACCTGCTCGTCGCGCTGTACACCGCGCATCCGACGGCGGTGGGCCCGGTGGCCCGGCCGACGCTCGCGGTGCTGCGGGCGGCGATCGGCACTCCCCGGCACCCCGCGCTGACCCGGATCGCCGCGCTCACCCGCGACCTGGCCGAGCCCGCCGACGTGGCCCGGGTGCTCAACGAGGTGAGCCCCGCCCGGACGGCGGTCGCCACGCTGGTCGAACTCCCGGACTGCGCCGAATTGCGCGAGTTGTTGCACCGGCACCTGGGCACCCGCGCGGACCGCTGGAACACCCTGCGTGCGGTGTTGCCCCGGCACCGCGACGCGCTGCCGACCCTGCTCGCGGGCATCGCGGCAGGCACCGTCACCGGGCCGCCGGAGCAGGTCGGCGGCCCGCCCCCGACGCTGACCAAGCCGTTTCGGCACCTGCTCGTCTCGGCCGACCCGGACGACCTGCGCGCGTTGTTGCCCGACCTGGCCGACGGCCTGGTGCGCGACCTGCTCTCCAGCGGCGTGCTCCCACAGCACGTGCGCGAGGCGGCGATCACCTCGACCGACCCGCGCGCGTGGGAGGCGCTGGCCCGCAATATCGGCCTGGACATCCGCGAACTCGACCGCCTGGTCGCCAAGCGGGTCCCGGCCGTGGACGCCGCCGCGTATCTCGGCATGCGCTCGACCCCGTCGATGCGCCGCACCATCGCCCGACGCACACCGCTGGACCCGGGCCTGCGCGGCGATCTGCTCGCGCACGGCGACCGGCGCACCCTGCTTCCGCTGGTGGCCTGCGGCGAACCGGAACTGGCCGCGCGGGCGCTGGGGTTCGGCTGCCGCAAGGTCGCCCAGCAGTACGCCTACATCAAGGTGTGGGAGCGCCACGGCCCGGCCGGCGTACGCACGCTCCTGGACACCACCGGGACCGGCACCGCGGCGCAGATCCGCAAGCGGGTGGAGGCCGCGCTCAAGGCCGAGGACGGCCTGGCCGACCTGCGCGCGAGCGGCGAACCCTACGAGGATCCGGCCACGTTGCCGCACCGCTTCCAGACCCGGACCAGTCGCACCACGGTCCGCGACCTGGTGCACGAGCCGTACGCGCACGATTTCCCGCTGCTGATGGCGGCCAACCGCGAGCAGCCGTTCGCCTACGAAGCGATCGACGACCTGATCCGACACGAGCACGCCACCGACGAGGATCGGGCGTACCTGCGCCTGGCGATGGTCAACGCCCTGCGCACGCACGTGCGCCGGGCGATCGACACCCCGCCGCTGGAGTGGTTGCGCACCGAGCCCTTCGACCGGGACGAGCGCTGGGTGAACGAGGCGGTGGAGCACGGTCTGCTGGATCCGGTCCGGCTGGTCGACGTGGCCCACCCGGCGCAGGCCGTGGTGTCGTCCGCGCACGGGCTGAACCCGGAGACCGTGCTGGCTCCGCTGCGGGCCCGACTGGCCGAGCTGAGCCGGGAGCATCTCGCGGGCCACACCGACGCGTTGGCCGTCGCGGTCGCCATGGTCGACGGGTTCGCCGGGTCGCTCGCCGAGCTGATCGTGCTGGCCGGCCAGGCCGCGGGTCCGCGTCCCGGGGCCGAGGAACTCGCTCGCGCGGACGCCGTCGCGCTGGAGATCGCGCGGCGCGAGGCGGCCGAGACCGCGAGCGAGGAGCCGGTGTCCGCGCCGGAGCCGACGGTCCGCCGCCGTGCGGTCCGGGCCGTCGAGCAGGATCGCACGTCCCGGCTGGTGGCGGTGCATCTGCTGCGCACGATGGCGGCGGGTGCCGGTTCGGGGCCGGAATCGGGGCCGGAGTCGGTTCCGGTGCCGACGGATCCGAGCGTACTCGCGGCACTGGCGTCGGTGCGGATCATCGACGCGCCGGGCTTCGAATACCCGAGTTGGCTCTACGAGGCGTGCTTCGGCAGCGATTCGGTGGAGCCGCGGGTGGCCCTGGGGCGCCGGGTGTTCGACGAGTCGGTGGCCAACGACCTGATCGACCTCGGCGAGCCCGAGGTGTTGGCGGCGATGGCCGAGAACAAGGACCTGGAGGAGCCGACGAGGGATCGCATCGCCTCGATCCTGGCCGGCACCCCCGCCGAACGCCCGGAGCAGTACCCGACCAGGGACACCTGGCCGAGCCCGGCCGACCCCGCTTCGTTTCTGAGTTGGGTCGGCGAGTACTACGAAGCAAAGCGTGGCGGCGGCGACTTCCTGGCCGAGGGTGTCTACCGGCACGGCATCGTCGGGCCGATCGAGCTGCTCGGCGTGCTGCCCGCGCGGACCCTGACCCCGCTGCCCAGGAGGTGGCGATCGCGGGTCCTGGCGGGTCCGCTGAACCGGGCGATCGATGCGCTGGTCGCCGAGCGGCTGGGCGTCGACCCGGACCGCTGGCTGGCCGCGCTGACCGCGATGGGTTCGGCCGGCGACCGCTCGTTGCCCGAACTCCTGGACGCGGCCGTGAAGTCGACGGTCGACGGCGGTGACGACGGGGCCGGCGATTGGGAGCCGGTCCGGTCGCCGATCACCATCGAGTTCGCCGCGGCCCACGAGAACTCCTGGCGGATCTGGCGCGGTTGGCGGTGGCCGGCGGGCGACCTGCTGCTGCGTGCGTCACCCGAGGCGCTCGCGGTCCTGCTGCCCCGCTTCGGCGAGCACGCCTATCCGACGCTGACGGCGTACGCACGCCACGTCGAGCACCACGCGCCCGCGCTGGACGAGTACCCGTTCCTGGCGAACGACCGGGCCGGGCTGCGGATCCTGGCGGCCCGGCACCGCGATCCGGTGGTCCGGAACCGGCTGTTGCGGCTGGACGACCCGCGGTTGAACGCGGACCTGTACGGGTCACCGCTGGTGCGCGAGGACGTCGCGGTGCGCCGCGCGGTGTTGTCCCGGGTGCCGCAGGGTCGGCCCGCGAACGGGCCCACGGATCTGCTCCCGCTGGATCCGGCGTTGCGCGAGCGGTTGTCGGCCGACCATCGACCCACCGCGTCGGTGCTGCCGGCGCTGCGGATCAAGGTCGAGGCGGCCGACCCGGAGCTGATCGAGCACGCGCTGCGCCAGTTGGGCAAGAAGGCGTCGCTGCTGGACCGACTCCTGGGCCTGCGAGGCCTGTTGCGGTACGGCGGCACGGACCGGATCGGCGACCTGGTGGAGCAGGGCGTGCTCGGCGCGACCGCCGGCCGGGTGGTGCTCAAGGCACTCGCGACGGCCGATCCGGACGCGGCGCTCACCGAGCGGATCGACCGCGAGCGGGCCGGCGACAAACTGGTGGCCAAGCTGCGCAGGTGCTCCGGGGCAGCCGAGACCAACGAGGTGCTCGACCTGCCGTATCTGCGCGACTGGGACCTGATCGTCGCCGAGCACGAGCGGGAGCCGTTCCCGGCGGCGGTGCTGAACCGCCTCGTGCTCCAGCCGGACTCGCCCGCGCGACTGATGGAACTGGGCCCGTTGCACTACCAGGTGGCCCGCAGCGCCGCGACCCTGGCCCCGGAGCAGGCACGGGCCTCGGTGGCCTTCGGGGGCAGCGACCCGGGCGACGCCACCTGGTACACCCACCTGGACGACCTGGTCACGGCCGGTCTGCTGACCGGCCACGACCTGGTCCATGTCGCCCGCGCCGCCGGCTCGGTGCTGCGCTGGATCGCCGAGGCCGGCCACCGCATCGGCGTCGAACCCGCCATCCGCGCCGCTGCGGACGAGGCCCGCGCGGAGATCGCCGCACTGCTCGAAGCCCACCCGGGCACCGACCCGACCCGATGGACCCGAATATTCGCCGCCCTCGCCGGCTGCGACCCCACCTGGTCCCCGGAAACCCCGGGCTCCACCATCGAGGCCCTATTGACCCGCTGACCCATCGACCCGCCGGCCCGCCGATCCGCCGGGGGCGGCCGAGCGCGGACCCGGTCTCGGCCCGGCCCGGCCCGCGCGGTCCGCGTTCCGTCCGGCGCACCCCGCCGGGCGGCACCTGGACCGTTCGGGGGACCCGGCGTGTACCGGGCGGCCGTGCCGACCACGTTCACCCCATGGCCGATCTGCCGGTGTATCCGCCCATGCTCGCCACCACGGGCGGGCTGCCGCCGGCCGCCGAGGACGATCGCTGGGCGTACGAGACGAAGTTGGACGGTCAACGGTGTGTCGGCTACCTCCCGGGGGACGGCACGGTGGTGTTGCGCTCGCGCTCGGGAGCGGACATCACCGCGGCCTATCCCGAGTTGCACGCACTGCGCACGGTGCTCGGTACCCGCTCGGCCGTGCTGGACGGCGAGGTGGTCGCCTTGGACGAGCGCGGACACAGCGACTTCGAACGCCTACAGCCCCGGATGGCACTGGTCGATCACCCGGCCGAGGCCGCTCGGATGCGCGATCGGGTGCCCGTGCGGCTGCTGCTGTTCGACGTGTTGTTCCTGGCCGGCAGGTCGCTGATCCACCGCCCGTACGCCGATCGGCGCCGGGCGCTCGAAGGGCTCGATCTACGCGGCCCGCACTGGTCGACGCCGGCCGCGCTGGTCGGCCACGGCGAAACGGCGCTCGCGGCGACCCGGGCGGAGGGACTGGAGGGGCTGGTCTGCAAGCGCCTGGACTCGGTGTACACACCCGGCCGGCGCTCGTCGAACTGGGTGAAGATCCGGCACGTGCAGACCCTGGACGTGATCGTGGGCGGCTGGCTGCCCGGGCGCGGTCGGCTCACCGGGTTGCCCGGCGCGCTGCTGGTGGGGGTGCGCGAGGAGGGGCTGTTGCGCTACGTCGGCGCGGTGGGCACCGGCTTCGGCGATCGGGACCGGGAGGTGCTCGGCGAGTTCCTGCGGGTGTCCGCGACCGACACGTGTCCGTTCACACCGCGCCCGCCGGTGGTCGGCGCGCACTGGGTGTTGCCGCGGCTGGTCGGCGAGGTCCGGTACGCGATGCGCACCCGCGCGGGCCTGTTGCGCCATCCCTCCTGGCACCGCCTGCGCCCGGACCTGGCCGAGGACTGAATCACACCCGACCGGCCGAGCGGCCCCGCGCCCGGCGTACCGGGGTCCGCGAGCCGCTTGCCCGGTGGAATCCCCGGAGAAGCCCCGCGGGCGCCCGCGGACGCCCCTCCGCCGCGAACCCCGCGCCCGGTGACGCCTACGGCAGCCGGCCGGTCGTCTCCGCGGCGAGCAACGGCGCGAATCCGTCGCCGTCCCGCTCCACCCGCTCCAGCACCTGCGCCGGGCCGAACACCAGGTCCGCGTCCGACTCGATCTCGGCCCAGGACACCGGCGTGGACACGGTCGGTTCGGGCTGCGCGCGCAGCGTGTACGGCGCGGCGGTGGTCTTCGCGCTCGCGTTCTGACTCCAGTCCACGAACACGTGGTTCGTGCGCAGGTTCTTGGCCATCCGATGCACGACCAGTTCGGGATGCTCCCGCTCCAGGCGCACCGCGAGCGCCTTGGCGTACGCGCCGACCGCCGCCTCCGGTGTCGGTTCCAGGGCCGCGTACAGGTGCAGCCCCTTGCTGCCCGAGGTCTTGACCACGCAGGTCAGCCCGTCCGCCGCGAGCAGGTCGCGGGCCAGCAGCGCGACCCGGCGGCACTCGGGCAGACCCGCGCCGGGCCCGGGGTCCAGATCGAGCACGAGCCGGTCGTGGCCGTCCGGGTCGGCGCCCCACTGCGGCACGTGGAGCTCGATCGCGGACAGATTGGCCACCCACATCAGGGTGGGCAGCGAGTCGACGTCGACGTGCCGCCTGTTCTCGTCCCGGCCGATCACCTCGATCGTGCGCACCCAGTCGGGCGCGCCCGCCGGCACGTTCTTGTTGTAGAAGCGGCCGCCGCCGTCCACGCCGTGCGGATAGCGGATGAACGTGGCCGGGCGTCCGGCGACGTGCGGGAGCAGGACCGGGGCGAGCCTGGCGTAGTAGTCCAGCGCCTGGCCCTTGGTGTATCCGGTCTGGGGCCACCACACCTTGTCCAGGTGGGTGAGCGTCAGCGAGCGTCCCTCGACTGTCGTGGCGATGCGGTCCGGCATATCGGAAAGGTCCCCCGATGCCGTGTTTCGATGCATCGGGTCGACCGATCGCCGATTCGCCGCACGGGATCGGGCGGTCGCCGGGTCGGCCTCGCGGACCTCACTCGGTCGGGAAGGCCGCCACCCGCTCGTCCAGGGGCACCGGTTCCTCGGCGATCCCGTCCGCCGAACCGCTCGCGAACCGGGCGCACACTCCTCGGCACGCGAAGGTCTGCCGCCCCTCCACGTGTCCGACCGGCACCGCGTCGTGCGCGGGTCGCTCCGCCGTGGCCCGCAGGTCGCGGCCGCACATCGTGCAGGCCAGGCCGTAGGTCATCTCGACCGTGGTCTCCGGTCGAGCGCTTCGGCGGTGTCCCGCGATCGAGTGCTGTGAGTACATGGGTTCGAATCCTCTGGTCGGTCTGGTGCGCGGATGTCCGGATCGCCGCAGACGACGCCGCCATGGATGACGGCATACGAGGTGCCCTCGGTCTCCCCAAAGTACTCCTACCGTTCCGCCGTCCAGACCCTTGCGCAACATCGTTTCGACGGCACGTCGTGCCCGATGGGGCACGCGGCGCATCGACCGATTCCGGGCGCGGCGACGGGGCCCGCCGCCTGGACGGGCCCCGTCTCCGGTGGTTCGGCGACGCGTCGGCTACCAGCGGTACCAACGCCCGCGACGACCACCCGCGCCGGCGCTGCGGAAGACGAACCCGAGGGCCCACAGCACCAATACGATGATGGCTATCCACCAGAGAGCCTTGAGGGCGAATCCTGCACCGAACAGGATCAAAGCGAGCAAAAGCACTACAAGCAGCGGAATCATCTTGAACCACCTCCGCCCGGACGTCTGCCCCGGAAGTCTCGGTTCACGCGGTGCGGTCGCAAAGTTATTCGAGGGCGCCTGCGTCGCCGCTCGGGGCCGGCTCCTCGGCGCGCGCCGGCACACCCGCACGCAGGTCCGCCGTCACCCGCGCACCGATCTCCCGGACCACGTGCGCGAACAGTTCGACGTCCGGCGCGGTGGTTCGCCAGTTCACGATCGCCGGTCGCAGCGCGACCCGGCCCTCGTACACGGTGGTGCCGGCGTACACCCGACCGTCCTCGTTGAGTTCGGCGCCGAGCCGGCGGTTCAGCTCGTCGAGTTCGGCCTCGCCGAGCGCCGCGTCCGGGCGGTAGCGCAGGCACACCACGCACAGCCGGACCGGGGCCAGCAGTTCCAGATCCGGGGCCTGCTCGACCAGCGTGCCGAGGTGGGTCGCCAGGTCGTGGTGCCGCTCGATCATCGCCCGGTATCCGGACCTGCCGTACGCGCGCAGCGTGGCCCAGATCGGCAACGCCCGGGCCCGGCGCGAGGATTCCGGCCCGAGTGCGGCGTAGTTGAGGTGCGTGTCGCCGGCACCGGGCAGGTACGGGGCGTTCCACGCGCCGAACGCCCTGCCCATCAGCTCGGCGTCGCGCACGAAGGCGAAGCCGCTCTCGTAGGGCACATTGAGCCACTTGTGCCCGTCGGAGGCCACCGAGTGCGCCCGCTCGACGCCGCGGACCAGATGGCGCAGCCGTGGCGAGACGCCGGCGAACAGGCCGAACGCGCCGTCCACGTGCAGCCACGCGCCGTAGCGCCGGGCCAGGTCGGCGAGCGCGTCGATCGGGTCGAAGTCGCCGGTGTCGACCTCGCCCGCGGTGGCGATCAGCACCGCGGGTCCGTCGATCTCGATCAGCGCCCGCTCCATCGCGTCGATGTCCACCCGGCCCGCGGCATCACGCGCGCACACCCGCAGCGTGTCCCGCCCGCAGCCCAGGATCTGCAAGGCCTTGCGGTTGCTGGGATGCACGTATCCGCTCGCCAGCACCGGCATGGTCGGCAGTCCGGCGAGCCCGTCGGCGCTCACGTCGACGCCGTGCTGCCCGGCCCACCAGTGGCGCGCGCAGGTGAGCGCGGTCAGATTGGCGAGGGTGGCGCTCGGGGTGAGCACGCCGCCGTACGCGTCGGGCAGCCCGAACAGGTCCTTGAGCCAGCCGAGCACCACCGTCTCGGCCTCGGTCGCGAGCGGCGACGCGGCCCACAGCCCGCCCGCCTGGTCCAGCAGCGCGGTGATCCAGTCGCCGGCCTGGGCGGCGGGCGTGGCGCCGCCGACGACGAAGTGGAAGAACCGGGGCCCCGAGGACTGCATCGCGGCGCGGGTGCCGATGTCGAGCAGTTCCTCGACGCCGGCCAGCGTGCCGTCGCCGCGCTCGGGCAGCGGTCCACCCAGCCGGTCGAAGAGCACGTCGGCGGCCGGATCCCGGACCGGCAGCTCGGGAAGCGCCTCCAGATAGGGCCCGGCGGCCCTGGCCACCAGGTCGAGGGCGGGCCGGGCGAGGTCGCGTTCGTGGAGGGGGTCAGCCATACCGGCAGGGGATCATGCGAACCCGGTCCGCGTCGAGTATTTCCGTACCGGGCAAGGTCGTTGACGGTTCATCAGGGCGTCGGAGCGTGGGCGTGCGCGGGGCGGGGGAAGATCCGCCCGGGGGCCGATGACCTCTACCTGGAGGAAGCGTGGCTACCGAGATCGAGCGGACCCATCACCGGGGCGGCGACCTCGACGAGATCCGGCAGGTGCTGCTCGACGTCTACGCGGAGGTGTACGCGGCCGATCTGGACCGCCCCTTCCACTCGGTGCACAGCTTCGCGGAGCGGTTGGCCGGCTACGCCGCCGCACCGGGCTTCGAGTGCGTGGTGGGCTGGAGCCGGGACGTCCCCGTAGGCTACGCGTTCGGCTACACACTCCAGGCCGGTGCGCGCTGGTGGATCGGACTGACCGATCCGGTACCCGCGGTGGACATCGAGGAGGACGGTCGGCGCACGTTCGCGCTCAACGAGCTGATGGTCCGCGAACCGTGGCGCGGTTCGGGCGCGGCCCGCACCATTCACGACACGCTGCTGGCGGCCCGGACCGAGCAGCGGGTGACCCTGCTGGTGGATCCGACCCACCCGAGGGTGCTGGCGCTCTACGAGCGGTGGGGCTACCGGGTGCTCGGCGACCTGCGTCCGGCCTGGCCGGACGCGCCGCTGCTCACCGCGCTGCTGCTCGACCGGAGCTGACCCCGCGCCGAGAAGCCTGCCACCGAGAAGCTTGCCTCTGTTTAGTTTCGGCGCCCGTGCGTAGGGTGCGCGCCATGAGTGACGCGACCGCGAACAAGCGGCTGATCGAGCAGTTCTGGCAGGACCTGTACGCCCGCGACTTCGCCAAGGTCGCGGCCTATTTCGCCGCCGACGGCCACTACACGGACGTCGCTGCGCCCGGACCCGGCGCGACCGGGCCGGCCGCCGTCGAGGCCCGGTTGCGGCTGGGCCTGGAGATGCTCACCGGCTACATCCATCACCACAGGAGCACCGTCGCGGAAGGCGATCTGGTGGTCACCGAACACGCGGAGGAGTGGCACTGGGAGAGCGGCGAGCAGGTGGTCCTGCCGTTCGTGTCGATCCACGAGTTCCGGGACGGGAAGATCGTGCGCTGGCACGACTACTGGGACTTCGGCACGCTGATGAACGCCGCGCCGCAGTGGTGGCTCGAACACGTCGCCAAGGGTTACGCGCAGGGCGCCTGACGGGCGTCGCCCGCGCCGGGGAGATCGGGTCGCGCGGCAACACGGTCACCGTCGAGGCATTCCCGGGCGGAGGCCGTCTCCCGCGCGCCGCCCACGCCCTCGGTCGCGGGCGGCTCGCGCCCGTGCGGGCCGCGGGTGGGCGTCCCGGGTGCCGGCGGGCGTCCGGGCCGCGGGTCAGGTGCGGGGTTCGATGCGCTCGACCACGGTGTCGGCGATCTGCTCCAGCATCGCGATCTGCTCCGCGCTGAGCAGGTCGATCAGGTTCCGTCGGACCGAGGCGACGTGCCGCGGCGCGGCCTCCTCGATCACCCGCAGTCCCTCGGCGGTCAGCACGACCTCGGCGCCGCGCCCGTCCCGCGCGCACTCCTCGCGCCGGACCAGGCCGCGCTGCTGCATGCGCTTGACGTGGTGCGACATCCGGCTCTGCGACCACAACATGCGCTCCGCCAACTCGCCCAGCCTGCGCCGATGTCCGGCCGCCTCGGAGAGTTCGGACAGCACGTCGTAGTCGGGATCGGACAGACCCGAGTCGACGGCCAGATCACGAGCCACCCGGGTGTCCACGAGCAGCCGCAATCGGCGATATCCCCGCCACGCGCGCTGCTGCCCCGGGTCGAGCCAGGGTGTCTCCTCGATACGGGCCATGGCCGCCAATCTAGCAGCTACTTGACATGTCATGTACCTGCCCGGGACGATCTACATGACACATCAACTACTTCCGCCGACTCGACGTCCCCGATGTCCGTGACGTCGGCGCCGGCGGTGTGCCCAGGAAGGCCGGATGCTCCGTGAGCACACTCGATCGCCTGCCGAATCGCTTGGTCCGGCTGTTTCTCGGCCTGGCCCTGTTCGGTGTCGGCATCGCGCTGATGGTGCGGGCACGGCTGGGCCTGGACGCCTGGAACGTGCTGCACGAAGGCGTCGCGGAGCGCACCGGGCTGCCGTTCGGGCGGATCGTGATCGGCACCGCCGTCCTGGTGCTGCTGTTGTGGATCCCGCTGCGGCAACGACCCGGGATCGGCACGATCGCCAACGTCGTGGTGGTCGGCCTGGTGGTGGACGCGCTGCTGGGGCTGCTGCCGGCGCCGGAGAACCTGCCGGTGCGGGCGGCGCTGCTGGTCGCCGGCGTCCTGGTGACCGCGATCGCCACCGGGTTGTACATCGGCGCCGGCCTGGGCCCGGGCCCGCGCGACGGGCTGATGACCGGGTGGGCCGCCCGCGGCCATTCGATCCGGGTGGGCCGCACCGTGATCGAGGCGAGCGTCCTGCTGGCGGGTGTGCTGCTGGGCGGGACGGTCGGCATCGGCACGGTCGTGTTCACCCTCTCCATCGGGCCACTGGCCCACTGGTTCCTGCCCCGGCTGACGCTGAGGCCCGTAACGAAGGCGAGCCCGCACCCATGGACACGGAACTCCTCGGCACCGACCGACGCGGCGTCCTCACCACCCTCAAGCGGGACGGCCGCCCCCAGCTCTCCCCGGTCTCCTACCTCTGGGAGCCGGACCGCCGGTTGATCCGCATCTCGGCCACCGCGGACCGGGCCAAGACCCGCAACCTGGCCCGCGACCCGCGCGCGAGCTTCCTGGTCACCGCTCCCGACTACGCCGGCTACCTGGTCGCCGAGGGCCTCGCCGAGATCGGCGCCGAATGCCGCTCCCCCGACGATCCGACGGCCGACGAACTGGTCGAGGTCTACCGCCGGATCGTCGGCGAGCACCCGGACTGGACCGAGTACCGCGCCGTGATGGCCGCGGAGCACCGCGTCGTCATCCGCATCACCGTCGAGCGCACCTACGGCTGGTCCCGCACCTGAGCCACGCCCGAGAACGTCGCGCCCCCGGGCCACACGGGGGGTCCGGGGGCGCGACTCGCGCGGTCGAGGGGTCCGCGCCGACGCGCCGGCACCGCGCGGGGCCGGCAAGCCGTGGCGCGCGCCGCCCGCACCGGCGCCGTGGCGGTGCGTGATGCGCGAGTGCCCGAACGCCGGCGCACCCGGGCCCGCGGGCGCGGGAATTGGTCCAGGTCCCGGCACGACGTAGAGTTTCGCCGGGGTTTTGTGGTGGCGGCGAACACAGGAAACGGCAACGGCGATGACAGCGAGTAGCGAGATTCAGGCGGACACGAGCGTGGCGGAGGGGATCGACCCCGCGCGTATGGAGCTGTGCCTGAGCGTGCTCGCCGAGGTCGAGGACCTGGACGTCGAGCACCCGGACGCGGTGCGGATCCGGCGGGCCACCGCCGCCATCTACAAGAGCGTCAAGGAGCGGCGGCGCAAGGAGCGCCGGGACCGGGTGATCGCCAACGACGAGGCGGTCACCGCCGCCACCGCGACGGGCGCGCCGGGGCGGATCGACGACGAGACGCTGGGCATCGCCCTGACCACGGTCACCACGACCGAGATCGCCGGCGTGCTCGAACGCGCCCGGGCCTGCTACATCTGCAAGAAGCGCTACCGCGAGGTGGACGCCTTCTACCACCAGCTGTGTCCCGAGTGCGCCGCCGAGAACCGGGCCCGCCGCGACCAGCGCACCGACCTGACCGGGCGCCGCGCCCTGCTCACCGGCGGCCGGGCCAAGATCGGCATGTACATCGCACTGCGGCTGCTCCGCGACGGCGCGCACACCACGATCACCACCCGCTTTCCCAACGACGCGATCCGCCGGTTCGCCGCGATGCCGGACAGCGCGGACTGGCTGCACCGGCTCAAGATCGCCGGGATAGACCTGCGCGACCCGGCCCAGGTGGTCGCCCTGGCCGACTCGGTGGCCGAGGCCGGGCCGTTGGACATCCTGATCAACAACGCCGCACAGACGGTCCGCCGGACCCCGCAGGCGTACGCCGCGTTGGCCGCCGCCGAGGCCGCGCCGCTGCCGGCCGGCGAGTTGCCGGAGATGGTCTCGTTCGGCCACATCGGCGGCAGCGGCCACGTGTTGCTGCCCGGCCAGTCCCGCTCGGAGGACCAGGCGCTGACCCCGCAGGCGCTCACCGCGCTCGCGCTGACCAGCGGCTCGGCCTCGCCGGCCCGGATCGAGACCGGCACCGCGATCGACGCGGGCGGCCTGGTGCCCGACCTGGACCCGGTGAACAGCTGGACGCAGCGGGTGCACGAGGTGGACCCGGTGGAACTGCTCGAAGTGCAACTGTGCAACGTGACCGCGCCGTTCGTCCTGGTCAGCCGGCTGCGCCCGGCGATGGCCGCGGCCAAGGCCCGCCGCAAGTACGTGGTCAACGTGTCCGCGATGGAGGGCCAGTTCAGCCGCGGCTACAAGGGCCCGGGCCACCCGCACACCAACATGGCCAAGGCCGCGCTGAACATGCTGACCCGCACCAGCGCCGAGGAGATGCTCTCCGACGGCATCCTGATGACGGCCGTGGACACCGGCTGGATCACCGACGAGCGCCCGCACCCGCAGAAGATGCGGCTCGCCGACGAGGGCTTCCACGCGCCGCTCGACCTGGTCGACGGCGCCGCGCGGGTGTACGACCCGATCGTGCGCGGCGAGGCCGGCGAGGACCTGTACGGCTGCTTCCTCAAGGACTACGCACCGGCCGCCTGGTAGGCCGCCCACCTGCACTTTCCGGCCCCGGCGAAGGTTTTCGCCGGGGCCGGTTCGGATTCGGTCGGCAATCCTCGAAAAAAACTTTCGGCGACGTTGAACCCTCTTCGACCCCTCCCCCGTACTGCTGGATGTCGACGCGCAACAAGGCTCGCGCAACGACCGGCACCAGCACCGGCCGACTCGGGAACGGGACCCAAAACCCGTCTCCCGTAACGCCGTTCGTCAAAACCATCGATCATCTCCCGGGGGTTCACCATGCCTGTTTTCAGCACCCGCAGCATCGCCGCAGTCGCCGTCGCCGGCGCGCTCGGCCTGGGTCTGTCCGCCTGTGGCAGCGACTCGAAGGACGACGGCAAGGCCGCCGACGCCACCACGCAGCAGTCCCGGCCCGCGCAGACCACGCCCGGCACACCCGCCGCACCCGGCCAGAGCGCGAACGGCACGGCGGGCAAGGCCGTGCTGAAGGCCGGCACCGACGCCAAGCTCGGTGCGATCGTCACCGACGACGCCGGCTTCACCCTGTACCGCTTCGACAAGGACACCGCCAAGCCGGCCAAGTCGAACTGCGACGGCGACTGCCTCGTGAAGTGGCCCGCGGTCACCACCACCGGCGGTGTGACGGTCAACGGCGTCGAGCAGTCCGCGGTCGGCAGCGTCACCCGCGGCGACGGCAGCACCCAGGTCACCATCGGCGGCTGGCCGGTCTACCGGTTCGCAGCCGACGCCAAGCCCGGTGACACCAAGGGCCAGGGCGTGAACGGCACTTGGTTCGCGGTGACCCCCGACGGCAAGAAGGCCGGCGCCGCGGCGAGCACGGCGCCGCAGACCGACAAGCCCTCGACCGGCAGCGGCGGTTACGGCAACTGATCGACCCGAGCACCGACGGCCCGCCCGCGCCGTCGATGCCGACCCGACCGTGGGGCACGTCGATCGAGACGCCGTCCCGGCCGGCGCCATCCCGGTCAACCGCCGGGCGGCACGGCCGAGTTACCGAGCCACACCGCAGGTAACCCGCAGCACCGCAGTACCCGGCACCACCACCGGCCCGCGCGCCCCCGCGCCATCGACGCGGACGAGGCCCGGCCCTTCCAGGCACACGAATTCACCGACCCATGTCCTCGGGGAGACACGTCATGTCCGTACGCAGGTACACGCTGCCCACCATCGCCCTCGCCGCCGGTCTCGCGTTGACCGTCACCGGTTGCTCGTCCTCGGACACCAAGTCCGGTACCACGAAGACCGATTCGGTCAACGTGGCCAGGGGCGCCAACGACCCCGGCTCGCCCGGCGGCGAACACGGCTCGGAGCACGGCACCGAACACGGCTCCGAGCACGGCGGCGCGGTCCCCGCCTCCGACCGCACCACCACCGGCGCGGCCGAGCCCGCGACCGGCGAGGAGACCTTCTTCGCCGCGGGCCTGTCCGGCGCGAACGAGGTCCCCGGCGGCAATGCGGCGGTCGGCGACAAGGACGGCAAGGGCACCGCGCTGGTCCGGATCAAGGGCGACCAGGTGACCTTCGGGATCCGCTGGGAGGGCATCGGCGCGCCGACCGCGGCCCACCTGCACCTGGGCGGCAAGGGCAGGAACGGCGAGGTGAAGGTGCCGTTCTTCGCATCGGTGCTGCCCGGTACCGCGAACGCGGTCACCGGGAGCGTCAAGGTCACCGATGCCGCGCTGCTGGAGAAGATCAAGGCCGACCCGGCGAGCCTGTACTTCAACGTGCACACCGGCGAGTTCCCCGGCGGCGCCATCCGCGGGCAGTTGGTCGGGCTCGCCCGTCCGGTCGACGTGAACAGCGTGCTCAAGAACGGCACCCTGCCCGCCGAGGCGACGGGCAAGCAAGAAGTGCCGAACGCCGAGGGCAAGAAGACCGGCGACCCGAACGGCCGCGCCGACACCTCGGTGCGCCCGTGGGGCAACTGCATCGACTGGTCGTTCAGTTGGACCGGTGTGGCCCCACCCACGCTGGGCCACCTGCACAAGGCGGCGGCCGGCAGCAACGGCGACGTGGTCGCCCCGCTGTTCGACGCGCGGGGCGGGTTGCCGCAGTCGGTGACCGGCCTGGCGGGCACCGTGGAGGGGATCGACCCGGCCGTGGTCGAGCGGATCGACGCGACGCCCGCGAACTACTACACCAACCTGCACACGGGCGAGTTCCCGGGCGGCGCGGTGCGCGGGCAGCTGGAGCGGAAGGTGACCCCGAAGTCGCCGGCGTTGAACCTGTCGGTGGTCGCCGGCAAGCAGATCTACCAATGCACGACCAAGGACGGCGTCACCGCGTTCACCCAGCTCGACGTGGCGGCCAAGCTTCAGGGCGACCTCAAGCACAGCTTCGTGAATCCGACGGCCGGGCCGCCGCAGTGGATCGCTCCGGACGGCAGCGCGGTGACCGGTGCGGTGGCGACCAGGTTGCCCAACGGTGACGGCAACATCCCCGAGTTGGTGCTGAACGCGACCCGGACCGGCAAGCCGGGGCTGCTCTCTGCGACCATCCAGGTGTTGCGGCTGAACACGCAGGGCGGCGTGGCGCCGGCCGGCACGTGCGACCCGGCGAGCCGGCCCACTGCCGAGGTGCCCTACCAGGCCGACTATCTGTTCCTCGGCTGACCCGAACTCCCGCTTCGGCGGCCCGGGTTGCCATTTCCGGAAAGGCCCCGAGGGGCCGCGCGTCCACCCCCACGCGCGGCCCCTCGGCAGGTCCGGATCGGTTCGCCGCATCACTCCGGCAGGGCGACGACCATCTTCCCGGTGTTCTCCCCGCGCAACATGCCCAGGAGCGCGTCGAGGTTGTTCTCGATCCCCTCGACCACCGTCTCGCGGTACTTGAGCCTGCCCTCGCGCAGCCAACCGCCGACCTCGGCGAGGAACTCGTCGCGCCTGCCGAAGTGGTCGATCACGATGAAGCCCTGGAGCCGCAGCCGCTTCCCGATCGACAGCGCCAGGTTGCGCGGCGCGGGGGTCGGCTCGGTGGCGTTGTACTGCGCGATCGCGCCGCACATCGCGACCCGCCCGTGCGTGTGCAGCGCGCCGATCGCGGCCTCCAGGTGCTCGCCGCCGACGTTGTCGAAGTACACGTCGATGCCGTCGGGCGCGGCCTTGCCGAGCTGCTCGGCGACCGGGCCGTCCTTGTAGTTGAACGCCGCGTCGAAGCCGTACTCGTCCACGAGCAGCGCGACCTTGTCCGCCGAACCGGCGCTGCCGATCACACGCGAGGCGCCCTTGAGCCGGGCGATCTGGCCGACCTGGCTGCCCACCGCGCCGGCCGCGCCGGAGACGAACACCGCGTCGCCGGGCCGGAACGAGGCGACGTCGAGCAGGCCCGCCCACGCGGTCATGCCCGGCATGCCCAGGACGCCCAGGTAGGCGGACAGCGGCGCGAGGTCGGGGTCGACCTTGAGCGCGCCCGCCCCCTTGCCGTCGACCACGGAGTACTCGCGCCAGCCGAGCCAGTGCTGCACTGCGTCGCCGACCTCGAAGCCGGCCGCCCGGGATGCGACGACCCGGCCGACCGCACCGCCCTCCATGGGCTTGTTCAGCTCGAACGGCGGGGTGTACGACTTGACGTCGTTCATCCGGCCGCGCATCGCGGGGTCCACCGACAGGAACAGGTTGCGGATCAACATCTGCCCGTCGGCGAGTTCCGGGATCTCGACCTCGCGCAGGGCGAAGTCCTCCTCCTTCGGCCAGCCCTTGGGACGGGCCAGGATGTGCCATTCGCGGCTGGTGGTGGGGGTCATCGGAGGTGGCCTTTCTCGACGGTGGGAGTGGGTCGGGAGGCGGGGCGTCGGTGCGGCGGTTCGTCTGTCGGTGTGGCTGTCCGTCCATCCGGGTGGCGACTCGTCCGTCCGTCCCGGTGACGGCCTGTCCGTCGGCGTGCGGCGGTTCGTCCGTCAGGCGTCCACGGACTGCCGGTCCTGCGGTACCGGGACGGCCACGGGTTCGGCCCTGGCGGGTACCCGCTTCAGGCCCGCCAACGCCACCCCGACGACCAGGAGCAGCATCACGCCGGCGATCACGAAGCTCAGCGTGAACCGGCTCTCGGCCGGGATCGGCGGGACGCCGGCAGGCAGGTCCGGAACGGACTTGGAGGCGAGCAGCGAGGTGATCACGGCGCTGGCGATCGAGCTGCCGACGCTGCGCGAGATGGAGTTGATGCCGTTGGCGATGCCGGTCTGGTGGTGCGGCACGTTGGCCACGATCAGCGCGGGCATCGCCGCGTACCCGAAGGAGATCGCGATGCCGGTGAGCATGCCCGCGAGGATCACCGACGCGGACGCGCCGTGGCCGAAGGCGAGCCACGCGAAGCCGGCGATACCCACCACCGAGCCGATCGCCAGGGTCACCCGGGCGCCGATCCTGCCCACCAGGACGCCGCCCAGCGGGGCCGCGAGCAGCGAGATCAACGCGCCCGGGAGCAGGTATTCGACCGAGGCCCGCAGTACCGACGCGGTGAATCCGTAGCCGGCCACCCGCTCCGGCATCTGGACCAGGTAGGAGATGCCGATGAACTGGCTGAACGCGGCGAAGCCGACGAACAGGCCGGCCAGGTTGGTCAGCAGGACCGGGCGGTGTACGAACATCCGCAGGTCCACCAGCGGGTCGGTGACCCGGCGCTCGACCCGGACCCATACGCCCGCCATCAGCACGGACCCGACGAAGGCGCCGATGGTCCGGCCGGATGCCCAGCCCCATTCGTGGCCCTGCGAGATGCCCAGGAGCAGCAGTACCAGGAACAGGCCGAGGGTGGCCGCGCCGAGCAGATCGATCCGGCCGCCCGCCTTGGTGCGACTGGCCGGCACTCGCAGGATCACCGCGAGCAGGGCGACGGCGGACAGGAGCGCGGAGAACCAGAAGACCAGATGGTAGTTCGGGTCGTCGCCGCGGGTGAGCAGTCCGGTGGCCACCAGCGAGAGCCCGCTGCCGAACGCGAGCGTGCCGCTGATCAGCGACATCGCACCGGGCAGCTTCTCCACCGGGAGTTCCTCGCGGATGATCGACAGCGCGAGCGGGAAGATCGCGGTCGCCGCGCCCTGGAGCACCCGGCCCAGGATCAGCAGCGGCAGCGAGGACGTGACCGCGGCCAGCACGGAGCCGGCGATCATCACGATCAGTACGCCGATCAGCGTCGGCTTCTTGCCGTGCTGGTCGCCGAAGCGGCCGAGCAGCGGGGTGAACACCGCCGCGGACAGCAGCGTCGCGGTGGTCACCCAGCCGACGCCGGCGGGTGTGGTGCCCAGCTCCTGCTGGAGCAGCCCCAGGATCGGGATGACCTGGGTCTGCGCCATCGCGACGACCATGGCGGCCAGACCCAGGGCGAGGATCAGCGGGGCACCGGATCGTCGCTTGTCGGCGGAGGCGGAGGCGGTGGCGGAACCGGGGCCGGAATCAGGGCCGGTACCGCTGCCGATGCCCTTGCCGGGCGGGGTGGGGCTCACGGGGTGCTCTTCCTGGGAGGGGGACTTCGAGCGGGGCTCGGGACGGAGACTTCGGGCGGCTTCGGACGGCTTCGGGCGGCGAGGTGAAGCTTGCCGGCATCGATGGTTGAAGCCTTCAAGTAATACGCCGGATCCGACCGTAGACACTCGGAAATTGCTACGTCAAGTTCAAAGGTTGAAGTCCTCAACCTTTTTGCGTTAACTTGGATCCATGAGCAGCACCGCGGACACCGACGCCCCCACCTCCGACACCACGGCCGGCGACGTCGATCCCACCGCCCCGAGCACGGCCGAGATCATGGACGCCATGGCCGCCGTGGGGACCGCGTACTTCCACGACTTCGCCGCCGTGGTCAGCCGGCACGGCCTCACCTCGGTGCAGGCCAAGACGCTCTCCCTGCTCCGCCGTCCGCTGCCGATGCGCGGACTCGCCGACCGCCTGGTGTGCGACGCCTCGAACGTCACCGGCATCGTGGACCGGCTCGAATCGCGCGGCCTGGTCCGTCGCGAGCCCGACCCCCAGGACCGCCGGGTCAAGAACGTGGTGGCCACCGACGAGGGCCACGCCACGATCCGGCGCATCCGCAGCGAGATGAAGACCACGCGCGCCGCACTCGACGCCCTCACCCCCGACGAGCGCCTGACCCTGTTCGCCCTGCTCGCCCGCCTGCGCCCGACCATGGAGGCCCCGCACTCCTGACCGCCGCCCGGGCCTTGGTCGTCACCGCCCGGCTGCGGCGACAGGCGCTCGCCCGATCCCGGTCCGCGTGGCTCTCGTCCCGGATCCCGCGTGCACCGCCCGACCCCGACCGACGCCGGCCGCCGAGTCGGCGGCGGCGCGCTGTTCGGGTCAGGGTCGGGGGATGTCGGCCAGGCCGCGAATGAAGACGTCCAGGCCGAATTCGACCCGGGCCATCCGGCCGCCGCTGGTCATGTGCGGCTTCAGCGCGGTCAGGGTCGGGAAGCGGTCCCGCGGTAGCGCCTCGATGACCTCGCCGAGATAGGCCTGGGCCATCGCCATCGGATCCTCGCCGTGCTCGGACCGGGACAGGTGCAGCGCGGCCTCGTAGACATCGGCCGAGATGTAGAGCTGAAGCACGTCCAGCACCCACGCGCTGGCCTGCTCGGGGACACCGCCGCCGCGCATGACGGCCAGCAGCCCTTCGCTGATCCGCAACGCATTGGGCCCGGAGGGGATCGCCGCCAGCACCGCCCGGCCCAGGTCCTTGTGCGCGGCCAGCACCGCCCGGAAGCCCAGCACGACCTCCTTGAGTTGGGCCTGCCAGCGCTCGGGGTCCGGCACCGGGATCACCACGTCGCCGAGCACGTGGTCCAGCACGAGTTCGAGCAGTTCCTCCTTGCTCGACACGTGGACGTACAACGACGCCGGACCGGTGTCCAACTCGTCGGCGACCCGCCGCATGCTGACCGCTTCGAGCCCGCCCTCGTCCAGCACGGCCAGCGCCGCCCGGACGATCGACGCCCGGTTCAGCGGCGGGCGCACCGGTTTGGCCCGGCCCCGGCGCCACGGCGGCGTGGGCAGGTCCGGTACGTCGGCGCCCGCGTCGGTGGGCGGTCGGCCGGGGGTGACGCCGGGCCCGGTCCGCGACGTTCTCGCCATCTGTTGCCGTCCTGTTTCGATCGGGGGTTGCGAACAGCGTAGTTGACCCGAACACTGACTCCTGGAACGAACGGCGATCGTTACACCGAACGCGGATCGTTATTCACGAACACCATTCGTCGAGGGAGCGTCATGGACGTCAACACATTCGCGTCGGCGGCACCGCCGACCCCGGCCCCCGCGCCGGCCATGCCAGACCCCCGGCGGTGGGCGGCGCTCGCCGTGGTCCTGCTGGCCGAGACCATGGATCTGCTCGACGCGACCGTGGTCGGCGTGGCCGCGCCGTCGGTACGGGCGGATCTGGGCGGCGGTTCGACCGGCCTACAGTGGATCGCCGCGGCGTACACGCTGACCTTCGCCGTCGGCCTGATCACCGGCGGTCGGCTCGGCGACATCGTCGGCCGTCGCCGGATGTTCCTGATCGGACTCGGCGGCTTCACCGCGACCTCCGCGATGTGCGCGGGCGCGCCGTCGATCGGGCTGCTGATCGCCGCCCGCGCGGTGCAGGGCCTGTTCGCCGCGCTGACCATTCCGCAGACGTACTCCGTGGTGGTGTCGGTCTTCGCACCGACGGAACGCGGCAGGGCCTTCGGCCTGTTCGGCCCGGTGATGGCACTGGCCTCGGTGGGCGGCCCGATCGTGGCGGGCGCGCTGATCGAGGCGGATCCCGCGGGCGCCGGGTGGCGGGCGATCTTCCTGATCAACGTGCCGCTGGGCATCCTGGCCATCCTCGGCGCACTGCGCTACGTGCCCGAGTCGCGGGCGAAGCGGCGGCCCGGGCTCGACCCGATCGGTATGGCGCTGGTCTCGGCCGCGCTGCTGCTGCTGGTGTATCCGCTCGTCCAGGGGCGCGAATCGGGGTGGCCCGCTTGGACGTTCGCCTCGATGGCAGGCGCCCTGCCGGTCCTGGCGGCCTTCGCGTGGTGGCAACGGCGGATCGCGCGGGCGGGCGGGGCACCGCTGGTGGTCCCGAGCCTGCTCGCCAAACGTGCGTTCTCCGGCAGCCTGCTGGTCGGCCTGGTGTTCTTCGCCGCGATGAACGGACTGATCCTGGTGTTCGGCCTGTTCCTCCAGATCGGCCTGGGTTGGTCGGCCATCCATGCCGGCCTGGCGAGCACCCCGATCGCCCTGGGCGTGGTGCTCGGCGCGGTGGCCGCGGGCGCGGTACTGGTCCCCCGGTTCGGCCGTACCGTGCTGCACGCCGGCGCCGTGGTGATGGCCGCGGGCGTGGCCGCACTGTCCTTGACGCTGCGTCAGGTGGGCACCGGCGTCGACGCCGGGCAACTCGCGCCGGCCCTGCTGGTCGTCGGGATCGGCATGGGCCTGGTGCTCGCCCCGTTCTTCGACATCGCGCTGGCGAGCGTCGACGAGCACGAGACCGGCTCCGCGTCCGGTGTGCTGAACGCCAACCAGCAACTCGGCGCCACCCTGGGCGTCGCGGTCCTGGGCACCCTCTTCTTCGACGCCGCCGCGTCGGGCGGCGCGGATCGGGCCGACGCGTACACCGATGCACTGGAGCAGACCCTGTGGGTCGTCGTGGCCGCGCTCGCCCTCGTCCTGCTCGCCGCGTTCCTGCTGCCGCGCCGAGCGCGCGACGTGCAGGAGTAGCCCCGGGCGGCGCGGCCCGGGCGCACGCTCGATGTGCGGTCGGCTAACCGGCGTTCGCCGCCGGTCCCGGCTCGGGGGTCGGTGGCGTCCCGGGCGGGATCGTGCCGCCGAGGGCGCGCCAGATCAGCGATGCGGTGCGGTACGGCCAGTCGGCCGGGACCGGGGCGCCCGCGAGTTCGCGGCCGTACCAGGCGCCGGTGCACATCGGCAGGGCGATCTCCAGGTCGGCGTCGGGCGCGAGGTGGCCCTGGCGACGGGCCGACTCCAGGGTGGCCAGCAGGCGCGCCCGGCGCGGTGCGATCACCCGGGACCGGTAGCGGGAGCGCAGGTCCGGGTCGGTGGTGTCCTGGAGCATCGTGCCGACGAGGGAGAGGCGGCCGGGTTTGGAGACGCCGCGCTGGAAGTCGCTCAGCTCGGCCACCAGCGCGGTGAACGGATTGTCCGCGGCGAGGTCGGCGGGCTCCTCCTCGCCGAGCGCGGCGACCACCGCCGCGGCGAGTTCGGCCTTGCCGGGCCAACGGCGATACAGCGCCTGCCGAGTGGTGCCCGCCTCCTGCGCCACCGCCGCGAGCGACATCGCGGCGTAGCCGTCGCGGGCCAGATGGCGTCCGGCCACGGCCAGGATCCGGGCGTCGATCGCACTGTCCCGGGCGCGACCGGAACCGCGGCTGGCACTTTCCATTTCAATACACTCCTGTATTGTATTGCCCGGATGGCCTTGAGCGGCACCGCACCAAGACAGGGGTAGCGAGCGTGACCATCGTGTTCAACCGTCCCATCATCCCGTCGAGCCGACCCATCGGTTGCACGCCATGACCGGCACGTCCATCGAGGTCCGGCTGCGGGCAGTGCTGACTCGGGCCCGGGTTCTCGACCACGAACTGACCGGCCGGATGACCGACGCCGACGCGGCCGAGCCGCTGCGCGACACGGTGATCCGACCGTTGACCGAGGCACTGCTCGCGCTGGGCGGCGACCCCACCGGCCCGGAGCCGGCCCACCCCGTCGGCGCCGATCGGGATCCGGCGACGACGGTCCGCGAACTCGCCTCGGACGTCACCCGGTTGCGCGCCGAGATCGTCGGCGAACCACCGCCGGCCCTGCCCGAGGCCGCGGCGGCGCTACAGCATCTGGCCTGGCTGTTCGCCGACGACGACGCGAGCCGTGCCGCACTGGTGGCCGAAATCGAGGCGCTCCAGGCCGAGTTGCCCACCGGTATCCGGGTCGCGCCGGACGGCCCGTACCTGGTGACCAACGCGACCCACGTCACCGACCGGCTCGGCGAGCCGATCCCGGTGTTGCCGCAGACCGCGCTGTGCCGGTGCGGCGAGTCCGCCACCAAGCCGCTGTGCGACGGCAGCCACGCCCGGATCGGCTTCAGCGGCGCCAAGGATCCGGCCCGGGTGCCGGACGAACGGCACCACCATCCCGGCGATCCGGTCACGGTGACCGACAACCGCGGCCTGTGCGCACACTCGGGTCTGTGCACCGACCGGCTGTCCGCGGTCTTCCGGCAGCGGGAGGAGCCGTTCGTGGCGCCGTCCGGTGGCCGGATGGACGAGATCGTGCGAACCGTCCGGGCCTGCCCGTCCGGCGCCCTGGACTACCTGCTCGACGGGCGGCAACCACCGCCGCAGCAGCGCGAACCGGCGATCGAGGTGTCGCTGGACGGCCCGTACCGGGTCACCGGCGGGATCCCGCTGGCGGGCGCCGACGGCGAGCCGGAGCCGCGCGGGCCGGGCGCCCCGACCGAGCACTACAGCCTGTGCCGGTGCGGCCATTCGCGGAACAAGCCGTTCTGTAGCGGCATGCACTGGTACGTCGGTTTCGCCGACCCGCCGCCCTCCGCCGAACCCACCCTCTACGAATGGGCCGGCGGATTGCCCGCGCTGACCCGAATGACGCACATCTTCTACGACAAGTACGTCCCGCAGGACCCTTTGCTGGCCCCGCTGTTCGCCCGGATGGCACCCGATCACCCGGAGCGGGTGGCGGCCTGGCTGGTCGAGACGTTCGGCGGACCCAAGCTCTACACCGAGCGCTACGGCGGCTACGACCACATGGTCGGCGAGCACGCCGGCAAGGCGCTCGAGGAGGAATGGCGGGCCCGTTGGGCCCAGTTGATCAGCCTCGCCGCCGACGACGCGGGCCTGCCCAGGGACGCCGAGTTCCGCGCCGCGTTCGCCGGCTACGTCGAGTGGGGCTCGCGGATCGCGGTGGAGAACTCGCAGCCCGGCGCCCGCCCGCCGGCCCACATGCCGGTGCCCCGCTGGTGGTGGGTCTGCGGTGCCACTCCCGGCGCCCGGGTGTCCGCCCTGGCTCCGCCGCCGAACGAGGAGACGACCGACACGCCGCTGCCGGCCGCGGACGAGGCGATCGGCTTCGCCGCACACATCAAACCGCTGTTCCGGGACATGGACCGCAAGTCGATGAGCTTCATGTTCGACCTGTGGTCGCACTCCGACGTGAGCACGCATGCCGAGGCGATCCTGGCCCGGCTGCGCCAGGGCACCATGCCGTGCGACGGCGCCTGGCCGGCCGACCGGGTCGACGCGTTCGCCCGCTGGGTCGACGACGGCATGCCCGAGTAGCTCACCCATCATCGGCCGGCGGTCCGCACCACGGGGGCCGACCGCCGGCACCCACCTCGCCGACCGGCTCGATCCGGTTGGTTGCCCGGCGACTTCGGGTGTGTACCGATTCCTCGACAGCCGTTACGCGCCAACCCAAACCGCGAACGCCCGCAGTACGCTCGGCCAAGGTAGGAAATCGGTGGTGCGGAGGCATGCGAACGTGACATCCATACCGGCGCGGGACGCGGGGGACGGCGACGAGAAGGCGTGGCGGCTGCCTCGTCTCGACGAGGTCGAGAGTCGGTTGTCGCCTGCCCGAATCGACACGAGCATTCCGCACACCGCCCGGATCTACGACTATCTGCTGGGCGGCAAGAACAACTTCGCGGTCGACCGCGCGACGGCGGACGCCATCGTGGCCGCCATCCCCGACCTGCCGGTCACCCTCCAGCTCAATCGGCTCTTCCTGCGCCGCGCGGTGCGCTACGCCGCCCGTCGGGGCATCCGCCAGTTCCTGGACATCGGCACCGGCATCCCCACCTCGGGCAACACGCACGAGGTGGCACACGAGATCGCCCCCGACGCCCGGGTGGCGTACGTGGACAACGACCCGATCGTGCTGGTGCACGGACGGGCGCTGATGACCGACGCCGGACCCGGCCGGACCACCTTCACCCAGGCCGATCTGCGCTCGCCCGAGGACATCCTGTCCGCGCCCGAGGTGCTGGAGGTGATCGACTTCGGCGAGCCCGTCGCGCTGATGCTGGTCGCGATACTGCACTTCATCCGGGACGACGAGAAGCCGCACGAGATCGTCGCCCGGCTCCGCGACGCGCTTCCGGCCGGAAGCATGCTGCTGCTCTCGCACGCGTCCTTCGACGCCAACCCGAGCCAGGGCCGCATCGGCGCCGACGGATGGAAGAACGCCTCCGCGGAGATGACCATGCGCAGTCACGACGACATCCTGTCGATGTTCGCCGGCTTCGACCTGGTCGACCCGGGCCTGCGCACCCACTGGAACCCGGACGCGGAACCGGACCACCCGCTGGACACGGTGGAGAACGTCTGGGGCTACGGCGCGGTCGGCATCAAACCCTGACCCGCCGCGCTCGGGTACGGCCCGCCGGGGATACCGACGGGCCGTGGGCCCCGGATGGAGGGGTCACCCGGTCTCGCCGGCGACCACCGGCCGGAGCAACGGTTCCGCCGCCGGTTCGGCGCGCCGGCCGATGATGGATTCGGCGATCTCGCCGCTGCGGACGGCCAGGTTCGACAACAGCGAGGAAGTCAGACCGTGGGTGTGCTCGGTGCCGCCCTGGAGGTAGATGCCGCAGCTCAGTTCGGGAGCGGTGAGCAACCGGTAGTCGCGGGTGACCCGGTACCGGCCGCTCTCGTCGCGCAGGCAGTGCCGGTCGAGGTCGCCGAGCAGTGCGGTCGGCTCCATCGCGTCGTATCCGGTGGCGAACACGATCGCGTCCACGTCCAGTTCCCGCGTCTCGTCGGTCGGCAGGGACAGCACCGACACCCGCGTCTCGTCACCGGCCCGCTTGACCTGGTCGACCCTGGACAGGTTGAGGAAGCGCAACCGGTCGAGGCCGCGCACCTCTTCGTCGTACGAGCGCCGGTACAGGTCCCGGATCACCTCGTCGTCGACCACCGAGTAGTTGGTGTTCCGGTGGTAGTGCCAGAACGCCTCCCGGGAACGATCCGTCCCGAAGAAGTAGGTGTCCACCGCCCCCGGGTCGAAGATCTGGTTCGCGAAGGGGGTGTCGTCGGCGACGCAGTAGCCGTAGGACGGAATGATCGAGTAGACCTGCGCGTGCGGAAGTTCGTCGTACAGGTAACGGGTGATCTCGGCCGCGCTCTGGCCCGCGCCGACCACCGCCACGGTGTTCAGCTCGGACGGGTTCCTCCGGCTGTACCTGTCCAGGAACTCCGAGCTGTGCCAGACACGTTCGTCGCGCTGCACACCCTTGGGCATACGCGGCACCAGGCCGGTCGAGATCGCCACGTTGCGCGCGCCCACCACCCGGGTCGTGGAGCCGGTGCGGACCTCCAGTTCCACGTACGGCTCGGCCGCTCCGCCCTCGGTCGCGGCCGGCAGCCGGATCCCGGTGACCTCGGTGCCGTAGCGCACCCGGTCGGCGAAGCCGGCCGCCGCCCATTCCAGATACTGGTGGAATTCCTGGCGCGTCGGAAAGAAGTCCTGGTTGTTGACGAACTGCGTCAACCGACCCGATGCGTGCAGATACGACACGAAGCCGAACGGCGACACCGGATTGCGAAAGGTGGCCAGATCCTTCATGAAGGAAATCTGCATCGTCGTCGCGGGCAACAGCATATTGCGGTGCCAGCCGAACGAGGACTGTCGCTCGAAGAACATCGCCGACGGCCCCGACCGACTGCTGCCGGCACCCTCGGTTCGATACTCGTCCAACGCAATGGCCAGCGACAGATTGGACGGGCCGAAACCGATGCCCACCACGTCGTGGATTTCGCGTGCAAAAGTGCCCATAGAAAACTCTCCCGCTAGCGTGGCGGCGACCGGGACTTCCGTATCTTCGACGGGTCGGTCACGGAAACCAAGAAGAGGACCCTGGTCGGGGATCACGATGAACATCATCCGACGTGCCCATGCTCCCGCGTTTCTCGATCGGTCGTAAGAGGAACGCATTCGGTATTGCGTCGGGGGGCACCGCGGCTTCAATTTAGAGGGGGCCGGGCAAACCTTTCAAGGGATTCGGCCCGCAATACAAACGACCCACGCCGTCCTGCCGACAGGACAACGCTCCGGTCACCGGTACGGCTCACTCGCATCCGTACTCCGAACCGCCGACTTCTCTGCCGAAGCCGTGATGCCCGCGGCCGTCGCCGCGCCGGAATACCGAGAGAGGGTGAGTTCCGGATTATCGTTCCCACGCGCTATCGCGAGCCGGACGGTTCACGGCTGTTCGAATCGCTCCGCGGTTATCCGTCGGCGCTCCTGCCGCCGAACGGCGGCCGGGCCGGGCCGGAGCGGACCGAAGGGGCCCGCGCTCGCGAGCACGGGCCCCCGGGATCGTGCTGCGCCGAACCGCCTCGGACGGTTCGTTCGGCTCGATCACCCGTGTTTTTCCGATCACCTGCTGTCAGGCGTTGACGCTCGCCTGCTCCTCGACATCCTCCAGGGCCCGCTCCGCGGCATTGTCCAGCGTCGCGAGCACCCACTGCTCGAAGTCGATCCCCGATTGTTCCGCGGCCTTGTACCACCACTGGATACGGTCCCCCGGCAGCGCGAGCCGACGGGTCGCCTCGGCCTGGCGGACGTCCTGCCCCTCGGCCGCCGCCCGCACGTCGCGGATGGCGCCGCGTAACTGCTTGGTGGTCCAGTTCATCTCTTCGGCACGGTCCAGCCACAGTTCCTGTTCGGCAATGGGCAACGAGGCCAACTCGGCGTGATGCTGGAAACTCAGTGCCGATCGCCGACGATTGAACTCGAAACGTCGCGAGACCCATGCATAATTTCTCAGCGTCTGGTAGCTTAACCCAGCCGCGCGTATCCCACGCTGGTACAGGTCGGTATAGTGATCTTTCCCGTATACCAACCAGTCGCCGAGCCACCACGACGAAGAATCCAGGATTCCGGAGAGTTTGCGCCCGGCCTGCTCCCAGTCCTCGAAGGTCATGTCGGCAGGTATTTGCAAACCCACTTTCGTCGTGAGCAACCGGCCGTGATGCGGATGGTCCGCCATGCCTCTTCGCGGTCGGGGGAGGACCCCCGGGCCCGAGTGAAGCTGCGCCTCTCTCGCGCTTTCATGATTTCTGGTTTGACTGGTTTGATTCGCCACCATGCCTCCATGTGAGTGCACGTTCGAACAAGCGAATGTTGCGCAGATCATCCCCTCTGCGCAGCTCGTCGCCACGGGGAGCCCCGCCATGGGCGGTACACCGGACCCATCCGGTATGTATTCAGCCGACCGTCGACCCCACCGGCGCGACCGGGCGCGATTGACACCCTCCGATCGCTCCCGGCCGGATGGTCGACGGTCCGGGCTCCACGTGCGTACGACCGTGCCGCGCGGTCTGCGAGATCGCGCGGTCGGAAATGGCCGACATGTGTACGAATACGTGCATCAACGACTCGCCCCGTTCGCCTCTTCACAGATCCCCGTTGGCGTTGCGGCTACCGGCGTCACGCCCTGCCGGCGCCTGAAGATCCACATTCAATGTGGTTCTCTTCGACGGCCCACCCGAGTAGATCTCAGCGACTCCCGGAAATCAAGGAACCGACCACGGCTTGTTTCGGAGAGATACCGTCCCCAGCCGCTCGGTAGTCGATCATCCCATTCCGCGCAACGGCGAAAAAGTTTCGACCAACCGGATTGTGTCCGGTTTCGGCCGTGATGATGCGACCGACCGAGTTCGCGGGGCGGTCACTATAAGGTGCGCAACCTGCTGCGGCTCGAAAACCCGGGCCTTCTTGACGCCTTCCTGACGACGCCGCAAGGCATGTGCCATCGCACATTCACGAACGAGCCACATCGGGAATGACTTCGGCCATCCGGCCGGATTTCCGGGCGACCCGTTCGCGTGCGGATCGTGCCCGTCGAACGATCGGATCCGGCCGGCCGGCCGACGCCGAACCGGAGCCGAGCACTTCCACTCCGGGGCGGCCGGGCGGGAGAGAGCCGCTCGGAGCGCGGACGATCCGTGCGTCGATCGACAGCCTTCCGAATCGGGCGGTTCGAGCAGTCGAGAGCCTCCGGGCCCGGGTGCCCGGAAGCCGATGCGGGTGGGCAAGTCCGGTCGCCGGGCGGCGCGCGGGGTCGGTATGCGTGCTCGTTCCGCAGGACCCACGCGACCTCGACCGACGCACGGCACCTACGCACGGCCGGCCCGACCCGAAGGCGCGGTCCGCGAGCGGGCCCGCCACGAACCCGGGCGCCGGCCCCACGCGCAAGTCCACGAATCCGGGCGCCGGTTGCCCGGCGAGTTCGTCGACGGCCACCGACAGCACATCCGGCGGCGTCGACCAGGCCCGCGGGCATCGGCGGCACCCGAGGCGTTCGATCGACGCGGGTTCCGGCGACGTCGGCCGGCCCCGCGGGCATCGGCGGCACCCCGAGGCGTTCGACCGACGCGGACGCCCGCGCCCCTGTCCCTGTCCCCGCCCCCGCCCCGACCGGCGGCGAGAGGTCGAACCCGAGGTTGTCGACATACCGCCCGAGTCCAATCGGGCATGCGCGTCGCGCGAGGGCACGCGCCGGCACCCGCGCAACGCATAATGCGCGGTGGAATTACCCGAACCGATCCCGTCGAAATCGTGAATATCCATTTACGCGGTTGTCCCGTCAACGGGACGAGTACGGCCCGCACCCCGTGCTAGTTTCGGCCCGCGGCGATCCCGCTCTTATCCGGCATACCCGCATCGGGTACACGTCGTGTTTCCGTCCGGTCGAACCCACCGTTTTGTATCGGCATTGATTTCGCCCCGGACACAATCACGGAGAACAAAGGAATCAAGGTGACCCACACAGCCATCGAACAGACTTCGAACGACAACCGCATCGCTCGGCCGCGGCGTTTCCTGATGTGCCGGCCGACCTACTTCGACGTCACCTATTCGATCAATCCGTGGATGGATCCGAACGTGCCCACCTCGGCGGACACCGGCCTGGCCCAGTGGAAGGGGCTGCACGATGCCTACGTGGCCCTCGGGCACGACGTGGCGCTGATCGAACCGGTGCCCGGCCTTCCGGACATGGTGTTCGCGGCCAACGGCGCGACCGTCGTGGACGGCAAGGTGCTCGTCGCACGGTTTCGCCACCATCAGCGCGCCGACGAATCACGCGCCTACCTCGACTGGTTCCGCGCCGCCGGGTGGGCCGAGGTGCGTCAGGCCGAGAGCTTCAACGAGGGCGAGGGCGACTTCCTCTACGTGGGCGGCGAGCTCCTGGCCGGCTGCGGCTTCCGCAGCGACCTGCGCGGACACCACGAGGCACAGGAGTTCTTCGGCATCCCGGTGCTCAGCCTGACCCTGGTGGATCCCAGGTTCTACCACCTGGACACCGCGCTCTCCGTGCTCGGTCCCGGCGAGATCATGTACTACCCGCAGGCGTTCTCCCCCGACAGCCGGCGCCGGCTGGCCGAGCGCTTCCCCGATGCGATCCTGGCCGACGAGGCCACCGCCGCCACGTTCGGGCTCAACGCGCTCTCCGACGGCCGGCACGTGCTGCTGCCGGAGCGGGCCGTCGAACTCGTCGGTCCGCAACTGCGCGAGCGCGGCTATGTCCCGATCGGGATCGACCTGACCGAGTTGCTCAAGGCCGGCGGCAACGCCAAGTGCTGCACGCTCGAACTGCGCGGCTGAGCGGCCCCGATGCGGGCGGGCCGCTCGTCGGGGCCGAGTCCCGTCGACGGGACAGCCCGCCGCGGGCGTCGGAGTCGTCCGGGTCGACGCGCCCGACCGCCGGCCCGTTCACCGTATTCCCAACGGTGGAAAGCCGGCGATTCGGCCGAGCACGGATACCGTATTCCGAATCGAGAACCGGATCCGACCCGGATCGAGGTCCGGGTCGGGGCTCGGATGGGGTCCGCGCGGGATCGACCGAATTCCCGGACCGGCGCCCGGAATAGGCCGACCATCGGTCTCCGCCCCTCGACTTCCGTCGGGAAGCTCCCCCGCTCGCACAATCCCGTTCGACGGCGGCCCGATTCCTCTTTCGGCCGGACCGCCCACCGGCTCGGCCGCCGAGGCAATCGCCCCGGAAATATCGCCGGCCGGAGAAATCCGCCGTTATTCGGGGCGACCGGAGGAGCCGTCCGGCCCGCCGGGGTGACCGAGAGAAGCCGGGGCCCGGCCCGTCACCCGGTGGCGGGCCCGGCCCTCGGCTCGTGTCGCACGAGCGCCGGCGCCCACGCGGCGCGCCGGGTCTCGCCCGGCGAGCGCGAAGGCGAGCCGGGTCCCCGGGTCCGGGCCGGCGAGCGATTCGAGACGGCCGCACTCAGCGTCGGATGACGCCTGATGGCACATCTTGGCACCATCCGGCGTCGGATGGCATCACCCGGCACAACGGTGCAGCAGTGCGTGAGGCACCACCGCCACCCGGGCCGTCGCCTTCACGTTTCCGCAGATCAGCGCGGCCAGGGCCGACCGGCCCCAGATAAGGCGCCATCCCGACTTGCCAGTGTCGCCATGATGGTGCCATGATGGCGCTATGGACCTCACGCCGTACGTCGACACCTTCCGCCCCGAGTTCGCGGTGGCCACCGAAGCCCCCGGCTCGGTCGACGTGCGGCCGCGCACGCCCGACCCCGACCTCGCGCCGGCGCGGCCCGCCGACGACGGCGCCATCGAGGCCGACGCCCGCCGCACCGGGGCCTGACCCCGAAGGCACCGGCCTCGACTCACCCGCTCCCCCACCCACTCCAGCCTTCGAACGGGAGGGCCCATGCCTTCTGTCATGCCCACATCCAGGCCGGGCGACAGGGACCCGGCCCCGGCCGCCGTCTCCACGGTCGGTCTGCGCAAGTCGTACGGCGACAAGACCGTCCTGGACGGCATCGATCTGCACATCCCGGCCGGTTCGGTCTTCGCCCTGCTCGGACCCAACGGCGCCGGCAAGACCACCGTCGTGAAGATCCTCTCCACGCTCATCTCCGCGGACGGCGGGCAGTCCCGGGTCGCGGGCCACGACGTGGCCACGTCACCGGACGGCGTGCGGGCCGCGATCGGCGTCACCGGGCAGTTCTCCGCGGTCGACGGGTTGATCACCGGCGAGGAGAACATGCTCCTGATGGCGGACCTGCACCACCTGTCCAAGCGCGAAGGGCGGCGGATCACCGCCGAGTTGCTGGAGCGGTTCGACCTCGTCGAAGCCGCCGGGAAGCCCGCGCAGAGCTACTCCGGCGGCATGAAGCGGCGCCTGGACATCGCCATGACCCTGGTCGGCAATCCGCGGATCATCTTCCTGGACGAGCCGACCACCGGTCTGGATCCGCGCAGCCGGCACAACATGTGGGGGATCATCCGCGAGCTCGTCTCCGACGGCGTCACCGTCTTCCTCACCACCCAGTACCTGGACGAGGCCGACGAACTCGCCGACCGCATCGCCGTGCTCAACGACGGCAGGATCGCCGCCGAGGGGACCGCCGACGAGTTGAAGCGGCTCATCCCCGGCGGCCACGTACGACTGCGCTTCTCCGACCCGTCCGCGTACCGGTCCGCCGCCTCCGCGCTGCACGACATCACCCGCGACGACGAGGCGCTGTCGTTGCAGATCCCCAGCGACGGCAGCCAGCGCGAACTGCGCTCCATCCTCGACCGGCTGGACTCGGCCGGCATCGAGGCGGACGAGCTGACCGTGCACACCCCGGACCTCGACGACGTGTTCTTCGCCCTGACCAGCGGCACCACCCGAACCAAGGAGCCCGTGCGATGAGTTCCCTCCCCCTCGCCGTGCGCGACTCGTCCACGATGTTGCGGCGCAATCTGCTGCACGCGCGGCGCTACCCGTCCCTCACCCTGAATCTGCTGCTGACGCCGGTCATGCTGCTGCTGCTCTTCGTCTACATCTTCGGCGACGTGATGAGCGCCGGCATCGGGGGCGGCGGGGCGGACCGGTCCGAGTACATCGCCTACGTCGTCCCGGGCATCCTGATGATGACCATCGGCGGCACCACGATCGGCAGCGCGGTGTCCGTGGCCTCGGACATGAACGAGGGCATCATCGCCCGTTTCCGCACGATGGCGATCCATCGCGGGTCGGTGCTCATCGGGCACGTCGCCGGCTGCGTGCTCCAGTGCGTGCTGAGCGTGGTCCTGGTCGGGGCCATCGCGGTGGCCATCGGGTTCCGGTCCACGGATGCCACGGTCGTGGAGTGGATCGCGGCGTTCGGACTGCTCGTGCTGTTCTCCCTGGCGCTCACCTGGATCGCCGTCGGGATGGGCCTGATCAGCCCGAACGCCGAGGCGGCAGGCAACAACGCGCTGCCACTGATCTTCCTGCCGCTGATCTCCACCACCTTCGTCCCGCTCGACTCGATGCCGGGGTGGTTCCAACCGATCGCCGAGTACCAGCCGTTCACGCCCTGCATCGAGACCCTGCGCGGGCTGCTCCTCGGCACCGGGATCGGCAACGACGGATGGCTCGCGATCGGCTGGTGCGTGGGGCTGACGGTGCTGGGCTACTTCTGGTCCAAGGCGTCGTTCAACCGCGACCCGCAGTAGACGAACACGAGCGCACGGCCTGCTTCCCGCAGCGCACCCGCCCCCGGGGCGGCGTACTCCGACACCACGTCGGCGTCCGCCGCCCCGTCGGCGCTCTCCGCCGCCGTCCGGGGCCGGGCGGCAGCGGCACCGGCGACGACGCGCACCCGGTATCGGGTCCGGGCAGATCGGTGGCGGCGGGACCCCTAGGGTGTTGCCTGTTCCGGGAGCGGATCTCGGCTACGGATGAGGAGGCCGGTCGGGGATGTCCGATGTGGACGTACCGGGGTCTGGCCCGCCGGGTTCCGACCCGCCGGGCTCCGACGAGGAGACCAAATTCGTCACGATGCTCTATCGCGAGTACTCGCGGCCGTTGCTCGCGGTCGTGTCGCGACTGAACGGCGGCGATCGGCAACGCGCCGAGGACAGCGTGCAGGAGGTGCTGGTCCGGGCCTGGCGCAATCGCGCGAAGCTGGATCCCGCCGCGCCGCTGCTGCCCTGGCTGGTCACCGTCGCGCGCCGGCTGGTCATCGACGAACAGCGGGCCCGCGCGGCCCGTCCGCCGGAGGTCGGCGACGAGCCGTTGGCCGCGCTGCCCACCGGCGACGAGGTGGACCGGCTGCTGCGTTCGGTGGTGGTCGGCGACGCGCTGGACGCCCTCTCCACATCGCACCGGGAAATTTTGATCGAAACGTTCTTCCGCGACCGTACTGTCAATCAGGCGGCCGACGTGCTCGGCATCCCGGCGGGTACGGCGAAGTCACGCGTGTACTACGCGCTGCGCGCCCTGCGGGTCGTCCTGGAGGAGAGGGGGGTGTCGGCATGAGCATCCAACCCGAACACGCGGATATCGCCGCATATGCCCTCGGCCTGTTGGAGCCGGCCGACCGGGACGCGTTCGAGGAACACCTGGCCACGTGCGACCGGTGTCTCGACGAGCTGGCCGATTTTTCCGGCATGGCCACGCTGCTGACCGAGCTGCGGGACGAGGGAGTGTACGAACTGCCGGAGTCGTCGGTATCGGCGCCGCCCGCAGCGCCCGCGTTGCCGGCCGAACCGACGCGCACGCCCGGACCGGTCCTTGCCTCGGTGGCGGAACCGACCGCGACATCGGGGGCAGCACCGACCCAGGCCGCCGAGTCGGGGCCGGTGGACGAGCTCGGCGCGCGGCGGGCCGCCCGACGCCGGTCCCGACCGGCGCTCCTGGTCGCCGCGTGCGTCGCGCTGCTCGTGATCGGCCTGGGCGCGGGGGTGCTCACGGGCCGGACCTGGTTGCAGAAGGACTCGTCCACGTCCGCGCGGAACGTGGACCCGTTCGCGGCCGTCGCCGACAACGGCACGACCGTCGCGGCCACCGATCCGCGCACCGGCGCGGCCGCCCGGCTCGCCCTGGAGAGCAAGGCGTGGGGTACCAACCTCGCGCTCGAACTGCGGAACGTGCGCGGCCCGTTGCGGTGCTCGCTGGTCGCGGTCGGCAAGGACGGCAAGGAGCAGCAGGTCTCGAGTTGGACGGTGCCGGCGAAGGGCTACGGCGTCCCGGGTTCGGAGGCGCCGCTGGTCATCCGGACCGGCACCTGGACGCCCACGGACCAACTCGCCCGCTTCGACGTGCGCATCGCCGACGGCGGGACGTTGGTCGGCGTGTCCCTGTAGGCCGTGTCCAGGCCGTATCCAGGCCGTGTCCGGCGGCTCGAAGAGCACGGTCCTGTCGCCCCGTCGGATCCGACGGGACGACAGGACCGTTCGGGTTCGGGGTCGGTTTACGCGAAGCGTCCTTGCAGCAGCCACACGCCCGGCGCACCCGGGTCCGCGACCGGGTCGCCGAGCAGGCCCCAGAACCGCTCGACCACCGCGGCCCGCGGCACGTCGGCCACGTCCATGCCTTCCGGGAAGACCGAGCTCAGCGCTTCCAGCACCTCGCCGATGCGTTTGCGGCGCATCCCGATCAGCCGGGTGATGTCCGGCAGTTGGGTCTTCCAGCGGCCCACCACGGCCTCGGCGAGCAGGTTTTCCAGTTCCGGGCCCACGCCCGACACCTCGGCCAGGTCACGCATCGACAGGCCCAGCGCGCGGACCAGGAAGCCGGTGCGCTCCTCGTCGGCGCGCCACTTGTTCGCACGTTCGAGTCGGGCGTAGCCGACCTCCTTCATCCGTACCCGGTTGGCGAGTTCGGCGCGGGTGAGGCCGGCGGCGATCCGGTGGTCCTGGAGATTGCTCGGTCGGCCGCCCATGAGTTGGCTCACGGGGACGACCAAGGACTTGGCGAGGGCGAGCAGTTCGGCTTCGTTCGGGCGTTCCGTACCGGCTTCCCACTGGGCCACGGTCGACGGCAGTACCCGCAGCTCGTACGAAGCCAATGTCGCGGCCACACGCTCGCAGGTTAGCGCCATCACCCCCCGGGCAGAGGCGGCTGCGGACGGCGAGAACGCCGGTCGGACATCGAGGTCATTGGGGTCGGTCACGCGGCAAGCATAGAAAGCCCCGGGGGCGGCGTGGCGCCGACGTCGCCATGGACCCGACGAACCGGCCCGCGGTCGGCGGACATCGGGCCGCTACTCGGTCCGTACCGGCTCCGTACCCGGTCGACCCCGGTCGGCAATCGATCGACAACCGGTGATTACCGGTTCGGCCGCAACTTCGTCACGTGGCGCGGCAGTGCCGGCGCGATCGACCACAACACCTCGGCCTCGATCTCGCCCGGATTGGTCCATCCGTGTTCCAGCCGCGCGGAGAACGTGGTCGAGTCACCCGCGCCGAGATGGCGCACGGTGCCGTCGACGGTCAGTTCGAGGCTGCCGCGGACCATGTACGCGAACACCGTCTCGGCCTCCAGCGCGTACGCACCGCCCGAGCCGCCGCCCGGGCTCAGCACCGTGCGCATCACCTGGACGTGCGTCTCGTCCGCCGGTGTCAGCAGGAACTCCTCGATCCCGATGCCGCCCATCTCCAGCGGCGCGCCGATGCCGCTGCGCACCACGTCCTGGTCGGGGTAGTCGAACAGGGCCGCGATGCTGGTGCCGACGGCGTCGCAGATGCGCAGCAGGGTCGGCACGGACACCGACGCCTTGCCGCGCTCGGCCAGGCTCAGGAAGCCCTTGGTCACCCCGGCGGCGCCGGCCACCTGGACCAGGGTCAGTCCCTGGGCCAGCCGCAGTTCGCGTAGGCGCGGACCGACCCGGGACATCCGGCTGGAGGTGTCCTTGGCCGCGGCTGCCCCGGGCGCGGGTTCGGCTCGGGCCTCGGCTCCGGGTTCCGTCTCGGCTTCCGCCTCGACCCCGGTTTCGCCCTCGCTCCCGGTCCCGCCCCGGGTTCCGCTCGTAGCCTCGACCGCGGGCTCCGGCGCGACGCCGGGAGGTTCGCTGGGTTCTTCGCCGGCTGCTCCGGCATGTGCTGGCACGCGCGACACGGTACCCGCCCTCCCGTCGTTTCAGCGCACCGTTCCGGGACCACGGGGCGGTCCGTAAAGGTTCGGATTCATTCGGATTCACCCCGCTCGGGGGTCTTTACGCCACGAGTTTACTCCTGTAAAACCTTGACGAAAGTTTAGCGACACTAAACGCGACCTCGTCCAGCCAGGAGCAGCCATGAGCACCATCCCCTCGCCGGCACCCGCCGACCGCGTCCGCGGCGTGGTCCTGCGCCCCGGGAACGACCTCGCCATGACCGACCTCGTACTGGCCCCGCCCGGCTCCGGCGAGGTCGAGGTCGCGGTGGTCGCGGCCGGTGTGTGCCACTCCGACCTGCACGTGGTGCGCGGCGAATGGGACGTGCCGATGCCCGTCGTGCTGGGCCACGAGGGCTCCGGCGTGGTGACCGCGCTCGGCCCGGACACCGACGACTCGGGCCTGGCCGTCGGCGACCACGTGGTGCTGTCCTGGGTGCCGGCGTGCGGCACCTGCCGCTACTGCCTCGCCGGCCGCCCCGCCGCCTGTTCGCTGGTCGCCGAGGTGGTCGCGCCCAAGGGGGTGCTGTACGACGGCACCAGCCGGCTGAGCACGACCGACGGCGAGCGACTGCACCACTACCTCGGCGTGTCCTCGTTCGCCGACCGTGTGGTGGTCCCGGTCTCCGGGGCGGTCAAGGTGCGCAAGGACGCGCCACTGGACGCACTGGCCCTGGTCGGCTGCGCGATCGCCACCGGCGTGGGTGCGGTCCGCAACACCGCGGGCGTGGAGGCCGGCGCGACGGTCGCGGTGATCGGCTGCGGCGGCGTGGGGTTGTCCTGTGTGCAGGGCGCCCGGCTGTCCGGCGCGGGCCGGATCGTCGCGGTGGACGTGGTCGCGGACAAGCTCGACCTGGCCCGCACCCTGGGCGCCACCGACACGATCGACGCGAGCGCGGTCGACCCGGTGGCGGCGCTGCGCACATTGGTCCCCGAGGGCCTGGACTACGTCTTCGACGCGATCGGCAAGATCGCCACCACCGAGCAGGCGATCGCAGCGCTCGGTCAGGGCGGCGCCGCGGTGATCGTCGGCCTCCCGCCGACCGGCAGCACGGCCCGCTTCGACCCGCTGGCGCTGGCCGAGGCCGATCAGCGCATCCTCGGCTCGAACTACGGCTCGGTGGTCCCCCATCGCGACATCCCGGTCCTGGTCGACCTGGTGGTCGGCGGCTTCCTGGACGTCGAGTCGATGATCTCGGCCCGGCGTCCGCTGGAGGAGGCCGGTGACGCCCTCGCCGAGTTGAACGAGGGCCGCGCACTACGGCAGTTGCTGATCACCGGCTACCGGCCGGCGCCGCACGACCCGGCCGAGACCGGCGTGGCCGGCTCCGACTCCGCCGCCTACGACGCCTACACCGCGTACGCCGGGCCGCGATCCGCCTCCGGCTCGACCACGCACACCCCGTCCGCGTACGACCCCACCAAGCGCGAGGGCTGACCGATGACTACTCTCACCCCAGGCAATTCGGCCGGAAAGTCCGGAAAGGCAGCACCCGTGCCCACATCCGCAGCCTCGCCCTCGTCCTCCGGTGCCCACGCCGGCGCGCCCGACGACGGCCTGGCCCGGCGCAGTGTGACCACCTTCGAGGTGGGCGCGCAGAGCGTGGCCAACGTCGCGCCCAGCGCGGTGATCGCGTTCGCGCCCGCGAGCATGGCGGCGTCCGCGGGCAACGGCGCCTGGTTCTCGTTCTTCCTGGCCATGGCCGCGGTGCTGGCGATCGCGTACTGCATCTGCGTATTCGCCCGCCGCCGGGCGGGCACCGGCTCGCTGTACGCGTTCACCCGGCTCTCGCTCGGGCCGTCCGGCGCGTTCGTGACCGGCTGGGCGCTGCTGATCGGCGCGGTGTGCATCGGCTCCGGCTCGCTCGCGGGCGCCGGCTACTACACCGGCCGGGCACTGGACGGGATCGGCGTGGGCGCCTTCACCGGGGTGGCCGGTCAGGTGCTGCTCGACGTGCTGCTGGCCGCCATCGCGGTCCGGTTGACCATCGCGAGCGTGCGCACCGCCGCGCGGGTGGCGGCGACGTTGGAGGTGATCTCGATCGTGCTGATCGTGGTCGTGCTCCTCGCGGTGTTCTTCAAGAGCGGCAACGACCTGTTCGACACCGACCAACTCACCCTGAGCGGCAGCACCCTGGACGGCATCGTGTTCGCGGTGGTCCTGGGCGTGCTCGGCTTCGTCGGCTTCGAGGGTGCCGCCTCGCTGGGCGCGGAGGCGACCGACCCGTACAAGGCGATCCCGCGGGCGGTAATGGGCAGCGCGCTGCTGGCCGGGCTGCTGTACATGTTCGCCACCTACGCCCAGGTGGTCGGCTTCGGTGGCCCCGACGGCCTGGTGGCCAGTGCCGACCCGATGGACGAGTTGGCCGAACTCTCCGGCCTGGGCTTCCTGAAGTTCTTCCTGCACGCGGGCTTCGCCGCCTCGTTCCTGGCCGTGGTGATGGCCTGCGTCACGGTCGCCGCCCGGCTGCTGTTCGGCATGGCCAGGGAGGGTGTGGTGCCGGCACGCCTGGGTCGGGCGCATCCGACCCACAAGACCCCGTCCGCCGCGATCTGGGCCGTCACCCCGTTCGTCGCGATCCCGACGGTGGCGGTCGTATCGGCCGGCACCAACGGCCTGGACGCGACCACGTACATCGACACGATCGGCGTCTTCGGCTACATGCTGTCGTACGTGCTGGTCTGCCTGGCCGCGCCGCTGTTCGTGCGCGGGACCGGCGCCCGGGGCCTGGCGATCACCTGGGCCCTGGGCCTGATCGGCGCGGCGGCGATGGTCTACGTCTTCTACCGCAACCTGTGGCCCGTCCCGGAATCCCCGCTCAACGTGCTGCCGTACGTGTTCGTCGGCGCCCTGGTGGTGGGCATCGCCGGCTACGCGGTCCTGCGCGCCCGCGACCCGGAACGTGCCGACCGTGCGGGCACGTTCGCCGACGACGCGGCCTGATCCAACGGGATCCGCCGGGCCGGGCCCGGAGCGGCCCGCCTCGGCCGCCGCCCCGGGCCCGCCTCGGACCGCCGTCTTCCGTCCGCGGAGGACGGCGGTCGACGAGCGAGCCTCCGGCCGCCGGGGGCGGGGCGGACCGGGGGCATCGGTCCGAAAATGGGCGGATTACATATAATGCCGCGATATGGCATTGGCCGACTTCGGGTAATTCGCGATTTCCCGGGCGGATTCCCCGTCCGTGAATTGACTAACCATCGTGATGCCACGATTCTTGCGTTCGGCGGCCCAGGGGTGGGGATCCCGGTGACAGACCCGGGCAGCGGGGGCCGCCTTTTCGCGAGGAGTCGTTTCTTTCATGTTCATGACCCAGCGGGGTATATCCCGCGCGGCATCGGCGTGTGCCGTCACCGGTCTGGCCGCGGTCGCGGTCATCGGGTTCTCGCCCGTCGCATACGCCGACAGCGTCGCCCTCCAGTTCCGTGGCCATGTGAAGCACACGGAGGGCGAGGTCGCGCTGTCGGGCTTCCTCTGGAAGCAGCAGACCGAGCTGATGATCCTGAGCGCCCGGAAGGCCGGCGCGCCCGAGGTCCTGGTGTACTGCATCGACCTGGAGACGACCGTCCGCGAGGACGTCGACTACCGCGAGGGCGCCTGGGCCGACTCGTGGCTCAAGGACACCGCCAAGGTCGCGAAGATCAACTGGGTGCTGAACCACTCGTACCCCAAGATCAACGACCTCGACGCGCTGGCCAAGGCATCCGGGGTGTCGGACAAGAAGGGCAAGCTCGACGCGCAGGAGGCCGTCGAGGCCACCCAGGCCGCGATCTGGCACTACAGCAACGGCGTCAACGCGTCCGAGACGCGTAACGACAAGGACGTCGTGACGCTGTACAAGTACCTCACCGGCGAGGCCAACAAGGGTGAGGCCAGTGAGCCCGGCGCCTCGCTGGAGCTCGCCCCGACCACCACCAGCGGCAAGGACGGCGACACTCCCGGCGTCGGTCCGGTCACGGTCAAGACCACCTCGACCGAGCCGGTCGCGGTCAAGCTCGACGGCACGGTCCCGGCCGGCGTCTCGCTGGTCGGCAAGGACGGCAACCCGCTCGGCACCGCGGCCAACGGCACCGAGCTGTACGTGAAGGTGCCCAAGAGCCAGAACCCGGGCGAGGCAAAGATCTCGGCCTCGACCAAGGCCGGGGTCAACATCGGCCGGGTCTTCCTGGCCAAGGACCGCAAGCACTCGCAGACCCTGATCACGGCGGGCTCGCAGCCGTTCTCGGTCAGCGCATCGGCCCAGGTCAAGTGGAGCCACCAGGCCGCCCCGGTCCCCTCGTCGGCGTACAAGGAGGACTGCGTCCAGGGCGGGGTCACCGTCACGCTGAAGAACACCGGTGACGGACCGGCCGAGTTCAAGCTCAACGGCGCCAAGGTGACCGTGCCGCCGAACTCGAACAAGACCCAGTTCGTCAAGGTCGCCGAGGACACCGCCTACACCGTCACGGTGACCGGTCCGGCCGGCTACTCGCAGACCTACACCGGCACGCTCGACTGCGTCGAGACCCCGACGGTCCCGCCGACGACCACGCCGCCGACCAGCGCGCCGGCGACGACGCTGCCGCCGACGAACACCAAGCCGCCCACCACGCCGGCACCGCCGACCAGCTCGGCCCCTCCGGCGCCGGGCACCTCGGCCCCGGCGACCACGTCCGCCCCGGCCACGAGCTCGGCCCCGCCCACCACGTCGGCACCGGCGACCTCCGCGGCTCCGCCCACCACGTCCGCCCCGGCCACCACCACCTCGGCGCCGGCGACCGGCACGAAGCCGTCCGGCAGCGCGGAACCGACGGGTAGCGAGGGGCCGACCAAGCCGATCGTGGAGCCCGGTACGGACAACCCCGCGGTCGAGGTGCCGTGGCTGCCGGTCGCCCCGGCGGGCAATGGCAAGGACCTCGCCAACACCGGTGGCGACAACTCCGCCGTGATCATGATCACCGGCGCGGCCGCCGCGCTGCTGGCCGCAGGCGGAGGCGCGATCTACTTCAACCGCCGCCGCGGTCGCCACCAGGTCTGAGCACCCGCAACGCCGCTGAACCGGGTCGGATCACCACCTGATCCGGACTGACGCCAAGGGCCCCGCCGACACCCGGCGGGGCCCTTGGCGTTTCCACTCCCGATTCCCATGCGTATTCCCGCGAATGCAATCCGTGTTTTGTCGACAGCACGATTCATTTCCCACATGCGCGGCGCAACGGCGCGACAATTCGAGAGCGGGATCGGGACACGAATGTGACAATTCTTCGTCGCACCTGCCGTATTCTCCGGGCGGCTCGGGCTGCCCCGGCATAACGGTCCCGTCCTCGGGTCAGCGGCCCGTCGGGAGGTTGGCGCCGCCGGTGCAGTCGATCACCGTGCCGGTCATGAAGCCGTTGCCGACGAACAGGCGGATCACGTCCGCGACTTCGTCGGCACGGCCGACCCGGCCGACCGGTGTCGCGGCACTGATGCCGGTGAACAGCTCGGCCCGGGCCTCGGTCGGTATCGCGTCCCACCACGGGGTGTCGATCACGCCGGGCGAGACCGCGTTGACCCGGATCGGCGCGAGTTCGACCGCGAGCGGTGGCACCATCGCCTGCAACGCCCCGTTGATCGCGGCCAGTCCGGCCGTGCCGGGGAAGGCCGCTCCGGCGGAGGCCGCGGTCACGAAGGTCACCGAGGCGCGCGCCGAAAGCCGGGGCAGCGCCGCCTGGAGGACGCGCACGAACGGCCAGAACTTGCCCGCGAATCCGGCGGCGAGCTGCTCCGGGTCCAGGCTCGCGATCGGACCACTGCCGGAAGCGCCGCTCAGTGCCAACACGAGGTGGTCGATCGGGGCATCGGAGCCGGCGAAGAACTCGGCCACCAGGTCCGCGTCCGTGGCGTCGAGCACCCGGCCGGTGGTCTTGCCGCCGATCCGCTCGACGGCCGCGTCGAGTCGGGAACGGTCACGGCCGGTGATCACCACCTCGGCCCCGTCCGCGGCGAGCCGCGTGGCGGTGGCCTCGCCGATGCCGGAGCTGCCGCCCATGACGACGACGGACTGGCCTTGCAATGAACGGGAGACGGACATGAGATTGCCTGGCTTTCTGGTTGCGAAGTCGTGCGAAGTCGTGCCAAGTCGTGCGGGGTCGTGCGATCGGGTGCGACGAGGCGAGCCCCGGGTTTTCGAGACCGTTCGTCTCGACAAAGCATTACCGAGACTGCTGGTCTCGTCAAGGAGATATGCTGATCCCATGAATCGCGACAGCTCCGACGACGACTCCCCGCGCCGCGCACACACGGGCCGGCGCCGCAACGAGGACGCCCGGCGCGCGATCCTGGACGCCGTCCTGGCGCTGCTCGCCGAATCCGGCGGTGCGCCGGTGACGATCGACACGATCGCCCGCGCCGCGGGCGTGGGGAAGCAGACCATCTACCGCTGGTGGCCCTCGAAGGGCGCGGTCCTGCTGGAGGCCCTGACCGGCCTGGCCGGTGACGTCGTGTCACCTCCCGAAGCCGAGACCCTGCGCGCCGACCTGACCTCGTTCGTGACCGCCACGTTCCGCGGCGCGCGGGCCGAATCGACCGCGTCGGTGCTGCGCTCACTGGTCCGCGAGGCGGCGCGCGATCCGCATGCCGCAGACCTGGTCCGTACGTTCACCGCGTCCCGCCGCGACGCGCTGCGGGAGCTGCTCGCCCGTCATCCGGACGAACTCGCGCCGGGCGCCGACCTCGACCTGATCGTGGATCAGCTGTACGGATTGTTCTGGTACCGCTTCCTGTTGGACCACCGACCGCTCTCCGACGAGGCCGCCGCCGCCCTCGCCGGGGCTCTCGCCGGCCAGGCCGGCACACCGACGAGCGTCCCCTCGTAGGCCGACGAAGCCCGGCCGGCCCGGCCGGGCCGGCCGGGCCCGAACGTCCCCGCACCCGGGTGGAGCGCGATCCCGCCAAGGGGTGTACCCGTTCGCCGTGCCGGTGTCCGCGATTGTCACCGTCGTCGGGAATGATCCGGGGCGCCGACGACCTGTACTCGACGACCGTTCGCTTCGGAGGGACCCCGACCATGTCGCACCGCATCATCAACCCCGACGGCCTGCACGACCCGGTGCACTTCGGGTACAGCCACGTCGCCGTGGCGTCCGGGGAACTCGTGTTCGTCGCCGGACAGTACGCGTCGGACGCCGACGGCCACGTCACCACCGACGACTTCGCCGAGCAGGTCGAGGAGTCCTTCGACAACCTGCGCATCGCGCTCGCTGCCGTCGGCCTGGACCCGAGTCACATCGTGCAGCTGCGCACCCACATCGTCGACCACGACTCGGACAAGCTGGCCATCCTCGGCAAGGCGATCGGCGCGATCTGGGGCGACCTGCCGCCGACCCAGACGCTCAGCGGCGTCGCGTCCCTGGCCCTGCCCGGGATGTTGTTCGAGGTCGACGCGGTCGCGGTACGCCCCTGACCCGCGCGCGACAACCCGGAGCAGGGCCGGACCGTCCCACGCCGGTCCGCACGGGTGCCCCGCCAAGGATGCCGTGACCGGCGCACTCCCGGTCACGGCATCGACGGGCCACCCCGTGCCGGCCGCGGACCCGTCAGGCCTGCACCAGGTGCGACCGCTGCCGCCCCAGCCGATCGATCTCCAGCTCCATCACGTCGCCCTCGACCAGGTACGGGAAGCGCCCGGACAGGGCAACCCCCTGCGGCGTACCGGTGTTGACGATGTCACCGGGTTCCAGCACCAGGTACTGCGACAGGTGGTGGATCAGGTACGCCACGCCGAAGATCATGTCGGCCGTGGTCGAGTCCTGTCGACTCTCCCCGCCGACCCACGAGCGCAGCCCGAGGGTCTGCGGGTCGGTGATCTCGTCCGTGGTCACCAGCCACGGGCCCAGCGGGTTGAACGTCTCGCAGTTCTTGCCCTTGGACCACTGGCCACCGGACTGTTCGAGCTGGAACGCCCGCTCGGACACGTCGTTGCTGATCGTGTAGCCCGCGACATGGGCCAACGCGTCCTCGGGCGAGGCGAGGTAGCGGGCCCGGCGGCCGATCACGACGGCGAGTTCGACCTCCCAGTCGGTCTTGACCGCTCCACGCGGGATCAGCACGTCGTCGTAGGGCCCGACCACGGTGTGCGGCGCCTTGTAGAACAGGATCGGCGTGCTCGGCGGCTCGGCGCCGGATTCGGCCGCGTGCGCCGCGTAGTTCTGCCCGATGCACAGGATCGCGCCGGGCCCGGCCACCGGGGCACCGACGCGCAGGCCGGCGACGTCGAACTCCGGCAGGCTGCCCGCCGCCGCGGCCTCGCGGACCCGCTCGACGCCGTCCGAGGCGAAGAACGCCGCGTCGAGGTCGGCGGTGAGCCGGCTCAGGTCGAAGTGGCGGCCGTCGGCGGCGAACAGTACGGGGCGTTCGTTGCCGGGTTCGCCTACGCGCATCAGGCGCACGGTGTCTCTCCAGGTACGTGGGGGATGTCGATGATGGAACGGGGACTGTGCGAGGGGACGTTCAGCCGACCCGGGTGAGCGCGTCGGGGCCGACCTCGTGGTCGAGCGCACGGCCGGTCAGGTGGCGCTCCACCTCGTCGAGGACGATGTCGCCCTGCCGGCGGCGACACTCGACCGTACCGGCGGCCCGATGCGGCGTCAGCAGCACGTTCGGCAAGGCCCGGAACGCATGGTCGACGGGCAGCGGCTCCCGGTCGAACACGTCCAGCGCGGCGTCGATTCGTCCGGTGGTCAACTCCGCGAGCAGCGCCCGCTCGTCCACCAGCCACGAGCGCGCGGTGTTCACCAGACCGGCGCCGTCCGCGAGCAGGGCGAGTTCGCGGGCGCCGATCAGGTGCCGCGTCGCCGGCAGCGAGGGCGCGTGCAGCGCGACGATCCGACTGCTCGTCAGGAGCCGGTCCAAGTCGACGAGTTCGACCCCGAGTTCGGCCGCGTCTGCGGTGCTCAGGGTGGGATCGGCGACCTGCACCCGGGCGCCGAGCGCCCGGACCACCTCGATGTACGCCCGGCCGGTCCGCGACGCGCCGACCACGCCGATCCGGGCGCCGAGCACCTCGTGCCGGGCGGGCGCGACCGAGGCGGCCGCCCAGTCGTCTCCGCCGCGCAACGCGTGGTCGTAGCGATGGATCCGGTGCAACAGCGCCAGCGTGAAGGCCAAGGCGACCTCGGCCACCGAACGGGCCATGCCCTGCCCGGCCTGGGTCACCCGCACGCCGCGCGCGAACGCGTCCGCGCCCACGTAGGGGGTGATCGCCGCACCGGTGTGCGCCAGCAGCCCGACCCGGGGCGCCGCCGCGAGCAACTCGCCGGTCAGCCGCGGCATTCCCCACGACGACACCAGCACGTCCGCATCGGCAAGGGCCGCCCGCAGCGCATCGACGTCGGCGGGGTCGTCCACCGCTACGACGTCGGCCACGGCCCGCAGCCGCTCGGCCACACCCCCCGGCCCGGCCGGATCCGCCATCCCGAAGAACTCCGCACGCAGCCCGGGCGCAACGGCCAGTACGACCACGGCGCGAGCGTCCCGGCCTGCGGCCGATCGCGAACTAGGCGAGCCAGGCATCGAGGTGCTCCGCCACGAACGCGTCGTCGGTCAACCACGGATAGGCCTTCGCCACCCGCTCGATCTCCTCGGCCTGTCCCGGCGACAACGACTCCGCCGGGTCCAGGCACCAGGTCCCGGCCAGCAGCCCCTGCCGGCGCAGCACCTCGTGCACGCCCGCGATGCAGCCGCGGAAGCCGCCGCGCACGTCGAAAACCGCCGAGTTCGCATCGGTCAACTCCGGTGCCTGACGGAGTAGTTCGACCATCATGCGGTGATCGCCGGCCCGGGCGCGGCGGACCCGGTCGAGCAGCGTGACCGCGGTCGACGTCCACACCGCCCACTGGCCGAGCAGTCCGCCGGCGAACCAGCGCGGCCGGGCACCGGCCCGATACGGGGTCAGCAGGTCGGTGATGATCGCGTCGTCGTTGCCGGTGTACAGCGCGACCTCGCCGGCCCGGTCGGCATCGGCCACCGCCGCGAGCACATCCGAGGTGCGGTAGCGGTCGAAGGGGGCGATCTTGATCGCGGCCACGCTCGGGATGTCGGCGAACGCGCGCCAGAACTCGGGGGTGAGGAACCGGCCGCCCACCGCGTCCTGGAGGTAGAACCCGATCACCGGCAACACCTCGCCGACGGCGCGCGCCCGGTCCAGCAGGCCCTGTTCGTCCGCACCCGGCACGGCGGGGCTGAGCAGCACCGCGTCGTAGCCGAGCGAGGCGGCGAGTTCGGCCTCGGCCACCGCCTGCGCGGTGTACCCGCAGGCACCGGCCACCCGCACCACCGGTCGGCCCGCCTCGCGGGCGACCGTCTCGGCGGCCAGTTCCAACACCGGCCGCAGCAGCCCGACCTCGGGCTTTCGGATCTCGAACTGCGTGGTGTGCACGCCGACCGCGAGGCCGCCCGCGCCGGAGGCGAGGTAGTAGCGGGTCAGCGCCCGCTGCCGACGCTCGTCGAACCGGCCCTCGGCGTCGAGCGCGAGCGGATGTGCGGGGATCACGGTGCCCTCGAGCAGCAGCTCGATCGGCGAAAGCGGGGAAACCGCCGCGCCGGTCGAGCCGGCCGGGTCGAGCGAACCGGCCGGGTCGACCGGGTCCATCGAACCGACCGAACCCGGGGAATCCGTTGCGGAGTTGATCACGATGCCTCAGAACTTTCCGTCGCGGACCTGGAACTTGGTGGCCTTGCCGGACAGCGGATACCCGCGCCGGATCCAGTCCGCCTGCCAGGCCACGAGTGTGCGCAGGGGGACTTCGGGATAGCCGAACAACTCGTGGCACAGACTCGCGTCGGACAACAACGCGCTGCCCGACTCGGCGCCGGTCACGATCGCCTCCCGGCCGAACTCGGTGCCGAACATCGCCGCGAGGCGCCGTACGGACGCGGTCTCGGGGCCGGTCAGGTTCACCGTGAACGGCGTGCCCGCGTGCCCGAGCGAGCGCAGCGCGACCTCGTTGGCGTAACCCTGCCACACCACGTTGGCCTGACCCGTCGTCACATCCACCGGTTCGCCCGCGTGCACCGCCGCCGCGATGTCGGCGAGCACGCCGTAGCGCAGGTCGACCGCGTAGTTGAGCCGGATCAGCGCGACCCGGGTACCGCGCGTGGTCGCGGCGTGCGTGAACACCCGTTCGCGGCCCAGGCAGGACATCGCGTACTCGCCGACCGGCCCGACCGCATCGGTCTCCACGCTGCCGCCGGAGCCCGCGTCCACCAGCGGATACACGTTGCCGGTGGAGAACGCGGCGATCCGCGCGGCCGGGTAGCGGCGGGCGATCCGGTCCGGCAGCGCGGCGTTCACGGCCCACGCGTGCTCGGGCGCGCCGGCCGAGCCGAACTTGGCACCGACCATGAACACCACGTTGCCCGCGTCCGGCAGGTCGGCCGGGTCGCCGGTCATCAAATCGAATGCGACGGTACGCACGCCGTCGGCCTCCAGCGCCCGCGCCGCCGCCCGGTCCGACCAGCGCGAGACCGCGTACACGCCGACGTCGGTGCGCCCGCCCGCGTCCAGCGCGCGCCGGGCCAGCCGGCACAGGCTCGGGCCCATCTTGCCGCCCGCGCCGAGCACGACCAGGTCGCCGTCCAGACCGGCCAGGTCTGCGATCAGCGCCGCCGAAGGGGTCGCGAGGAGTTCCTCCAGCGCGGCCTCGCCCTCGGGGAAGGCGAGTCGGCCGGGAGCACCATCCGCTACAGCTACAACATTCATGACGCGTGATCAGCCCTTGATTCCGGTTGCCGCCACGCCTTCGGTGACGTAGCGCTGGCCCACGAGGTAGGCCATGAAGATGGGGACGAACGCGACCACGGAGCCCGCCAGGACCACGTTCAACGGCACGTTCTGTTGTTGCAGGGAGGCGATGCCGACGGTCAGCGTGCGCATGTCGGTGCTCTGGCCGACGATCAACGGCCACAGGAAGTCGTTCCAGTGCCACAGGAAGACGAACGTGCCCAGGGTGGCCATGATCGGCTTGATCAGCGGCAGCACGATCCGGACGAAGATCTGGAACTCCGAGGCGCCGTCGATCTTGGCCGCCTCGAACAGCTCGTCCGGCAGGCCCTGAATGAACTGCCGCATCAGGAACACCGCTTGCGCGTTGGCCAGCGAGGGCAGGATCAGACCCCAGTAGGTGTCGACGCCGTTCATCTTCGCGATCAGGACGAACGTCGGGATCATCGTCACGTGGTACGGGACCATGACCATCGACAGGAACGACCAGAACATCGCCTCGCGGCCGGGGAAGCGCTTCTTGGCGAACGCGTAGCCGGCCAGCGCGGAGAGCAGCAGCGTGCCCAGCACGCCGACGATCGAGTAGATGAGCGTGTTGATCAGCCACTGGGGGACGTCCTGCGAACCGAGGACGTCGCTGTAGGCGCTGGTGGTCAGGTTCCACGGCAGCAGGCTGTCCGGGAACTCGACCGCGCCGGACGGCTTCAGGGACAGCACGACCATCGCGTAGAACGGGAAGATCGTGGCCAGCGCGACCACGCCGAGCAGCACGCCGCGCAGCACCTTGCCGCGCCGGGTGCCGCGCAGCGCGTACGGCACGGTGTCCTGCTCGCGGCCCGCGCCGGAGCGGTCCCGGCGCAACCGCAGGCGCGAGCGCGCGGGTTCGCTCGCGGCCGACACGACCGGCGGCGGGGTGATCTCGGCGACCTCGTGGGTATCGAGGGACATGGTCACTTCTCCTTCCCGATCACCAGGCGCTGGATGATCGCCACGATGAGCGTCAGCACGAACAGGGCCAGGCCGATCGCGCTGGCGTAGCCGAGATCGAAGTACTTGAAGCCGGCGTCGTAGAGCTGGAACACCAGCGTGTAGCTGGCGTTCGCCGGGCCGCCGCCGGTCATCACGTACACCGCGTCGAACACCTGGAAACTGGCGGTGGTCTCGATCACGGCGAGGAAGAACAGCGCGGGCTTCAGGCTCGGCGCGATGATGTGGCGAAAACGCTGCCAGGGGCCGGCGCCGTCGGTGAGCGCGGCCTCCTCCAATTCGCGCGGCACGTTCTGCAGACTGGCCAGCAGGATCAGCATGCCGTAGCCGAAGCGCGACCAGATGCCCACGATCGCCAGCGCGGGCACCACGAACACGTCGTCGGCCAGCCAGGATCCGGTGTGTCCACCGATCCAACCCATCACCGTGGACCACGGGCCGTCGGTGGAGAAGATCCAGATGAACACGGTGGAGGCGAGCACCAGGCTGGTGACCACCGGGAGGAAGAAGATCGAGCGGAACAGCTTCGAACCGCGGAACGCGCGCCGGGTCAGCAGCGCCAGCCCGAGCGCGGCGACGATCGTGCCGGGCACGGTGATCACCGTGTAGAGCACAGTCACCTTGAGGGAGGACCAGAAGACCGGGTCGTCCCACAGGCGGGTGAAGTTGTCCAGGCCGGTGAACTTCGGCGAGTCCATCAGCGAGTAGTCGGTGAAGCCGAGCAGCACGCCGGCGATGCTGGGGCCGAATCGGAACAGCACGAACAGCACGAAGGCGGGCAGGACGAACAGCAGCCCGATTCGGGCCTCGCGGCGGGCGTGCGGCCCGCGTCGGCGGAGCCTGCGGGGTTGTTCCGCGACTGCGGCCACGGGGACCTCCTTGGGCTGAAGAGCGGATGGTGGGACGGGAAGGCTTGGGACCGGAAGGGTGGGGACGGGTGGGCGGCCCGGACGGGGCCGGGCCCCCCCGCGGGTCAGCGCGCGAGCAGCGCCTTCGCCCCCTATGCCCCCTCGTCGAGCGCGTTGTTGGGGCTCTTGTTGACGAAC
>NZ_JBITHP010000013.1:277420-281983 GCF_044458105.1 Embleya sp. NPDC050493
GGGGGGGGGTCGGGGGGGGGTTTTTGCCCCCCGGGGCCCCCGGGGCACCGGGGTGGGGGTGGGGGGGGTTGGGGGGGGGGGCGGGGGGGGGCGCGGGGGGGGGGGGGGGGGGGGCCCGGCCCGGACGGGGCCGGGCCGCCCGTCGGGTCAGCGCGCGAGCAGCGCGTTCGCCGCCTTGGCCGCGTCGTCGAGCGCGTTCTTGGGGCTCTTGTTGCCGATCAGCGCGGCCTGGATCTCGGGCGCGAGCACGCCCATCACGTCGCGCGACTTCTCCTTGAGCGGGCCGGCGCTCATCACGTCGAGCGTCTTGGCCACGGCTGCCTGGAGCGCGTCCCCGGGGTAGGGGTCCGCGGCCGAGGTGCGGGCCGGGAAGTAGCCGTTGGACTTGACCAGCGCGAGGCTGTTCTCCGGCTTGGCGACGAAGGAGATCCACTTGCCCGCGGCGTCCTTGTTGGCACCCTTGAGCATCGCGAACGAGCCGACCGTGCCGTAGCCCGCGGACTTGACGTCCTTGAGCGGCGGCATCACCACGGTGTTCTCCTTGCCCCAGAACTTCTCCACGTCGGCCGGGGTGTTCTGCCACGTGCAGGCGACCTTGCCCTTGGCCACCGGGGTCTGCTCCAGCTTGGGCGTGGTGGTGACCTGGTCCTTGTCGGTGTAGCCCTTGTCCACCAGGGTCTTGAGGTAGGTCAGCGCCTTGACGCCGGCCTCGGAGTTGAACGCGACCGACTTGCCGTCGGCGGCGAACACGTCGCCGCCCGCCTGCCACAACATCGGGTACCAGGTCAGGTTCAGCGTCTGCTGGGTGTCACCGCTGTAGCTGGTCGCCTGGAAGCCCTTCTCCTTGAGCCTGGGCGCCAGGGCGAGCAGGTCGTCCCAGGTGCTCGGGTAGGTGCTCTCGCCGATCGCGGCGAACACCCTCTTGTCGCAGATCAGCGGGTTGGCGCTGGTCAGCAGCGGAGTCGCCAGCGGCTTGCCGTCCACGCTCACCGAATCCAGCGCGGCCTTGCGGTAGTCCGCCTTGTCGGCGGCCGGCATGTACTCGTCCGCGGGCACCAGGCTGCGCTGGTACTTGGGCAGTTGGTCGGGCACCAGGTAGACCACGTCCGGGCCCTTGTTCGCCGCGATCGCGGTGGCCAGCGCGGTGTCGCGGTTGGCCCACGGGTAGGTCTCGACCTTGACCTTGTAGCCCGGGTTGGCCTTGGCGAAGGCGTCGGTGAGGCCGGCCCAGTACTCCTTGTTCTTCGCCTCGTCGGCGATCACCGGGTACATCCACGTGGTGATCGTCTTGCCGCCCGAGCCGGGCCCGGAGGAGCCGCCGCACGCGGCCAGGCTCACGGTCAGGGCGGTGGCGAGCACCGGGAGGGCGATCGCGCGGACGGTACGCGGACGGATGCTTCTTCTCATGAGGGTTGCGTCTCCTGACAGCGGGGTTTGACGGGGTGTCAGTTCAAGGACCGAGGCGGTGGACCGGCCGCTCGCCCACCGCCGGCAAGCGGCGATCGTGGGACGGCGCGAGCGGCCGGCCGACTCGGGGATGCTCAACTCGCGGGTACGACCTCGGTGTTGCCGCCGTGCCGGGAGCGTTCGACGGCGAACGCGGCGAGGTGACTGCCGAGCGAGTCGGCACCGTTGGAACGGATGTGGGCCCGGTCGCCGGTGGCCAGTGCGGTGACGAACGCGTCGATCAGCGCGGTGTCGCCGCCGCCGTGCCCGTCCGCCGCGTTCGACCCGGAGGCACCCGCGTCGTGGGTGACCACCTTGTCGTCGGCGAAGGTGTGCACGGTGACCTTCTCGCCGTCGCCGCGCAGCCAGCCGTGGCTGCCGAAGATCCGCACCTGACGGTGCGTCTGCTCGGTGAACGCGGTCATCGTGAAGGTCGCGGTGATCCCGCCGGACAACTGCATCGCCACCACCTGGTGGTCCACCACGTCGTTGTCGCAGTGGTAGACACAGCGCCCGTACGGGCCTTCGCGCAGTGCCCGGACCAACTCGGCCCGATCCTGCGGCCCGTGCGCGGCGTCCGTGACGTGGTTGATCGGCCACGCGTCGCCGGTCTTGCGCAGGGCCGGGAAATAGAGCTTGGGACCCGAGTACGGGCAGTCGGGTTCGACCGCGCAGTCCAGGCAGTTGCGGGCCGAACCCGCCGGCGCGTTCTCCGGCTTGAAGTGGGCGAGACCGCCGAAGCTGGCCACGGTCTCGATCCGGGCGCCGGTGACGTAGCCGATCCAGTCCAGGTCGTGCGAGGACTTGGCCAGGATCATCGGCGAGGAGTCCGCCTCGCGGCTCCACGGACCGCGCACGTACGAGTGTGCGTAGTGCCACCAGCCGACCGGCTCCAGCAGGTCCAGGCTGACGATCGAGCCGAGCACGCCGGAGTCCAGGACACCTTTCACCAGGTCGGTGTAGGGGGTGTAGCGCAGTACGTGGCACACCGCGAACGGGACGCCGGTCTCGGCGACCCCCTCGATGATCCGCCGGCAGTCCGCTTCGGTGGCGGCCATCGGCTTCTCGGTGAGGATCGCGTAGCCGGCCCCGGCCAGCGCCAGGATCGGTTCCACGTGCTCGCGGTCCTGGGTGGCCACGATCACCGCGTCCGCGATGCGTTCGTCGAGCAGCGCGTGCCAGTCCTCGAACTGCACGCTCGCGCCGGACGCGGCCCGGGCGGAGGCGCGCGGGTCGGCCACCGCGACCAGTTCGGCGCGGTCGGGGTGCCGGTGGATCCAATCGGTGTAGGTCAGGCCGCGGTTGCCCGCACCGACGAGCGCGATCCGTACGGGTCGGTCGGTGCCGGCCGGTCGGCCGGGGTTCGTGGTCAAACTGGGGGCGGTCATGGTGCTTCCCGTGGTGCGAGGGTGTTGCGGATACGACAGTGGCCGCGCGTCCGAGCGGGCTGCGGGCCGAGGGTGACGGTGCGTCAGAGCAGCTGGTTGCCGGCGGTGTGCGCGACCCGCGGGCCCTCGTCGGGCAGCGCGGTACGGGTGACGCCGTCCTCGACGCAGCCGCTGTGCAACAGCGCGCTGGTGCCGCCGAAGGCCGCGCCGGTCAGTTCGAGCCGACCGCCGGTGAACGTGCCGCCCGCCGCGCGGTAGCGGTTGGGCCCGTCGGTGACCAGGACGTGCGCCGTGGCCGGGTCGGCCGCGGTGGACACGCAGCCGTCCAGCTGCCAGGAGACCGTGCGGGCGCCGCCGGTGCGCGAAAGCAGCGCGCGGGCCGCGTTGGTGCCGCCGAGCCGGGTCCGCGACAGCGTCACACTCTGGTCGCCGGCGCCCGCGAACCGCAGCCCGGTGTCCCGAAGTTCGCCGCCGGAGACGGTCAGCGCGGGGCCGGTCACCGTGGTCGGTGCGGCGGTCGGCGCGCCCACGAGCGTGCAGTCGGTGAGCACGAGCCGACCGGTGTTCTTCAGACTCGCGTTGTCCAGGCCCTTGAGGGTGACCCGGTGCAGGTGCAGTTCGCCGCTCACGCCGGCCTGGGTGATCTCGGCGTCCTTGCCCAGCGTGAACGTCGAATCGGCGATCACGTTGGCGCGCTGCGAACGGTTGGACGCCTGGGACACGACCAGCGGTCCGGACGCGGTGCAGCCGCGGATCTGCACGCCGTCGGCGTTGACCCACAACATCCCGGACCCGGCGAGCGCCGGCCTGCCGATCACCTGCACGTCCTCCAGGGTCAGATCGGTGATCTTGACCCGGGCCACGAACCACGAGCACACGTGCTTGCGCACCGTGATGCGCTTGGCCACCGAACCCCACGCGGCCCCGGAGTTGGCGAAGGTCATCAGCCCCGAGTTGCCGGTGTAGACGAGGTCGTGCTCGAACTGACCATGCGTCACGAACGGGCCTTGGTCGTCGCCGTCGCCGTGGCAGTTGGTCACGTAGCAGTAGGCGGAGGCGGTCAGGTCGTTGAGGTGCCGGCTGTTCGCGACGTGGCAGTCCTCGACGTGCCCGTACAGGCAGTAGATCTGCTGGGTCAGGTAGCCGGCGCCGCCCCACGTGACGCTGGCCGGGTTCTTCAGCGTGCACGCGCGGGTGCGGTAGTGGGTGCACCAGCGGCGCATGATCACCGGCCAGAACGTGCCGATCGCGTCCACGTGTTCGACGTCGCAGTGGATCGTGTACTCGTAGGCGATCGGGTGCGAGCCGGTGTACTGGTCGCCGTCCTGGATGCCCTGGAAGACCATGTTGCGCACGTGCGCGCGGTCGACCGGCTCGATCCGGGTCCAGGTGAAGGTACGGCCGGCGGCGAGATCCCAGCCGATCTTGTAGCCGACCCGGATGTGCGTCGCGTCGACGAGCTGGGTGACCTCGACCAGGCGCTGCACCTCCTGCTCGTACTTGCCCTTGCCCGGCTCCGGGTCGATGGTGACCGCCCACCAGTCGCCGACCTTGAAGGCGGCGCTGTCCGGCACCTCGAAGACGTCCGCGAGGTCGGGCATCGGCTGGGAGAGCCTGGCCTTGACCACCGTGTCGGTGACGGTGCCCTTGAAGTACAGGACGGCGCCGAACGGGTTGTCGTGGGTGTTCTTCTCGATGCCGGTGGTGCGGACGGTGTGTCCGCCGAAGT
>NZ_JBITHP010000014.1:0-23730 GCF_044458105.1 Embleya sp. NPDC050493
CGGGGTATATTCAATTTGTGGTATAAACTGTCATTGCCCGACGCTTCCCATGCTTCGGGGCGGGGGGGGGGGGGGGGGCCCGGGCGGGGGGGGGCGGGGGGGGGGGGGCGCCCCCCCACGTCCCGACCGACTCAGCGGTGGGTGAACGACGGCGAGCGCTTCTCGGTGAACGCCGCCATGCCCTCCTTCTGGTCCGCCGTGGCGAACGTGGCGTGGAACAGCCGACGTTCGAAGCGCACGCCCTCGGCCAACGTGGTCTCGAAGGCGCGGTTGACGCTCTCCTTGGCCATCATCGCGATCGGCGCCGACATGCCCGCGATGGTCGCGGCCGTGGCCAGCGCCTCGGCGCGGAGGTCGGCGGCGGGGACGACGCGCGAGACCAGGCCGGCGCGTTCGGCCTCGTCCGCGTTCATCGTGCGGCCGGTCAGACACAGGTCCATCGCCTTGGCCTTGCCGATCGCGCGGGTCAGCCGTTGTGAGCCACCGATGCCCGGGATGACGCCGAGCTTGATCTCGGGCTGGCCGAAGACGGCGGTGTCGGCGGCGAGGAGGATGTCGCACAACATGGCGAGTTCGCAGCCGCCGCCGAGCGCGTAGCCGGAGACCGCGGCGATGGTGGGCGTGCGGACGTCGCCGAGTCGGTCCCACGCGGAGAACCAGTCGGAGAGGTAGACGTCCATGTAGTCGTTGGGCTGCATCTCCTTGATGTCCGCGCCGGCGGCGAAGGCCTTCGCGGACCCGGTGATCACCAGAGCGCCGACGTCCGGGTCGCGGTCGAGCGTGGTCGCGGCGTCGACGACCTCGGCCATCACCCGCAGGTTGAGGGCGTTGAGCGCCTTGGGACGGTTGAGCGTGATCAGCGCGGTGCGATCGTGACGCTCGACCAGGATGGTCTCGTACTCGGTCATGCCGGGTGGTTCCCTTCGCCGGTGGCGGTGGCTGTGTGGTCCCTGATGGTGTGGATGACGGCGGAGAAGTCGCGCTCCGCGCCGCCGTTCTCGGCGAACGCCGCGTACATCTCGGCCGCGTGCAGACCCAGTTCGGCGGACACGCCGCCCGCGCGGATCGCGTTGGCGGCCAGCCGCAGGTCCTTGGCCATCAGGGCTCCGGCGAAGCCGGGTCGGTAGTCGTGGTTGGCGGGACTGGCCGGTACCGGTCCGGGCACCGGGCAGTTCGTGGTCAGCGCCCAACACTGTCCGGAGGCGGCCGAGGCGACGTCGAACAACGCCTGGTGGGAGAGGCCGAGGTGCTCGCCCAGCACGAACGCCTCGCTCACCGCGATCATCGTGGCGCCCAGGATCATGTTGTTGCAGATCTTCGCGGCCTGTCCGGCCCCGGGCGGACCGCAGTGCACGACGCGGCGCCCCATCGCGGTCAGCACGGGCTCGATCGCGGCGAAGTCCGCGTCGTCGGCGCCGACCATGAACGTGAGCGTGCCGGCGACCGCGCCGACCACTCCGCCGGACACCGGCGCGTCCAGGGCGCGGCGCCCGGACGCGCGTACCGCCTCGTGCGCGGCGTGCGCGTCGGCGACGTCGATCGTCGAACAGTCGACGAACACCGCGCCGGCGGGTGCGGCGGCCAGGAGGCCCTCCGGGCCCAGGTAGCAGCCCAGGACGTGTGCCCCGCCGGGCAACATGGTGATCACCACGTCCGCGCCGGCGACGGCCTCCGCGGGCGACCCGGCGATCCGCACACCGCTGTCCCGGGCCTGTTCCAGGGCCTGCGGCGCCGGGTCGAACCCGGTGACGACGTGTCCGGCCGCGACCAGGTTGGCGGCCATCGGGCCGCCCATGTTGCCCAGCCCGACGAACGCGATGGTGTCGGTCATCGGCCGGCCTCCGAGGTCGCGGACGCCAGTTCCAGGCTCGACGCACCCTCGGCCGGCGCCCGGAAGAAGCGGGCGACGTCCTCGGGCCGCACGGCCTCCAGCGTCGCGGGCGACCAGCGCGGCGCACGATCCTTGTCGATCACCTGGGCACGGATGCCCTCGGCCAGGTCGGGCGCGCTCAGCGCCGCGCTCGACACCCGGTATTCCTGCTCCAACACGGCCTCCAGGGAGCCGAGTTCGCGAGCCCGGCGCAGGCTCGCCAGGGTCACCTTGAGCGCGGTGGGCGACTTGGCGCGGATCTGCTCGGCGGCCTGCTTCGCCGCCGGTTCCCCGCTGTCCTGGAGGCGTTCGAGAATCTCCTCGACGGTGTCGCACGCGTAGCAGGAGTCGATCCAGGCGCGACGCTCGGCGAGTTCGCCGGCCGGGGCCGGCTCGGTGAACCGCGCGACGACCTCCGCCGGTTCGCGCGTGGCCAGCGCCTCGATCACCGCGTCGAGCCGATGCGAGGGCACGAAGTGGTCGGCCAGGCCGCAGGCGATGGCGTCGCCGGCGCCGATCGCGGAGCCGGTCAGCGCCAGGTGCGTGCCCGACTCGCCCGGAGCCCGGGCGAGCAGGTGGGTGCCGCCGACGTCGGGAACGAACCCGATTCCGGTCTCCGGCATGGCGACCGTCGAGCGCTCGGTGACGATGCGCAACGCACCGTGCGCGGAGATGCCGACCCCGCCGCCCATCACGATGCCGTCCATGACGGCGATGTACGTTTTGGGATAGCGGGCGATGCGGGCGTTGAGCCGGTACTCGTCGCGCCAGAAGTCCAGGCTCGCGGTGCCGCCGGCGACGGCGTCGGCGTGGATGGCGCGGATGTCGCCGCCCGCACACAGGCCGCGCTCGCCCGCACCGGTGATCACCACCAGCCGTACGCCGTCGTCGTGTTCCCACGCGGTGAGCGCGGCGTCGATCCGCCGAACCATGTCGTGGGTGAGCGCGTTGAGCGCCCTGGGCCGGTTCAGCACGATCCGGCCCATGGCCGCCTGCCGGTGGGTCTGCACCGGGTCCTGCTCGGGGGTGGGGGTCATCGGGCCGCTCCGATCAGTCCGCGCGCGACGATCACGCGCATGATCTCGTTGGTTCCTTCGAGAATGCGGTGCACCCGCAGGTCGCGCACGATCTTCTCGATCCCGTAGTCGGCGAGATAGCCGTACCCGCCGTGCAGTTGCAACGCGCGGTCGGCCACCGAGAAGGCGGTGTCGGTGGCGAACCGCTTGGCCATCGCGGACAGTTGCGACGCCCTGGGATCGCCCTCGTCGAGCGAGGAGGCCGCGTGCCACACCAGCGTGCGGGCCGCTTCGAGCTCGGTTGCCATGTCCGCGAGTTGGAAGCGCAGGGCCTGCGCGTCGATGAGCCGCGAGCCGAACGCCGCACGGTCGGTGAGATGGCGCACGGCGGCGTCCAGCGCGGCCTGTGCGCCGCCCAGCGAGCACGCGGCGATGCCGATCCGGCCGCCGTCGAGGGCACCCATCGCGATCCTGAACCCGTCGCCCTCGGCGCCGAGTCGGTGCGTCGCGGGCACGCGCACGCCGTCCAGGACCACCTGGCGGGTGGGCTGCGCATGCCAGCCCATCTTGCGCTCGTTCGGTCCGAAGGACAGCCCGGCGCTGTCGTCCTCCACGATGAACGCGGAGATCCCGTCGGCGCCGTCCGCTCCGGTGCGCGCCATCACCACGTACACCGCGGAGGATCCGGCGCCGGAGATGAACTGCTTGACCCCGTGCAGGAGATAGTCGTCGCCGTCGCGGGTCGCGCGGGTGGTCAGCGCGGCGGCGTCCGAGCCGGCTCCAGGCTCGGTCAGGCAGTAGCTGGCCAGGTCGTGCATCGAGCACAGACCCGGAAGCCAGCGTGCGCGCTGCGCCGGCGTGCCGTGCCGGTCGATCATCGAGGCGACCATGTTGTGGATGGAGTAGTAGGCGGCGATGGTCGGGCAACCACCGGCCAGCGCCTCGTAGATCAGTGCGGAGTCGAGTCGGTTCAGCCCCGAACCGCCCCGATCCTCGCCGACGGTGATGCCACCGAGGCCGAGATCGGCGCCCTTGCGCAGGACGTCGACGGGGAAGTGGCCGGTGCGGTCCCATTCGATCGCGTGCGGGGAGAGGTGTTCGCGGGCGAAGTCCCGGGTGGTCTCGACGATCGCGAGCTGGTCGTCGGTGAGTGCGGTCATCGGGTCAGTCCATCGTGGGGATGTCGAAGTTCGCGCTCTCGCGCGCGGTGGACGGCCAGCGCGAGGTGATGGTCTTGGTCCGGGTGTAGAAGCGGATCGAGTCGGGACCGTGCTGGTTCAGGTCGCCGAATCCGGATCGCTTCCAGCCGCCGAAGGTGTGGTAGGCCACCGGCACCGGGATGGGCACGTTGACGCCGACCATGCCGGTGTTCACCCGGCGACCGAAGTCGCGGGCGGTGTCGCCGTCCCGGGTGAAGATCGCCACGCCGTTGCCGTACTCGTGCTCGCTGGCCAGGCGCAGCGCGTCCTCGTAGGAGGCCGCGCGGACCACGGACAACACCGGGCCGAAGATCTCCTCCCGGTACACCCGCATCGAGGGCGTCACGTGGTCGAACAGCGACGCGCCGACGAAGTAGCCGTCCTCGTGGCCGGGGACGTGCACGTCGCGGCCGTCGACGAGCAGTTCGGCGCCTTCGGCGACGCCGATGTCCAGGTAGCCGTGCACCCGTTCGAGTGCGTCCCGGCCGACCAGCGGGCCGAAGTCGGCGTCCCGGTCGTGGGAGGGGCCCACCCGCAGGGTGGCGATGCGCGCGACGAGCTTGTCCACCAGCGCGTCGGCGGTCTCGGCGCCCACGGGGACCGCCACCGAGATGGCCATGCAGCGCTCGCCGGCGGAGCCGTATCCGGCGCCGATCAGCGCCTCGACGACCTGGTCGAGGTCCGCGTCCGGCATCACGATCAGGTGGTTCTTGGCGCCGCCGAAGCACTGGGCGCGCTTGCCGTTCGCGGTGGCCGAGGTGTACACGTACTCGGCGATCGCGGTCGAGCCGACGAAGCCCAGGGCCTGCACGCGCGGGTCCTCCAGGAGCGTGTCCACGCTCTCCTTGCCGCCGTGGACCACGTTCAGCACGCCCGGCGGCAGTCCGGCCTCGAGGAAGAGTTCGGCCAGGCGCAGCGGCACCGAGGGGTCGCGCTCCGAGGGCTTGAGCACGAACGCGTTGCCGCATGCGATGGCCGGGGCGATCTTCCACAGCGGGATCATCGCGGGGAAGTTGAACGGGGTGATGCCGGCGACCACGCCGAGCGGCTGGCGCAGCGAGTGCACGTCGATGCCGGTGCCCGCGTTGTCGGTGAACTCGCCCTTGAGCAGGTGCGGAATACCGATGGCGAACTCCACGACCTCCAGGCCGCGTTGCAGGTCGCCGTGGGCGTCGGCGATGGTCTTGCCGTGCTCGGCCGACAACAGTCGGGCCAGCGACTCGCGTTCGGGTTCGATCAGTTGCAGGAAGCGGGCCAGGACCCGGGCACGCCGCTGCGGGTTCCAGTCGGCCCAGGCCGGCTGGGCCCGCTCGGCGTCGTCGATCGCGGCCAGGGTGTCGGCGCGATCCGCGAGCGGAACGCGTGCCTGTACCCGCCCGGTGTTGGGGTCGTACACGTCGCCGAACGCGCCGGATGCGCCGAGGACGTGCTTACCGCCGATGAAGTGGGAAAGCTCGCGGATCATGAACGACCTGTCTCTCGTCAGGTGCGATCCGGAGGCGGGGCATGACCCGACCACGCAACGTCGGCGCGGGTGCGCGTGGTTGCCCGGGCGGGTCGACGTCGAAGTAGTCAGGAAATCCTGGGGAGTTCGACGTTCGCAGGATCATCCGGGGCGGGTGCGCAGACCGGTGTCATGCGTGTTTGCTCCATCCTCGTGGACAACACGGATATACCCGCGGCCGGTATCCTGACTTCCGGATCTACGCACGATGCCCGCCTTCCCGGCCTTCGCCAGTGGCTTGGTGCTGCGGCAGCGCACTCCCCGGTCACAGTGGCGGGACCATGTCGGATTCGCACCGACTTCCCTGCACCGCGGACCTTGTTGTTGAAGACGATATAGTCGGACGTCCTAGTAAGTCCAGCCGACCCGGTCCGGCGACCGCGACCGGCCTGGTGCCTCAGGGCCCGGGCGGTGGCTTCCGGGCGTAGGGGAGGTCGGGTCCCGCGGGCCTCCCGGTATGGTCCCGGCGTTCGGCGACGAGTCCGGTGACGAATTCCGTGGTGACCCGAATCCACACCGTTTCCGCGCCGTCGCCGTCGATTTCGGGGAGCAGGCGATCCAGGTGCGCGACGGCGGAGGCATCGCGGACCCGGGAGGCGTGGCCCGTCACCGTGCTCGTCCAGCCGGTCTGCGCCGCACGGTCGATGCGGTCGGCCTGGAACGCGACCACCGTGTCGAGCGCGGCCTTCGCGAGGGGCGAGTCGGTCGGAGCCCGAAACACCACGCACTCCCGGTCGAGGGCGAACGCCACCAGATGCACGGCCGGAAGAGCGCCCTCGCTCACCACGACGCGTCCCACCCCCGCGCTCGCCATCAGCTCCAATGCCTCGTGGCGCCCGAGGGGGCGTTTCATCACGGCGTGTTCGCTCATGTCTCAACCCTCGAATCCCGCGCGGGCGCCGATACGGGGCCGACGGGCTCGTGCCGGTCGATTCCCTCATGTCGACGCCGGGCCCGACGCCCCGCGCGCTCGACCGCGCGTCCGCTCTCCCGGACCCTGACCTCAGCCTTCCGCGCGCCCGACGCCTGCACCAGGGCCGACCGACCCGATCCCACAGGCCCAACGGCCGGTTGCCGCCGGGACCGGGTCGACCTCGCGGGACGGGAACGTTGCCAACGCACGGAGGCGACGGCGAGTTCGCCCAGGGCGAGGCAGGAACGACGGGGGCGGCCCGCCACCGACGCAACGCGGCGCAGCGCGGATGCGGGCGGCCCTGGGCCCGGCCGCCTTCCCGGGCGATGGGTACGGCGGCCGGGCCGACCATGGGTGCGCACGGAGCGACGTCGATCGGGTTCGGCCCGTGGCTACCGGAGCCTGCCCGCCGGGCCGGCCCGCACGCCCGACTCTGCTCCCCGTCCGCACCGTCGGGCAGAGCCGTTCGGCCCGGTCGGTCCCGGCGAAGGTCCCTTCGTGTGCGCACGACCGGGACAGGACGCCCCCGAGGCGGAACAAACGGGCGCACGACCGGTGCCGTCGCCACCGACGGAATCGGGCTCGGATCAGCGTTTGACATCGGCAAGTTGCTGCACGTGCGTTGCATGTGGTCGAGGGGTCTCCTACGCTCCAATCGGCTGCATGGGGACGTCGAACACCAGGAGCGCGCGGCGGACCGCCGACCGGCTCGCCGTGAGGTCCAAGGGCGTACGTTCCCACGAGGACGCGCCCCGCTCGTGCCTCCGCACTCCGTCCGCGGCGTGCGTCGCGGGCCGAGTGGTCGGGCACGGATGCACACGCGACACCCTGCATCGGTGCGTCGTCGTCGGGTGTGGCCGCCCATGATGTGATCCGCGGGACGGGAGCAGGTGTGGGGCGGAAGCGAATCACCGCGGTTGCCCACCCGCCGCACCGCCGGCCCGATCCCGCCCGCCCGTCCGGCCGCAGTGCGGCGACCGGACGCCTGCCAGGAATCCGAGGCACCGATGACAGACCTCGAATCGCTGCGCGCCCACTACGCCGCGACCCCCGACGGCCGCCCCAGCCGCTACCAGGCATGGGAAGTCGGCCGCGCCGTGGGCGACTCGATCACCCCGGCCACCTGCGACCCCGAGTACCGGACCTGGATGGTCGCCCATCTGGCACGTCTGCTGGACCGAGGACGCCCCGACTCCGCGCTGCTGAGCCTGGGCTGCGGCAATGCGATGGTCGAGGCCGAGCTGGTACGCGCGGGCCACCGGGTGCTCGCCGTGGACGTCCTGCCCGAGGCCGTCGACCTCGCCCACCGCAAGGGCGTGGACGCCGTCTGCGCGGACGTCCTGGTCTGGACGCCGCCGACCCGCGCCTGGACCGTCGTCTACGCCGACGGCCTGGCCGGCGACCTGCACCGGTACACCCGGGGTCTGGGCCCGGCCCTGGAACGCTTCCATACCTGGTCGCAGCCCGGCATCGGCAGCCTGGTCCTGTCCGACGACCCGCTCCACGTCGACCCCGACGCCCGGACCGGCCCGGACGTTCCCGGTTTCTCCTGGTTGTGCGCCCTCGCCCTGGCCGACGAAGCCGAGGAGGCCGGCTTCCGGGACGCGACCACCGCGACGATCACCTACCGAGGCCCCCTGCCCGGCCCCCGCGACCGCGCGGTCGTCACGGCCCTCCACTGACACGCGCCGGGAGTGGGCGGCGCGGGCCGCTCCGATGCGGGGGAGCAGGGATCCCGGGTCGGCGCGCTCGCGATGCCCGTTCCGGGTGCGCGGTGTGCGCTGCCGGCACACCGCCGGGGCGTCACCGCGTCATCGCCGCCCGGTAGGGCCGGAAGAACGCGCGCAGTTCCTCGGCATACGACTCGGGCTCCTCGAACGCCGCGAAGTGCCCGCCGCGTGCGGGCTCGGTCACCCGCACGAGGTTCGTCGTACGTTCGAGCCAGGCCCGCGGCGGGCGCACGATGTCACCGGGGAAGAGCGAGAAGCCGGACGGTACCTCCACCCGGCGGGCGAGCTGCGCGGGCGGGATCGCGGAGTTCGCGTGGTACATGCGCATCGACGAGCCGATCGTCCCGGTGAACCAGTACAGCGTGAGGTTCGTGAGGATCTCGTCCCGGGTGAACGACCGTTCCACGACGCCGTCGCAATCGCTCCAGGCCCGGAGCTTCTCGACGATCCACGCGGCGAGACCGGCGGGCGAGTCGTTGAGCCCGACGGCGGCGGTCTGCGGCTTGGTGCGGTGCATCGCGGCGTACCCGCCCTCGGCACCGCCCCAGACGGCGACGCTCTCGATCCAGGCGCGTTCCTCGGGCGTGAGTTCCGCCGGGTCGCCGGTGAACAGGGGCACGCCCCCGTCGGTCCGGTGCACGGCGACGACCCGGTCGGGATGGTCGAGGGCGAGGTAACGGCTGACATGGCTGCCGATGTCGCCACCGGCCGCGCCGAAGCGCGGATAGCCCAGGACGTCCATGAGTTCGGCCCACAGGCCGGCGACGGCGATCGAGTCGAGCGGGGCGCCGGTGGGGCGGTCGGAATACCCGTAGCCCGGCATGTCGGGCACCACCACGTCGAACGCGTCGGCGGGATCGGCACCGTGCGCGCCGGGATCGGTGAGCAGCGGGACGACCTTCGTGTACCGCCAGAACGAGTCCGGCCAGCCGTGGCCGAGCACCAGCGGCAGCACGGGCCCGGTCGGTGCGACGGCCCGAGCGTGCACGAAGTGGATCCCGAGCCCGCCGAGCGGGACGCGAAAGCGCGGCAGCCGGGCCAGCGCCGCCTCCTGCGCGGGCCAGTCGAACCCGTCCGCCCAGTAGGCGACGAGCTCACGGAGATAGTCGAGATCGGTACCGAGCGACCATCCGGCCTCTTCGGGCGTGTCCGGCCAACGCGTCGCGCGCAACCGCGCCCGAAGATCCTCGAGATCCGCGGCCGCGGTCCGGGAGGTGAACGGTTCCGGGCGAGGCAGAGCATCCGACATGCCATGCATGCTAGGCCGTGTCCGGTGGATCTTGGGCGGACCGCGCCGCCTGGCACCGCGTCTCGCGCGTAGCCATACCGGGGGTGGCATGCGCCCGATGTGCGCCGTGGAGGTGTGCGAACACGCCCACCGGTGGCGCAACATCGGTCCGGGGCCGATTCGGCCGGGTATCTGTGGGGTCCCTCGCTCCCGAACGAAACGGACTCCTCGTGCGAACCCCACTGCCGCGTCAGCTCCCGATGCCCGAACGACGTCCACGCCGGGCCGGGTCGGCCCGAAGGCGTGCCCGCATCGCCGCGGTGGCGGTGGCGGCGCTGCTGAGCGTGACGGCCGCCGCACCGCCGTCGGGCACCTCGGTGCGATCCGATGCCCCGGCCGGATCCGCGCAGCAGGTGCCGTCCTTCGTCAAGACGCTGACCCCCGAGCTCGTCGCCATGATGCAGCGGCTGCGCGTCCCCGGGGCGATCGTGTCCATCCGTACCCCGGAGTGGGGCACGTGGACCACGACGCTGGGCACGGGCGACCTCGCCGACGGCACACCCATGCGTACCGCGGACCACATGCGGGTCGGCAGCATTACGAAGACCTTCACCGGGACGATCATCCTGCAACTCGTCCAGGCGGGACGGTTGTCGCTGGAGGACCCGGTGGCCGCATTCCGGTCGGACGTACCCGACGGGGAACACATCACCATCCGCCAACTGCTCCAGATGACCAGCGGTCTGTACAACTACACCGAGGACCCCGACTTCAACCGCACCCTGGACGAGCGGCCGCAGACCCGGTGGACTCCGGACGAGCTGCTCGCGATCGCGTTCCGGCATCCGTCGTACTTCCCGCCCGGCGGGGGATTCCACTACTCCAACACCAACACGGTGCTGCTCGGCCTGATCGCCGAGAAGCTCACCGGCCGACCGCTCGCCGAGCTGTACCGACAGCACATCTTCCGCCCGCTCGGCATGTCCGAGAGCAGCCTGCCGAACGACTCCCGACTGCCGCTCCCGCACGCCCACGGTTACGAGTTCATCGGGAACGTGGAGAGCCTGACCGCGCCGGTACTGACCGGCAAGGAAGCGGCATGGGCGGACTGGTCGGCCGGCAATCCCAAGGACGTCACCGACGCGAACCCCTCGTGGGCCTGGGCGGCCGGTGCCGCGGTCTCCACCGTCGACGACCTGCTGCGCTGGGCCCCGGCGTTGGCCACCGGCACCCTGCTCAGCCCCGAGATCCAGCGCGAGCGGCTGAAGTTCGTGCCCGCGTCGGACCAACCCGGGGCGCCCACATACGGCCTCGCCATCGCGGACTTCGCCGGCTTCCTCGGCCATGACGGCCAACTGCCCGGCTACAACAGCTTCGTGGGGTACAACCCGCAGTCCTGCGCGACCGTCGTGGTCCTGGTCAACCTCAACCAGTCGCCCGACGGCAACGCCCCGGCCAACGAACTCACCAAACTCATCCTGGCGAAGGTCTTCCCCGGGTCACCCGCGTAGCCTGCGCCCACTCGTCGCAGCCGATGGCCCGCGGCGGAGCCCGGCGGACTCCGCCGCGGACCCGAGGCCCGAACCCCCGGGGGCGAACCCCCGGGGGCCGAACCCTCGGGGGAGCGGCGACTACCGTGCTCTTACGCACGTGTGCGGTATGCGAGTCACCCGGGATGGGCGTACAACGCGTGTTCGCCGGTGCGCAGTTCGCCGTCCGCCCCGATCAGCGTGGCGCGCGTGGTCGGTGCCGCGGCGCACCAGGTGGGGCGCAGGCCGAGGAGGAAGGCGTGTCGGTAGGCGGAGGCGATCGCCGCCGCGCCCGCCTCGTCCAGTACGTCCGTGTCCATCAGGTCGAACGTCACCTCGACGACGTCGTCGGGCAGGGCGTTGATCCGCGCCACCAGATCCTTGCGCAGCCGGTGCGCGACGGCCGCGTCCACGGTCGTCGGTACCACCACCCGCGCACGGCCCTGCTCCACCAGACACTCACAGGCCCAGGTGTCGGCCACTGTCTCCCCCATCCCACGTCGAAGAACACGCCCGCAGGGGCGGGGCGTTCCGCTTCTTCGAGTCCACCGCACGCCGGGAGTCCCCGCACGGTCCGATACGCAAACGAGACGAAATCGAGGGCATCACCGGGCCCGGCGGCGACCGGCCGGCCCACACCGGCACGTCCGACGGCCGCCGAAGCGTAGCCGGAGCCGGATCACAGCGCCACGCGGATCGATCACCGATCACGCTCGCGGGGTGTGAAGTCGGTCCCGAAAGCGGCCGAGCGCACACCGAGCGGTCGAATGGGGCTCAGCCGTCACCCCGCGCCGTCCGCCGGCCACTCGTCGCCGCCCTCCCAGGCCACCCGGTCCCGATCGCTCGGGTCGAGGCCGAGCCGGGCGGCCAGGTCGTCCAGCTCCCGGCGGCTGTGCAGTTGTCGGTAGGTGCCGTCGGCGAGCATCACCAGCCGGTACTCGTCACCCGGGCGATACGCCTCGACCACGAGGTCGAAACGGCCGTGCGCCTTGTCGCTCATGGTTTCCACGGTCGCGCACCCGGACCCGATCGGCCACCCCCGCCGGACCCGCTCCGGCAGGTCCGCGGCGGCCCGTTCGCATCCCCCGCAGGGCCCGCCGGAGGAAGCCGATCGCCGCACCCGCGACGCCCGGTGCCGCGCCAGCGGACGCGTGATGCCGGCCCCGATGCCATCCTGAGGAGAGTGCTCCTCGGGCGACACCGGAACACGTTCGAGCGGTGGAGGTGGCCGGGATGGGCGGAGCGGGGCGAGTCGCGCGACTGGTCTGCGGCCGGCGTGCGAAGTGGATCATTCTCGTGATCTGGATTCTGGTACTGGTCGTGGCGGGGCCGGCCGCGAGCAAGCTGATGGACGCGGAGAAGAACGATGCCTCCGCGTGGTTGCCCGGCAACGCCGAGTCGACCAAGGTCGTCGACCAGTCGAAGGCATTCCTGCCGCAAAACGTCACCGCGGTCGTGGTGTTCGCCCGCGCATCCGGTCTGACCCCGGCCGACGAGGCGACGATCGCCGCCGATGCCGCACGGATGCGCACCCTCACCGAGCACGGGATCGTCGGCGCCCAGGTACAGGGCCCCGTCCCCGACCGCCCCGTCGCCCCGCGCGCCGCGTTGGTCCTGGTGCCGATCACCTTCGGCGACAACGGCTGGAACAGCATCGCCAAGGCCGTGGACGACATCCGCGCGATTCTGGACGCCGATCCCGACACCGGGCTGGAATCCCACATCACCGGGCCGGGCGGCGTCGCCGCCGACAGCAGCGACGCGTTCGAGGGCATCGACGGAACCCTGCTGTTCGCGGCCCTGGGCGTGGTCGTGGTGATCCTGCTGTTCACCTATCGCAGCCCGACGCTGCTCCTGGTCCCGGTCTTCTGCGTGGTCGGCGCCCTGTTGGCCGCCCAGGCGGTGATCTACGTACTGGCCCGGCACGCGTCCCTGGTGGTCAACGCGCAGAGCGCGGGCATCCTGACCGTCCTGGTGTTCGGCGCCGGCACCGACTACGCGCTGCTGCTCGTCGCCCGTTACCGGGAGGAACTGCGTCGGCACGAGGACCGACACGAGGCGATGGCACTGGCCCTGCACCGTGCCGGCCCCGCGGTGATCGCCAGTGCCTCCACCGTGATCATCGGCATGCTGTGCCTGCTCGCCGCCGAGATGAATTCCACCAACGGCCTCGGACCGGTCGCCGCGATCGGTGTGGCGGTGGCGCTGCTCGCGATGCTGACCCTGTTCCCGGCGGTACTGCTCATCGTCGGGCGGTGGATCTTCTGGCCCGTCATCCCGCACCTGGGCTCGCCCGAGCCGACCGAGACCGGGCTGTGGGCCCGGATCGGCCGACGCATCGCCCGCCGGCCGCGCGCCGTGTGGATCGGGACCTCGGCGATCCTGGCCGCGCTTTCCCTGGGCATGCTGGCCCTGAACTCCACCGGCCTGACCACCGCCGAGAGCTTCACCGACAAGCCGGACTCGGTGGTCGGCCAGGAGGTCCAGGCCCGCTACTTCCCGGCAGGCACCGGGCAACCACTCCAGGTGATCACCGACACCGGTGCGGTGGACGCGGTGCGCACATCGCTGGCGGGCGTGCCCGGGGTGGTCCCGGACAGCGTGCTGGTCCCGCCCGGGGTGCCGGCGGAGCGCGACGGGCGGTCGTACCTGGAGGCGACCCTGGTCGACGCCGCAGACAGCAGCGCGGCCCGGAACACCGTCGACGACGCGCGCACCGCCGTGCACGCGGTACCGCAGGCCGACGCGCTCGTGGGCGGCGGCACCGCGGCCCAGCTCGACAGCAACCGGGCCTCGGAACGCGACGAGAAGCTGCTGATCCCGGTCATCCTCGCGGTCGTGTTGATCATCCTGGGGCTGCTCCTGCGCGCCCTGGTCGCCCCGGTCGTGCTGATCGCCACCGTGGTGTTGTCCTTCACCGCGGCACTGGGCGTCAGCGCGCTGGCATTTCGGCACGTGTTCGACTTCGCCGCCGAGGACACCTCGTTCCCGCTGCTCGTCTTCGTCTTCCTGGTCGCCCTGGGCATCGACTACAACATCTTCCTGACCACCCGGGTGCGCGAGGAGAGCATCCGCAGCGACACTCGCACCGGTGCGCTGACCGGGCTCGCCGCGACCGGCGGCGTGATCACCTCGGCCGGGCTGGTCCTGGCCGGCACCTTCGCGGCCCTGGCCACCCTGCCGATCGTCGGGTTCGCCGAAATCGGCTTCGCGGTGGCGCTCGGTGTGCTGTTGGACACCCTGGTGGTCCGCTCGGTGGTCGTCACCGCCCTCATCCTCGACCTGCGCGAGCGCATGTGGTGGCCGAGCGCCCTGTGGCGCAGGGGCGCCCGGCCCGCGGACGCGCCACCGAGCCACCGAGGCCACTGAGGACGTACGCCGGGCGGAGGTACGCGTCCGACCTGCGGGTGGTCGGCGCCCCCGGGCCCGCCGACCACCCGGGGCTCACGCGGCGAAGCCGCCGTCCACGGCGACCGACGCGCCGGTGATGTACCGGCCGCCGTCGCCCGCCAGGTGCGCCACGGTCGCGGCGATCTCCCACGGCTGCCCGTAGCGCCCGAGCGCCGTGAAATCCCGCTGCACGTCGGCCGAGGCCCCGTCGGCGGGGTTCATGTCGGTGTCGATCGGACCGGGGTGCACGATGTTCGCGGTGATGCCCCGCGGGCCCAACTCCCGGGCCAGCGATGTGGTGAGGCCGATCAGCGCGGTCTTGCTCATCGTGTACAGGGAAGCCCCGCCGACCGCGGCCCGCTCGGCCATGCAGCTGCCGATGTTGACGATCCGCCCGCCCTCGCCCATGTGCCGGGCGGCGGCCTGTGCCGCGACGAACGGTGCCCGCACGTTGATACTCAGCACCCGGTCGACGTCGTCCAACGACATGTCCTCGACGGCGCCGAGCACGCCGATCCCGGCATTGTTGACCAGGATGTCCAGCCGCCCGAACTCCGCCGCGGCCCGATCCACCGCGTCGCGCACCGCGCGCGGGTCCGCGCTGTCGGCCTGCACCGCCAGGCCCCGCCGGCCCAGCGCCTCGATCCGCTCGACCACATCCGTCGCGCCCTCGGCCCCGTCCCGGTAGGTCACCGCGACATCGGCCCCGTCCTCGGCCAACCGCAGCGCCACGGCCTCCCCGATGCCCCGGCTGCCACCGGTCACGAAAGCCACCTTGCCGTGCAATACCGCAGTCATGTTCGCTCGTTCTCTCGATCGGATGTGCGGACGGGATCGATGCTCCCGCGCCTCCGACAGGAAGTCCGGCGACAATCGGACGTCGCGTTCACGCGGCCCGCGGGCGGCTTCGGGACCGGCCCGGCCGGGTCCGTGCCGCCCACCGCGCCGGACGTCCCGGCGTCAGGCATCGGCCTCGCGCTCGTGGGGCAGGCCCGGGCGTTGTCGGCGAGGCCGCTCATGGGCGTCGCGGCGGGCGGGGGCCGGTGCTCAGGTGTCGGCCGAAGTTTGCGGGAAGTCGGGTGGGGCCGTCCCGCCCAGGTTGTGCGTGATCGCTCGGGAAGCGGCGAGCAGGCGGTCGCCGATCGCCCGGATGCCGGCCGGGTCCGGGTCGGCCCACACGTAGACGCTGATGTTGAGTGCGCCGGCGCCGTCGCCGGTGAAGGCCGGGGCGGACATGACGCCCACGGGGTACGTGCGGGCCTCGCGGAGGTCGTCGTCGAGGTACTCGATGGTGCCGATCTCGTGCAGGAGTTCGGTGACGGCCGGGCGTTGGCGCGGCGAGAGCGAGTCGAGTTCGACCAGGAGGGCGCGCAGGCGCCGGGAGGCGGGCGTGTCGCTCTCGACGGTGTAGCCGCGTCGGCGCACGGTGGCCAGCACGTCGCGGAAGTGGTGGGTGCGGGCGGGGTCGGCGTGCGGGGCGCGGCCGAGCCAGCGCGCGATCTCCGGCTCGCCCGCCCAGGCGACCAGGCCGGGGCCGAACGGTGGGGCGAAGGGGATGCGCTGCCCGACCCGCACGATGTCGCCGTCGCCGTCGGAGCCCCGGACGGCGACGTGGCTGCCGATCACGATGTGCTCGCCGCTGGGGTAGCCGGCCGTCGCGGCCATGCCCAGGTCCCGGACCAGGGCGGCCAGTTCGCCCTCGGCCGCGCGGGCGGCGGGTACGCCGCACTCGGCCGCGCGGCCGAGGGCGATCAGGGCCGGTCCCGGGGTGAAGGTCTTCGCGATCGGATCACGGACGACCCAGCCGGCGCGTACCAGCGCGGCCAGCACGGCGTGGCACGTGGCGCGGTTGATCCCGAGATGGCGGACCAGTTCCGCCACGGTCGCCGGTTCGGCCGGGCGCGCGGCGAGGAACTCGGTGACGGCGACGACCCGGTCGGTGGGCGGGGAGGGCATCGCCGACCACGGCTCGCGGTCCGGGGCGCTGATCATCACGTATCCGTTCGTCGAGGGTCGAGCGGGCCGGGGAGGCAGGCCCGGTCGCCGAGGAGACCCCGGCGGGGCACCGCCACCGTACTCAGCCGATCCGAAGTGTCGAATATTCGTCGCGGGCGTGCGTCGGGAGCAGTCGTCCGAGCGGTGGCCGCGGAGTTGTGCGAGGCCCGCGACCTCGTGCTCGACGGGCGCACCGAGACCCGGTGCCGCCGTGCGCCGACGCGCCCTTGCCGACTGCGCGTCCCCGAACACGCCCGGGCCGAGCTCGGGGTCGGCGGCGGGTGAGGCGGTACCCGAATTCGCCTCGACCGTCCGTCGATCAACGGGCAGGGGCCGTTGCGTGCCCGGGGCGCTCCGGGTGTGGCAGGGCGTGACCCCGTTCGGTCCGGAATCGTGTGGATGGCCGGGCCAAGTGGTAGATACTGGGCAAATCGTCCTCGGTGTCCGGAGGGATCGAAGGGTGACGGAAGACGGTCACGGCGGGTCCGACCTCGAGCTGCCCACGGAGTGGACGGGACCCCTGGCGCACGCCGTCTTCGACCAGGGTGCGATGGTCCTCGCGGCCGTCGACCCCGACCTTCGGATCATCGCCACCAACGCGTCCGCCGAACGTTTCCCGCGCACCCCGATGAGTCGAGGGGACGACATGCGGGTCACCCTCACCACCCTCGGCCTGGACCGGCTGGTGCCCGCCCTCGAAGAGGCGCTGTCCCCCGCGGGCCCGGTTCTGCGCAGATGGCAACCGCTCCCCGCGCGCGCCGCGAACGGCGACCTCCTCCTGCACCTGGGCGTCGGCATCCTGCGCGTCGAGCGCAGGCCGGGTCGCACCCTCGGCCTGCTCGTGACGATGAACGACACGACCGAGCTGGCGCGCGCCGAATCCCGCTTCGACGTGGTCCGCGAGGCCGCCGAGAGCATCGGCGCATCCCTGGACGTCGCCGAGACCGCCCGGCAACTCGCCGACCTGGTCGTGCCGCGCCTGGCGGACCTGGCCGCCGTGCACCTCGCCGAGACGGTCCTGGCCGGCGAGGAGCCCGCGGTCGACCCGGTGACCGGCTACACGCCCGAGATCCGCGCCGGGGTGGCCCAAACGGGCGAGGCATGGCCCGCGGCACTGGTCCAGGTCGGCGAACGCCTGCCCGTCCCGCCCGACATCCCGGAGGTCCGGGCCATGGAGAGCGGCGCCACCCTGCTGATCCCACACCTGGCCGTGCTCCCGGACGACGCCGTGGGTGTCGTGCCCGACAACGCCCACAGCCTGCTGGCCGTACCGCTGTTCGCCCGCGGCCACGTGCTCGGCACCGTGCAACTGTGGCGCACCGACCGCCGGGAACCCTTCGACGAGGGCGATGCCCGCCTGCTGGAGGAGATCGCCTCGCGCGCTGCGCTGAGCGTGGACAACGCGCGTCGCTACACCCGCGAACGCAACGTCGCGCTCGCCCTGCAACGCAGCCTCCTGCCCGAGGAGGGCACCGACGAACCGGCGGCCGAGACGTTCGCGGCCTACCTGCCCACCTCCTCCTCGGCCGGGATCGGCGGCGACTGGTACGACATGATCCCGCTGTCCTCGCTGCGCCTGGCCTTCGTGCTCGGCGACGTGGCCGGGCACGGCCTCCAGGCCAGCGCGACGATGGGCCGCCTGCGTACGGCCGTTCAGGCGCTCGCCGACATGGACCTGCCCCCGGACGAGTTGCTGACCCACGTGGACGACCTGGTCCAGCGTTTCCCGAGCCGGTCGAGCGGTGCCGCCGAGGTGGCCAGTGCCACGTGCCTGTACGTGGAATACGACCCGGTGACCGGCCGGTGCCGGATGGCCTCGGCCGGACATCCGCCGCCGGTGGTCCTGGGACCCGACGGGCGCGCCCGCTTCGTGGAGTTGGAGGCCGGCCCACCGTTGGGGGTCGGCGGCATGCCGTTCGAGATTGCCGAGATCGACCTGGCCCCGGGCAGCGTGCTGATCCTCTACAGCGACGGCCTGGTCTCCGGACCCGACCACGACCTCGCCGCGGGCCTGCGCCGCCTTCGGGGGCGCCTCGAACACAGCGGCCTCACCCATCGGGACCTGGGCGAGGTCGGGCGCGAACTGCTGGACGCCGGGGCGGCCGGATCGCGCGACGACGACGCCACCCTGCTGCTGGCCCGGGTGCGCAAGCTGCCCGACCGGGACAGCGTGTTCTGGGAGTTGCCCGCCGACCCGGAGCACGTGGCGCGGGCCCGCGAGTTGACCACCGGGCAACTCGGTGCCTGGGACCTGGACCACCTCGTGTTCACCACCGAACTGGTCGTCAGCGAACTGGTCACCAACGCCATCCGCTACGGCGAACACGGCCCGATCACGCTGGGGCTCGTCCGCGGCCGGGACGTCCTGATCTGCGAGGTCTCCGACCCCAGCAACACCCAACCGCGCCTGCGCCGCGCCCGCTCCACCGACGAGGGCGGGCGCGGTCTGTTCCTGGTCGCGCAACTCACCAGCCGCTGGGGGAGCCGCTACGAGCGGAGCGGGAAGACGATCTGGGCCGAGCAGGAGATCGCGCCGGCCGCGGACGTATGGGACCTCGGCTGACGCCGGTTCGCGCATCGACGCTCGGGCCTTCGTGCGGCCGCACCCGGCTCGTGACACGAACGCCGACCCCGGCCCGGCGGGTCGCCGGGTCGGGCTCCTCGGTCGGCCTCGGTGACCCGCCGGTCAGGCCGACGGCGTCGGGACGGCCGGGCGCACGGGGTGCTTGCTCATGACGGACACCCGGTTGAAGGCGTTCATGGTGATCGCGACCCAGATCACCGCGGAGATCTCGTCGTCGGACAGCACGGTCCGCGCCGCGGCGTAGGCGCTCTCCTGGGCGCCGGCGTCCGCGGGATGCGTGGTGGCCTCGGCCAGGGCCAGTGCGGCCCGTTCCCGGGAGCTGAACAGTGCGGTGTCGCGCCAGGCGGGCAGCACCGCCAGCCGTTGGGTCGTCTCGCCCGCGCGCAGGGCCGTTCGGGTGTGCAGGTCGAGGCAGAACGCGCAGGCGTTGAGCTGGGACACGCGGATGTTGATCAGCTCCACGAGCGGCCGGTCCAGGCCCGCTTCGGCGGCGACCTCCCGAACGGCCTCGGCGGTCGCGGCCAATGCCTTGTACGCCCGCGGGCTTTGCTTGTCGACGTACACCCGTCCGCCGGTGGTCGCCACTGCCACTGCCGCTTCCGTCACGTGCACTCCCTCATCGCGCGATCTCTCGTCGCTCGTCCTATCATCGATTCGGGAATTGTTGAAATTGGAACTTTATGGCAGGGAAAGGAAATGCGGATGACGGGTCAGGCCGTGGAACCCACCGTTCGAAACGTTGCCGACAGGCACCGCTACGAGATTCGGATCGACGGCGCGTTCGCCGGTCTCACGATGTACCGCGACCGGGGCGAGCAGCGCGTTTTCTACCACACCAGGATCGACGACGCCTTCTCCGGACGGGGCCTGGCCTCCGTGCTCGTCCGGGAGGCGCTGAACGACGTGCGCGCCGCGGGAAAGCGGATCGTGCCGGTCTGCCCCTACGTCAAGCAATTCCTGGGCAAGCACGAGGAGTTCGCGGACATCACCGACCCGGTCACCCCCGAGATCCTGCAATGGCTCGACGAGGCCGCCAAGCAGGAGGCTGCCGGATAGCGGATGCGGATAGGGCTGCTGATGCGGACCGGGTTGCTCGGCGCTATTCGAGCGCTACTCGGGTGCTGGGTCGGCGCTACTTCGGCGCGCGGGTGGGGCGGGACTCCTTGTCGCGCTCGGCGGGCCGGCCGCCCGTGGACCTGGTGATGTCGGCGGCGGCGGCCAGCAGCCGTTTGCCGGCGCGGGCGATCTCGGCGCCGCGCAGCGGCTTGGCCATCAGCAGGGAGAGCACGACGGAGGTGCGTCCGTCGGCGTCGAACGCGGGGGCGGAGATCGTGTTCACGCTGTAGCGGGTGCGGTCGTCGAGACGTTCCGGCAGCGAATCGATGTGGCTGAGCTCGGTGTAGAGCAGGGTGACCGCCTCCTGCTGGGACGCGGACAGGTCCTCGCGCATCAGCCCGTACAGCGCCTCGCGCAGCCGCATCGACGCCGTGCTCTCGCGATGCACGTCGTAGCCGCGCCGGCGGATGGTCTCCAGTTCGCCGATCAGTCGATTGCGGAACTCCTCGTCGGCGCGCGGTGCACGATCGAGCCAGGCTCGGATCTCGTCCTCGCCCGACCAGGCGATCTGCACCGCGCCGTACGGCGGCACCAGGGGGATGCGCAGGCCGCTCCCGAAGGCGTCGCCGGGGGGTCGCGGCCCGGCCGCGTCCACGACCGTGATCGTCTTGCTGTCGTGCACCGCGGCGGTACACGGTACGCCGAACTCCTCGGCCAGGGAGACCAGATGGTGCTGTGCGGCCCGCGCGGCGGGGAACGAGCGCTCGGCCGAGTGGCCGACCGCGATCAGCGCGGGCCCCAGCGAATACCCGGTCGGCGTGTGCAACAGGTAGTGCGCGTCGGCCAGTCGGCGCACCACCGCGTGGCAGGTCGCCTTGCTGATCCCGCTGTACCGGATGATCTCGGTGAGCGTGAACTCGCGGTCGGGATGGGCCGAGAGCAGGTCGAGTACGGCGATCACCCGGTCGGTGGGCGGCGACGCGGATCGATCGCCCGAGTCGGCGGGGGCGTGCCCGGGCGGGTGGGGCGGCTGGGGCATGGTCACGTGGCGCTCCACCAGAGGCTGAGTGCGGTGCGGCCGAGGAAGTCGTCGCGATCCGCGGGGGAGAGTCGGCGTGCGGCCCGCCGGCCCAGGGCGACCATAGCCGGATACGGCGACCCGGCGGTCTGCGGGTGGTCCGACCCCCACGCCATCCGGTCCGCGCCGAAGGTCTGCGCGAGCCGGTCCACCAGGTCGGCCGGGTCGCCCTCGACGGCCGCGAGGTTCAGCACGTGCGTGGAGACCTTGACCCGCATCGCCGGGAGGGCGGCCAGGTCGAACAGCGGAGCCGCGGCGGCGAACGGGGTGCCGCCCGTCAGGTCCACGAAGCCGCAGTGGTCGAGGGCCACCGGGACGTCCGGGTGCCGGGCGACCACCGCGCCCAGCCGGGGCAGTGCGTCGGGGAAGAGCACCGGGACCACGGTCAGCCCGAGCTCGCCGGCCAGGGCCCACACCTCGTCCGCGCGGCCGTCCGCCGGCCAGCTCGGTCGGTGCGCGTGTGCGCCGAACGCGCGGATCCCGCGCAGGAGTTCGCCCGCCCGGCGGGCGAGGGCGGCGAGGGCGCCGGCGGGGTCGGCGGAGTCCATGTCCACCGCGCCGACCAGGGCGAATCGGTCCCGGTCGGCCCGCACGGCGTCGATCGCGTACGAGCAGTCGTAGCCGTAGGCGCCCACCGCCTGCACCACCACCGCGCGGTGCACCCCGCACGCGTGCATCGCGGCGGACAGTTCGCGGGCGCCGACGTCGTCCGCGTGGAACCAGGGGCTGCCGACCCCGGAGGGCGCGAGCGGAAATCGCTCACGGTCCGCCGAGGCCACGTGCACGTGGGCGTCGACGACCAGGGGCGTCCGGATAGTCGGATCAGCAGGTCGCATAGTCGAATCCTAGAAGTCCGGGCCACCCGGGACAACGCGACGCGGCCGGTAGGTGCGGAGCTTGTTCGAATACTCGTACTTCATTGATGGTTATTTCGAACGCGGCTAAGGTGAGGCGCGCCGTCGACCATGGCGAAACAGCAGGAGAAGGAGAGCATGATGCCGCCATCCCCCGAGGACATCACCCGCGCCCTGGAGTCGCTGTCGACGGTGCTCGCCGCCGACGACTTCCGCCTGGAGGTGAGTTGCACCGGCTCCCTCGGCGTCACGCTGACCGTCACGGCCGGCCCCACGGCGTGCCCGACCTGCCTGGTGCCCAAGCACATCACCCGGCGGATGGCCGAACAACACCTGAACGCACTCGCCCGCGCGGAATGGCTCGTCGAGATCGCCTATCCGGGCGACGCGGGTGGGTGACCGGGGGCGGCGCCGGCGGGGCGATCTCGGCTCGGCCGCGTTCGGCCGCGTTCGTTCGCGCTTGACTGTGCTCGGCCGGGGCCGGTCAGGCGAGGTCGAGCGGGTCGGTGAGGATTCGGGCGAGGACGGTTCCGGCGGCGCCGCGTACGGCGCTCTCCGCGGCCAGGGTCGAGGCGCGCAGAACGGGGGTGCGGCCGCGTAGCGTGCCGCCGCCGGGCGCGAGGGCCGCCTCGATCGGCGGGATGAGCCACGGCGCGAGGCGGGCGTGCAGGCCGCCGAGCACGATCGTGTCCGGGTCCAGGAGGTTCACGGCTCCGACCAGGGCGACGGCCAACCCGCGTCCGGCGGCACCCACCGCGAGCACGGCGTCGTGGTCGTGGTCGTGCAGACGCCGTATCAACTCGGCGAGTCGGGTTTCGGACCGGCCGCTCGCAGCGGATACGCCCGCCGCCCCCAGTACCGCGTCGAGGCCGGCGACCCGCTCCAGGCAGCCGGTCCCGCCGCAGCGACACGCGGGTCCGTCGGGGTCGACCACGACGTGGCCGAGTTCGCCGGCCGCGCCGTGGGCGCCGCGGAAGAGTTCGCCGTCGACCACGATGCCGGCGCCTATGCCGGTCTCGCCCGAGAGGTACAGGTAGCTGCCGGCGCCGCGCCCCGCGCCGTACCAGAGCTCGCCCAGCGCGCCGAGGTTCGCCTCGTTGTCCACCGTGACGCCGAGCGCCTGGGCCGGGAGCGCGTCGGTGAGCAGTGCTGCGGCGGGTACGGCCTCCCAGCCGAGGTTGGGCGCGTTGACCCGGTCCTCGACGATGACGCCGGGCAAGGCGACGGCCGTTCCGACCACGTCGAGGCCGGCGGTGGCCGCCCGGGCGGTGATCCGGCGGGCCAACGCAGCCAGGGCGGCGACGGTTTCCTGCGGTTCGCGGCCCCGGTTGTCGCAGACGAGGCTCTCGCGCACCCGCACCGCGCCGGTGGGGTCGAGCACGCAGGCCGCCAGGTAGTGCCCGTTGACCTCCAGGCCCAGTCCCGCGACCGGTCCCGGGGCGAGCGACAGCGGCGCCCCCGGGCGTCCCCGGGTGCCTTCGCGCACCGGCAGCGCACCGGTGACCAGGCGCAGTTCCTCCAGCGTGGCCACCTGCGCGGTCACGGTGGTCTTGGTCAGCCCGGTCAACTCGGCGAGCCGGGCACGGGTGACCGGCTGGTGCCGAGCGATCTCGCCGAGGACCAACACAAGGTTGCGCTCACGCATGGTGCCAACGCGCGTCGGCCGGAACGGCGTACTCATGCCGACAATCCTCGCACCGCCCCCGCCCACCCCACCCACCACGCGCCCGTACGCCGCCACCTCCCCGCATCCGCCCCACCCCGTTCGCCGCGCTCGCCGCGCC
>NZ_JBITHP010000014.1:23829-103994 GCF_044458105.1 Embleya sp. NPDC050493
CCCGCCGCGCTCGCCGCGCCCCGCCGCGCTCGCCGCGCCCCGCCGCGCTCGCCGCGCCCCGCCGCGCTCGCCGCGCCCCGCCGCGCTCGCCGCGCCCCGCCGCGCTCGCCGCGCTCGCCGCGCCCCGCTCCGCCGCGCCCCGGGCGGGCGGTTGGGCGGACGGGGTTGGTTGACAGGGTCGGGTGGGTGGGGGTTGGGTGGGGGTTTAGTCCAGTGGATAGACTTATTGGGGTGGAGGTCCTGTGAGCGTCTTGGCGCCGCGGCCGGGGGATCGATTCAGTTTCGGGTTGTGGACGGTCGGGTGGCAGGCGCGTGATCCGTTCGGCGATGCCACTCGGGCGCCGGTCGAGCCGGTCGAGGTCGTGCATCGGCTGGCCGAACTGGGGGCGTACGGGGTGACGTTCCACGACGACGATCTGGTCCCGTTCGGCGCCGACGAGGCCGTCCGGGACAAGCGGATCGCCGCGTTTCGTGCCGCGTTGCACGCCACCGGCCTCGTGGTGCCGATGGCGACCACGAACCTGTTCACCCACCCGGTGTTCAAGGACGGTGCGTTCACCGCGAACGACCGCTCGGTACGCCGGTTCGCGCTGCGCAAGGTGATGCGCAACCTCGACCTGGCCGCCGAACTCGGCGCGCACACCTACGTGTTCTGGGGCGGACGCGAAGGCGGCGAATCCGACGCCGGCACCGACGTACGCGCCGCACTCGACCGCTACAAGGAGGCCGTCGACATCCTGTGCGGCTACGTCCTCGACCGCGGCTACGACCTGCGGTTCGCGCTGGAACCGAAGCCCAACGAGCCGCGCGGCGACATCTTCCTGCCCACGGTCGGTCATGCCCTCGCCTTCATCGAACGGCTGGAACACCCGGACATGGTGGGCGTGAACCCCGAGGTCGGGCACGAGCAGATGGCCGGCCTGAACGTGGTGCACGGCGTGGCGCAGGCGCTGTGGGCCGGCAAGCTGTTCCACATCGACCTCAACGGCCAGCACGGACCCAAGTACGACCAGGACCTGGTCTTCGGCCATGGTGACCTCAAGAGCGCGTTCTTCCTCGTCGACCTCCTCGAACACGGCGGATACGACGGGCCGCGCCACTTCGACTACAAGCCGCTGCGCACCGAGGACGCCGACGGCGTGTGGGCCTCGGCCGCGGCCAACATGCGCACCTATCTGCTGCTGCGCGAGCGCGCCCGCGCCTTCCGGGCGGACCCCGAGGTCCGCGAGGCCATGGCCGCCGCGGGCCTGGACCGGCTCGCGGTGCCCACGCTCGCTGCCGGCGAGACCTACGCGGACCTGGTCGGCGACGACTTCGACCCGGCCGCGGCGGCCGAACGCGGCCTCGGTTACGAGCGGTTGGACCAACTGGCTGTCGAGCACATCCTGGGAGCCCGCTGACATGCCCGCCGCCCGCACCCTCGTCGCCGGCGTCGACTCCTCCACCCAGTCCTGCAAAGTCGTCGTCTGCGACGCGGACACCGGCACGGTGGTGCGGCACGGCCGCGCCCCGCACCCGGACGGCACCGAGGTGCCCCCGGAGGCGTGGTGGCAGGCGCTCGGCCGCGCGATCGAGGACGCGGGCGGCCTGGCCGACGTCGCCGCCGTGGGCATCGCCGGCCAACAACACGGCCTGGTCTGCCTGGACGAGGACGGCCGGGTGGTTCGCGACGCGCTGCTGTGGAACGACACCCGCTCCGCGCCCGCCGCCGCCGACCTGGTGCGCGAACTCGGCGGCCCGACGGCCTGGGCCCGGGCCGTCGGCAGCGTCCCGGTCGCGTCGTTCACCGTGACCAAGTTGCGTTGGCTCGCCGAACACGAACCCGACCGCGCGGCCCGCGTGGCCGCGGTCTGCCTGCCCCACGACTACCTCACCTGGCGGCTGACCGGCGGTCGTGACCTCGCCGACCTGGTCACCGATCGAGGCGACGCGTCGGGCACCGGCTACTGGTCGCCCGCGGCCGGCGCCTACCGGGAGGACCTGCTGCGCCTGGCCTTCGGTCGCACACCCGTGCTGCCCCGGGTGTCGGGACCCCGCGCCCTGGCCGGACACACCGACCGCGGCACGCCGGTCTCCGTCGGGACCGGCGACAACATGGCCGCCGCCCTGGGCCTGGGCGCGGCGGGCACGGACATCGTCGTGTCCCTGGGCACGTCCGGCACCGCGTACGCGCGCACCACCCGGGCCACCGCCGACCCGACCGGCGCCGTCGCCGGCTTCGCCGACGCCACCGGAGCGTTCCTGCCGCTGGTGTGCACGCTCAACGCGGCCCGGGTGCTCGACGCCGCCGCGCACATGCTCGGTGTGGACCACGCCCGACTCGCCCGACTTGCCGTGTCCGCCCCACCCGGCGCCGACGGCCTGGTGCTCGTGCCGTACCTGGACGGCGAACGCACCCCCAACCTCCCCGACGCCACCGGCGCCGTGCACGGCCTCACCGTGCGTACCGCCACCCCCGCGCACCTGGCCCGGGCAGCGGTGGAAGGCATGTTGTGCGGACTGGCGGACGCCCTCTACGCGCTGGCCGTCGCCGGCGTCGCCGGTGAGCGGGTCGTGCTCACCGGCGGCGCCGCCCGGTCCGCGGCCGTCGCCGAGATCGCCCCCGCGCTTTTCGAACGCCCGGTCGTGCTGCCCGAACCCGCCGAATACGTCGCCCTCGGCGCGGCCCGCCAGGCCGCCTGGGCCCTGGCCGGGGACGGCGCCCTCCCGCCGACCTGGCACCGACCGCATACCGTGCTGACCCCGGGCCGCTCCGACGCCGCCGTCCGCGAACGCTACGCGGCGGCCCGCGGGCATCACCTCGACCGACCCGAAAGTGGGCCGGACCCGGGCGCGTTCACTCCCGCCGCGCCGCGCTGATTTCGGTCACGTGCGGTTGCGGCCGAGGAAGTCGCGGATGTAGTCGGCGATTTCGGGGCCGTGGGTTTCCAGGGCGAAGTGGCCCGCGTCGAGGAGGTGGATTTCCGCGTCCGGCAGGTCGCGGGCATAGGCACGGGCGCCACCGGCGCCGAAGATCTCGTCGTTGGCTCCCCAGGTGATCAGCGTCGGGGGACGGTGCGTGCGGAAGTACTCCTGGAACGTCGGGTAGCCGTCCAGGTTGAACTGGTAGTCCCAGAACAGTTGCAGCTGGATCTCCTTGTTGCCCGGCCGGTCCAGGTAGGCCTGGTCGAGGTTCCAGGCGTCCGGGTCGACGCGGTCGAGACGGTCGGAGGGGACGCCGTGGGTGTGTTGCCACCGGGTGGCGTCGGCTTCCAACAGTGCGCGGACGTCGGGTTCGTGGGTGGCGCGGTCCTTGGCATGGGCGAACAGGATGTCCCAGAAGGGCGTGAAGCCCTCCAGGTAGGCGTTGCCGCTCTGGCTGACGATTGCCGTGACGCGCTGGGGGTGCGCGGAGGCGATGCGCAGGCCGATGGGGGCGCCGTAGTCGTGGATGTAGAGCGCGAAGCGGTCGAGTCCGAGTCGGTCGAGCAGGGCCAGGGTGATGTCGGTCAGTGCGTCGAAGCTGTACGCGAAGTCGTCGACGGACGGCATCGCGGATCGGCCGAAGCCGATGTGGTCGGGTGCCACGAGGTGGAAGTCGTCGGCGAGTTCGCGGATCAGGTCGCGGAACATCGCGGAACTGGAGGGGAATCCGTGCAGCAGCACGATGGTCGGGGCCGCCGGGTTCCCGGCTTCGCGGTAGAACACGGGCAGACCGTTGATCTCGACGGTGTGGCTGCGCACGACACGGGCGTCGGCGGCGGTGGTGGTCTCGGTGGCCGCAGTGGCCGTGGCAGTGGCAGTGGTGGCAATGGGGTTCATGGCAGTGCTCCGAGGTCGATGGTGCCCGTGGGGCGGCGCCGGTCGTCGGCGTGTCGCCCGGCCGCTTCTTCTAATGCGAAATGACTAAGTGAACATTAGACGCTTATTATCTAATGAGTCAAGGTGAGTTGAAGCATTAGAATCCTCGAGTGGGCGGGTGCGCAGCTGCCCGGCCGGATGCCGTGCTGTGCAGGTGCGTCGACGCGGGTGGCCGGTTCGGTCGGTCCGGTCGGTCCGGTCGGTCCGGTCGGCTCAGGCTTTGCTCTCGCCGTCGGGTCCGGTGGTCGGCAGCGGCTGCTCCGCCCAGATGACCTTGCCCTCCGGGAGGTAGCGGGTGCCCCACCGCGCGGCCACCTGGGCGACCAGGAACAACCCGCGGCCTCCCTCATCCGTCGTTGCCGCGTAGCGCATGTGCGGTGCGGTACTGCCGCCGTCGGTGACCTCGCAGATCAGGCTGCGGTCGCGCAACAGCCGTACCCTGATCGGCTCGGTGCCGTAGCGGATGGCGTTGGTGACCAACTCGCTGAGGATGAGTTCGGTGCCGAACGACAGGTCCTCCAAATGCCATTCGTCCAGCTTCGCGGACACCGCCTCGCGCATCCCGGCGACGGCGGCCGGATCCGCGGGCACGTCCCAGTCGGCCACCCGGTCGGGCCCCAGGACGCGAGTGCGGGCGATCAGCAACGCCACGTCGTCCTTGGGGCGCGAGGGCAGGAGCGCCTCCAGTACGGCCAGACAACTCTCCTCCGGCGATCGGCCCGCGTGCGCCAGGGCCCGGCGCAGCAGGTCCATCCCGACGTCGAAGTCCCGGGTGCGATCCTCGATCAGGCCGTCGGTGTAGAGCACGAGTGAACTGCCCTCGGCCACCTCGAATTCGGCGGTCTCGAACGGCATGCCGCCCAGTCCCAACGGCGGCCCGGCCGGCAGGTCGGGAAACTCCACGCGGCCGTCGGGGTCGACCAGCGCGGGCAGCGGGTGTCCGGCCCGGGCCATGGTGCAGCGTCGGGAGACCGGGTCGTAGATCGCATACAGGCAGGTGGCGCCGATGATGCCGGAGCCGACCGAGGAATCGGTCTCGTCCTGGTCGATCCGGGCGACCAGGTCGTCCACGTGATCCAGGAGTTCGTCGGGGGGCAGGTCGAGCGTGGCGAAGTTGTGCACGGCGGTGCGCAGCCGCCCCATGGTCGCGGCGGCGTGCAGACCGTGGCCGACGACGTCGCCGACGACCAGGGCCACCCGGCACCCGGAGAGCGGGATCACGTCGAACCAGTCGCCGCTGACCCCGGATTGTGCGGGCAGGTAGCGGTGCGCGACCTCCAGGGCGCTCTGCTCGGGCAGGGCGCGCGGCAGCAGGCTGCGTTGCAGGGCCACCGCGAGGGCGTGTTCGCGGGTGTAGCGGCGGGCGTTGTCGATGCTCACCCCGGCGCGGGCGACCAGTTCCTCGGCCAGGGACAGGTCCTCCTCGTCGAACGGCTCGGGCCGCTCCAGGCGCCAGAAGTTGGCCACGCCCAGCACGGCGCCGCGGGCCTGGACCGGGACCGTGATCAGCGAATGGATGCCGTACGCGACGATCTCCCCCGCCCGTTCCGGATCCTGCGCATGCCATCCGGTCGCGGTGGACAGGTCGGCGACGATCTCGGGTCGGCCGCTGCCGAGTCCGCGCGCCTGCGGGGTCGAGGAGACGAAGTCGATGAGCATGCCGCGCGGGTACAGGGGGTGGTCGTCGCGGATGCCGCGGACGGCGATCCGGCGCATCCTGGCGTCGTTTCCGGTGGGCTCGCCGCCCGCCAGGACCGGGTCGGCGACGTCGATGGTGGCGAAGTCGGCGAACCGGGGGACCGCGATCTCGGCGAGTTCCTCGACCGTGCGCACCACGTCGAGGGTGGTGCCGATGGATCCGCCGGCGTCGTACAGCAGCCTGAGTCGCCTGCCCGCCGTCTCGACCTTGCCGGCGAGGGCCGTCAGCTCCGTGGAGTCGCGGATGGTGGCGACCGTGCTCCTGGGGCCGCCGTGACGGTCCGTGGGCCGCTGGTTGACCGCCAGCAACCGGCCCCCGGCGAGGTGTACCTCGTCGGTGACCAGGCGACCGGAGGCCAACAATTGCGCCATGCCCGGGTCGAGGTCGGGCAGGTCGGCGATCCGCCGGCCCTCGGCGCCGGGTGGCAGATCGAGCAGCCGGGCGGCCTCGTCGTTGGCCAGCAACAGGCGGGTGTCCGCGCCGACGATGAGCACACCTTCGCGGACGGCGTGCAGCACCGAGTCGTGGTGCTCGTACATGCGGGTCATCTCGGCGGGGTCCAGGCCGTGGGTCTGGCGCCGCAACCGCCGGGTCACCAGCGCGGTTCCACCGGTGGCGACCGCGAGGCCGGCCGCGGCGGTGCCGAGGATGATCGGCAGCTGCCGGTCGAGCACGCCGTTCACGTTTTCGACCCTGAGGCCGGCGATGACCACGCCGTGCACGGTGCCGGCGGCATCCATCACCGGCACGACCGCCTGTTCCTCGTGGCCGAGCGGGCCGTGCACGCTCTCCACGATGGTGTGGCCGGCCAACGCCGGTTCGATGGTGGCGACGACGCGCTGCCCGATCAGTTCCGGTCTGGGGTGGGTGTAGCGGATGCCCTGGGTGTCGGTGACGACGATGAAGTCGACGTCGGCCTCCCGGCGGGCGGCCTCGGTCAGCGGTTGCAGCACGCTGCTGGGGTCGGGGGACTCCAACGCGGCCAAGAGGCCGGGGGAGTGCGCGAAGGTCTCTGCGACGGAGACCGCTCGCTGCCGGGCCTCCTGGTCGTTGTCGTACCGGGACTGGAGCACGAGTGCGAGCACCGCGCCTGCCACGAGCAGGATCACGACGGCCACTTGCAGTACGAAAACCTGCCCGGCGACGCTTCTCGGGCGCCGGTCGGACGGCGACTGAACCGATGCGCCCCGGAATCGGCCGAAACTGTCGGCCATGTCTACCGTTCTACCCCGCTCGGCCGACTCTGACCAAGGGCGACACTCGGGTGTGACAGCCGGGGACCGCGACGCGGTCGGCAACTGTGCGGTCGGCGACGGCAACGCGGTCGGCGGGGTGGTGGGCGCGGGCCGCCTCGCACGCGGCAGGATCTTCCCGACGCGGGCCGGTGCGCGCCCCGGCCGAAGCGGTGTCCGCGGCCATGCACGCGCCCGGCCGTCCCGGTCCGGGCGAGCCGGGCGCGGGTGGCGCGCCGGACCTCCGGGTGACCTCCCCGTGACGCGTCCCCGTACCGGCGAACGCCGCCCGGTCGCGGATGCGGCGGCCGCGCCGGAGGTCTGCTCGGCGCCGTCCCGACGGCGGCACCGCCCCCGCGGCGCACTACCCGCCCGCACGCATCACCCATGGTGGAGTGCTCGGGACCGGTGGTAGTGGCCCGGCGCGTTCCACGGGTCCCAGGCGATCCGGTCCGCCGGACCGGGCTCGCCAAGCGGCCGCACGAATCGGACCCACGCAGCGGACTCACGAGCCGGCCGCATGAACCAGGCTCACGAACCAGCTTACGAGACGGCCTCACGAGGCTTCGCGGCCCGCTCCCGTCGCACCCGCGACCAGGCCGGGCCGCGACGCCTCGTGGCGCGTCCCGCCGGTTGCGATCAGGCCGGCGGCGAGCCGGGGGTTGTGGTCAGGGCGGCGTTTACCGCGTCGTCGGAGAGGGCCGCGACCTGGAGGTGGATTCGGGCGATGTGTTCCAGGCGGCCGGGGGTTCGCTCGTGCGTGCGTAGGTGGGTGGCCAGGGAGGCGACGGTGCGGGAGGCGAAGAGTCGGCGCACGGTCGCGGTGTCGGGGCCGAGGGTTTCGCGGAGTCGGCCGACGATGGCCGTGGCCAGGATCGAGTCGCCGCCGAGGGCGAAGAAGTCGTCGTCGCGGCCGAGTTCGCGGGTGCCGGCGGGCAGCGCCTCCTGCCAGATGGACGCGATCAGGCGTTCGAGATCGGTGCGTGCCGGCTCGGGCGGAGGGCCGGCGGGCCCGCGTGCCCATACGGGCGCCAGCGCGCGGCGGTCGATCTTGCCGTTGGCGGTCAGCGGGAGTTCGTCGACCAGGGCGATGTGCTCGGGGATCATGTGGGCCGGCAGCGACTTCTCGGCCGCGTCGCGCAGGCGGTGGATGCTCACGTCCGCTTCCGCGGCGACGGCTGCGACCAGGGCGCCCTCGTGCACGCCGGCCACCGCGCGCCGGACCCCGGCCACGCCCGCGAGGGCGGCCTCGATCTCGCCGGGTTCGATCCGGAAGCCGCGCAGTTTGACCTGGTGGTCGGCGCGGCCGAGGAACTCCAGGATGCCGTCGGGCAGCCGCCGGGCCAGGTCGCCCGTGCGGTACCAGCGGCGGCCCGCGACCTCGCGGAAGCGGTCCGCGGTGCGTGCGGGATCGCCGCGGTAGCCGGCGGCCACGCCCTCGCCGCCGATCCACAGTTCGCCCGGCACCAGGTCGGGGCTGTCCCGGCCGACCGCGTCCACGACCCGGCAGCGGACGTTGCGCAGCGGCGTGCCGTACGGGATCGCCTGCCAGTGGGAGGGGAGTTCGGTGCCGGCGGGCACCTCGTACACGGTGGAGTGGATGGCCGTCTCGGTGGTGCCGCCGAGTGCGACGAAGCGGCAGCCGGGGGCCTGCGCGTGCAGCCGCCCCGGGAGGTCGACGGTGACCCAGTCCCCGCCGAGCAACACGACGCGCAACCCGGTGCCCAGGCCCGCCGAGCCGGCCGCGGCGCCGGCGGTGAGCAGCATGTCGAGCAGGGCCGGCACACAGTTGACGACGGTGACGTGCCGCTCGCGGACCAGGTCGACCCAGCGGCCGGCCTCGCGGCGGTCCTCGTCGGCGGGCAGGACCACCGCGCCGCCGACCGAGAGCAGACCGAAGACGTCGAACACCGACAGGTCGAAGTCGAGTGCGGACAGGCCCAGTGCGCGATCGTCCGGGCCGAGCGCGAACCGGTCGACGAGGTCGTCGATGGTGTTCATCGCGGCGCGGTGCGGGACTTCGACGCCCTTGGGCTCGCCGGTGGAGCCGGACGTGAAGAGCACGTAGGCGATGCTCTCCTCGTCGACGGGCACCGGAACGAGGTCTTCGGCGGGGTGGGCGAGGGCTTCGGCGAGCGCGAGGGCGGCGGCGAGCGGCGAGTCGCCGGTGGCGCCGTCGGTGTCCAGGGCCAGGCGGGCCCGGGCGGTGCGGTGGATGCGTTCGCGGCGTGCGGGTGGTTGTTCGACGCCGATCGGGACGTACGCGGCGCCGGCCGCGAGTACGCCCAGAGCGGCCACGATCTGGTCCGGCCCCTTGGGCAGGGTGATCGCGACGGTGTCCCCGGGCGCGATGCCCCGCGTGCGCAGGGCGGTGGCCACGCGCCGTGCGCGGTCGGCGAGTTCGCCGTAGCTCAGGGAGCCGCCGTCGGTGTCCGCGAGGCCCCACACGAGGGCGGGCGCGTGCGGTCGGGTGGCGGCGTGGGCGAAGAAGCCGTCGTGCAGGGCGCGGTGCGAGCGCGGGCCGTCGGTGGCGTTGACCCGATCGAGGACGGCCCGCTGGGCGGCGGGCAGCAGTTCGTGGATCGGCTCGCGCCAGTCGGCCCGCGTCGTGCCCAGCCGGGTGAGCAACTCGCGGTAGGCGGCGAACATCGCGTCCGCGACCCCGTCGGGGAAGGCGTCCTCGCGCACGTCCCAGTTGATGAGCAGGCCGCCGCGCACCTCGGTGATCTGGGCGTCGAGCAGCACCTGCGGTCCCTGCGAGACGATCCAGGACGGTTCGCCGAACAGGCGGCGCACGTCGGGGTCGAAGAGTTCACCCAGGCCCAGGGCGCTGGTGTACACGATCGGCGCGAGCACCTGTTCGCCGCGGGCGCGTGCGAGATCGCGCAGCACGTGCAGGCCCGAGTGGTCGGCGTGCGCGGCGTCGCGATGCATGCGCAGCTGGAGCGCGCGGGCGTGGTCGAGGAAGGAGCGCTGCTCGGACATGTCGACGTCCAGGAGCACGGAACCGGTGAAGTCGCCGACCAGGCGCGGTACGTCCGGGTGCAGGTCCTCGCGGTCGAACAGCGGTACGTTCAGCAGGAATCGGGGAGTGGCGCTCCAGCCGGCCAGGACGGCGGCGAACGCGGTCGCGAAGGCCATCGCGGGGGTGATCCCGTGGGCGTGTGCGCGCGCCGACCAGTGGCCGCGCTCCTCGGGGTCCAGCCACATGTGGCGCCGGGTCACCCGGGTCAGGTCGGCCGGTAGCGGGCTGCGCAGCGGGAGTTCGGGTGCGCCGGGCAGGTCGGGCAGGCGCTCGGTCCAGTACGCGGCGGCGCGCTCGGCGGCGGCGCGGCGCAGCGGGGGCCGGGCCGCGAGGTAGCCGCGGTAGTCGTAGCCCGTTTCGGCCGGCGGGTGTTCGGGATGTGCGTACAGCCGGGCCAGGTCGGCGAGCAGCACCCGGTAGCTGAGCGCGTCGGCCGCGACCATGTCCACGTCCAGGTGCAGCCGGCTGCGGCCACCGGGCAGCAGGGTCACGCGCAGGTCGATGACGCGGCCGGATTCGATGTCGAGCATCTGGTGCGAGCATTCGTCGCGGATGTGGTCGAGGCGGTCCGCGACGGTGTCGGCGTCCGCGTCCCGCAGGTCCAGCACCCGCAGCACCTCACCGGGCGCGGTGGGCAGGATTTCCTGGCGGCCGTCGTCGGTGACGCGTACGCGCAGCATGGGGTGCCGGGCGATCAGGGCGCGCGCGGCGGCGTGCAGGCGGGCGGGGTCCACCGCGTCGCCGGGTTCGGTGTCGAACTCGGTGTACAGGTGCGCGGCGACGCCGCCCAGGGGCTGTGCCTCGGAGCGGCCGATCCAGTAGGCGTGTTGCATCAGTGCGAGCGGGAACTTTCCCGATTCCGGCGCGGGTTCGCTCGCCGGTTCGGCTGCGGGTGCGGGCTGCGGAGCGGGCGGCGGCGGTGCGGTGTCGTCGTCCAGGAGGGCGATCCATGCCGCGAGGGTCGGGACGGCGGCCAGGTCCGCGAAGGTGACCCGGGCACCGCTGCGGCGCCAGCCGCCGGCCAGGCGCATCAGCCGCAGCGAGTCGAGTCCGAGTGCGATCAGGTCGTCCTCGTCGTGCAGGGACTCCGGTGCCACTTCGAGCAGTTGCGCCACGTCGCGTCGTACGTCCTCGACGGTCAGCCGCACGCTGTTCTCCTTCGATCGCGAAAGGGTCCGCGGGACGCGAGTGGGCGGTCGCCCGGGCGACCCGTTCTTGACACTCGCCTCCGGCGTCACAAATATAGGGTAGGCAAACCTAAGTCAGGCAAGGCTTTTCGACTGTTCGAGAACGCGCGGCTCCCCGGAGTCGGCGCCGAAGGGGCCCGGACTTGACGAGTGCGAACCCGGCCGACGAACGCCGCCGAGAGCTGATCCGGCGACTGCTGGCCGAAGCGGGTGTACAACCGGACACCCCAGCCGACGGCATCCGCCCCCGCGATCGGAGCACCCCCGCACCCCTGTCCGCCGTGCAACACAGCCTGTGGCTGCACCAGCAGGCCAACCCGGACAGCACGTCCTACAACGGCTGCCTGCTCATCCGCATCCGCGGCCCGCTCGACGTCGGCGCACTGCGCGTGGCCACCCGCGAACTCCTGTGCGCCCACGAGGTCCTGCGCACCACCTACCATGCCGACGCCACCGGCGTGCCGTACCAGACGATCGCCGAACCGCCCGACAATCCGCTGCCGGTCCGCGACCTGACCCGACTGCCGGCCGGCGCCCGGGACACCGAGGCCGAGCGCGTCGCCCGGCGCCTGGCCGCCCGCCCGTTCGACCTGGCCCGCGAACACTCCGTGCGCTACGAACTCCTCGCCCTCGGGCCCGCGGACCACGCCCTCGTGCAGGTCGTGCACCACATCGCGTGGGACGGCGGAACGTGGGGCGTGCTCGCGCGCGACCTCGCCGCGTTCTACCGCCGCGCCGCCGGCCCGGACGGCACCCGCACCGCGACCGCGCCCGCCGTGCAGTACGCCGACATCGCCGCATGGGCGCACGGCAGGCCCCCCGACGAGGCCGGCACGAAGTTCTGGCGGGCCCGGCTGACCCCGCCGCCGCTCCCGCCCGACCTGCCCGCCGACGGTCCCAGGACACCGGCCCCGGACGAACGCGGCGGCCGGTGCACCCGCCGACTGGCCCCGGAAATACCGCCCCGCATCCGCGATTTCGCCGCCCGGTGCGGCGTCACCGCGTTCACCGTCGTGCTCACCGCGTTCGCGGAGCTGCTCCGCCGCCACACCGGGGCCACCGACCTGCCGATCGGCACGCTCGTGATGGACCGCACCGACCCGCACGCCGCCGAACTGATCGGCAACTTCGGCAATACCGTCGTGCTGCGCGCCGATCTCTCCGACGAAACCCGGCAACTGACCTTCCGTCAGGCCACCGCGCGGCTCGGCGACGTGTGCACCGACGCGTTCGAGCACCGGAACGTGCCGTTCGACCGGGTCCTGGACGAGATCCGACCACCGCGCAGGCCGGGCCGACCACCGCTGTTCGACGTGATGTTCGGCCTGCTCACCCGCGACCTCGGCGATCTCGACCTGCCCGGTCTGGACACCTCCTGGCGCCACGTGCACAACGGCACCACCCAGTTCGACCTGGCCCTGGAAGGCTTCCTCCGGGACGAGGACCTGCTTGTGGAGGCGACCTACCGCACACCCCTGTTCGAGCCCGACACGATCGAACGCCTGCTGGCCCACCTGGAAACCCTGCTCACCGCCGCACTCGCCCGGCCCGACACACCCCTGGCCCTGCTCGACGCGACCCCGCCGGACCAGGCGCCCGAGCAACCCGCCGACGACATCGAGGACTTCCCCGCCGGAGGCGTCGCCGAACTCGTGCAGGCCGTCATCCGCGAGCACCCCCATGCCCCGGCCGTCCGTGCCGGTGACACCACGTGGACCTACGCCGACCTGGACGCCCGCGCCGAGCACATCGCCGCCGCCCTCACCAACGCCCTGCATCCGCGCGGCACCGACGGCGAACCCGTCGTCGCGCTGGCCCTGCCGCGCACCGCCGACCTGGTCGCGACCCTGCTCGCCATCCTGCGCATCGGCGCCGCCTACCTGCCGCTCGACCGCACCCACCCGTCCGAGCGCATCGCCGCCATGCTCGCCGACGCCGCGCCCGACCTCCTGCTCTGCGGCGCCGACTACACCCCGCCCACCGACACCACCCCCGTCCTGCGCCTCGACGACCTCCCGGCCACATTCGCCGACGCCGCCCCGGCCCGCCCGCCGATCCACCCGCAGACGCCCGCCTACGTCGTCTTCACCTCCGGCTCCACCGGCCGCCCCAAGGCCGTCGTCGGCACCCAACGCGCCCTGACCAACCGCCTGCGCTGGGGTCGCACCGCGCTGCCGCCCGGGCCCGGCGCGAGCCGCGTGCGCCTGGCCAAGAGCGCGCTCGCCTTCATCGACGGCAGCACCGAACTCCTGGGCGCCCTCATCGCCGGGGACACGCTCGTCCTGGCCGACGACGCCACCGCCCGCGACGCGCTGCGCCTGACCGAACTCGCCGATCGCAGCGGCGCCGGCGTACTCACCGTTGTCCCCAGCCTGCTGGAGACCCTCCTCGACACCGCCCCGCCCGGCGCCCTGGCAAGCGTGCACACCTGGATCTGCTCCGGCGAACCCCTGCCCAAGGCCCTGGCCGACGCCGTCGTCGCCCGCCGACCGCACACCACCGTGGTCAACCTGTACGGCTGCTCCGAAGCAGCCGGCGACAGCCTCGCGCACATCCACACCCCGAGCAGCGCCACCGCGTCACCGACCGTGCCGATCGGCCGGCCGATCGCCCGCACCCGCGCCCGCGTCCTGGACGCCGCGCTGCGCCCCGTGCCCATCGGCGTCCCGGGCGAGCTCTACCTCGCCGGCGACGGCCTGGCCCGCGGCTACCTCGGCCGACCCGCCGCCACCGCCGAACGCTTCGTCGCCGACCCGTACGGGCCGCCCGGCTCCCGGCTCTACCGCACCGGGGACCTGGTGCGCCGACGAGCGAGCGGCGAACTGGAGTTCCTGGGCCGCGCGGACCACCAGATCAAGATCCGCGGCGTGCGGATCGAACCCGGCGAGATCGAAGCCCGCCTGCTGCGGCACGCGGGCATCGCCCGCGCGCTCGTGGTCGCGATCCGCTCCGGCACCGCCCTGTGCGCCTACCTCGTGCCCACCCCGGGCACCCGCATCGACATCGACGCGGTGCGCGCCGACCTCGCCCGCAGCCTGCCCGCAGCCCTGCTGCCCGACGCATACGTCGTGCTGGACGCGTTCCCGCTCAACCCCAACGGCAAGCTCGACCGCACCGCGCTGCCCGCCCCGCAGACGTCCACCGCGCCGAAGCGCACGCCGGCCGACGGGCGCGAACGCGAACTGTGCACGATCTTCGCCGAATTCCTCAGCCTGGCAGCGGACGACATCGGCCCGGACGACGACTTCTTCGCCCTCGGCGGCCATTCGCTGCTCGCGGCGCGGCTGGCGAACCGGCTGCGCAGTACCTTCGCGGTCGAACTCGCCGTGCCCGACGTCTTCCACGCACCCACACCCGCCGCACTGGCCCGCCTGGTCGACACGGCCGAACCGGTGCGCCCCCGGGTGCGCGAGATCGCGGTACCGAGCCCGGCACCCGCGTCCTTCGCCCAGATCGGCCTGTGGTTCGAGGAACAGGTGCGCGGGCCGTCCGCGGCCTACAACCTGCCGCTGGGCCTGCGGCTGCGCGGCCGGCTCGACCCGCGGGCGCTCCGCGCGGCACTGTACGACGTGGTCACGCGTCACGAGAGCCTGCGCACCCTGCTGGTGCCCGGCGCGGACGGAACACCCGTGCGTGAGGTGCTCACGCCCGAGGCCGCGCACGCCGGGATGCACTGCGCCGTCGTGGCGGCGCACACCCGATCGCCCGAGCAGGTCCGTGCCGAGGTGGCCGCCCTCGCGGAGCGGCCCTTCGACATCGGCGTCGATCCACCCGTCCGGGCCGCGCTGTTCGTCGGCGCCCCCGACGGGGAGAGCGTCCTGGCCCTGGTGTTGCACCACAGCGCGGCCGACCGCTGGTCGTTCGGACCGCTGCTGGCCGACCTCTCCGCCGCCTACGTCGCGCGCTCGGCCGGGACGAAGCCGCCGCCGCGTCCCGAACCGGTCACCGGACACGGCGCGTACGCGGCCTGGCAGCGCGCGATCCTGGGCACGCGGGACACGCCCACCGATCTGACACGTCGCCAACTCAACTACTGGGCAGCCGTGTTGCGCGACGCTCCGGAGGAACTGGCGCTGCCCGCCGACCGCTCGCGCCCCGCCGAGCGTGGTCACCGCGGCGCGAGCGCCGAGCACACCCTGCCCGCCGATCTCGCCGACGCCCTGCGCGGCCTCGCGCACGCCACCGGCACAAGCGTGTTCACCACGCTGCACGCCGCCGTCGTCGCCGTCCTGCACCACCTCGGCGCGGGCGAGGACATCCTGCTCGGCGCACCCGTCGCCGGGCGCACCGACGAGGATCTCGACGGCGTGGTCGGCCTGTTCGTCAACACCGTCGTGCTGCGCACGTACGTCGGCGGCGACCCGACCTTCGCCGAACTGCTCGACCGCACCCGAAACGCCGACCTGGCCGCCTTCGCGCACGCCGACGTGCCCTTCGACTGGGTCGTGGATCGACTGCGGCCCACCCGCACCCTGTCCCGACACCCGCTGATCCAGGCGACCTTGACCCATCACCGCGCCGAGGAGATCGACCTCGCGCTGCCCGACACGCACGCCGAACCCTTCGCACCGAGCACGGGCGCGGCGATGTTCGATCTGGACCTGCGGTTCGTGGAATCGGCCGACGACGACATTCGGATCCACGCCGGATACGCATGCGACCTGTTCGAACACGCCACCGTCGTCGCGCTTTTGGAGCGGCTGCACCGACTGCTCGCGCACGTGCTCGCCGACCCGCACACGCCGTTGAGCGGCCTGGACCTGCTCACCGACGCCGAACGTCGGCTGCTCGTGCACGAGGTCAACGCCACCGCACACGACGTGCCCACCACCACCGTGGTCGAACGCTTCACCTCCCGGGCCCGGCGCACCCCGCAGGCACCCGCCCTGATCGCCGCCGACGGCACGGTGACCACGTACGGCCGGCTGGCCGCCCGCGTCGAGGCGAACGCCCGGCGGCTGATCGGCGCCGGTGCCGGGCCCGACACCCTGGTCGCCGTCGCGCTGCCGCGCTCGCCCGACCTGGTGGTCGCCCTCCTGGCGGTGCTCGCGAGCGGGGCGGCCCACGTACCGCTCGACGCCGACGACCCGCCCGCACGCCTGGCCGAGACGATCGCCGACGCACGGCCCACACTCGTGCTCACCGACACCGCGCACGCGCAACGACCCTGGGGACGGCCGGTCTTCGTGATCGGCGACGACCCGGCCGAGCCCGACGCCGCCGAGCGCCCGATGCCGCCGCCGCAGGCCGCGCATCCCGCGTACGTGCTGTACACCTCCGGCTCGACCGGCCGGCCCAAGGGCGTGCTCGTCTCGCACGGAGCATTGGCGAACCAACTGGCCTGGGTTCAGGGCGAGTACGCGCTCAACCCCGCCGACCGCGTGCTGCACAAGGCGCCGATCGGGTTCGACGTGTCGTTGTGGGAGCTGTTCTGGCCGCTGTGCGAGGGCGCCACCGTCGTCCTGGCCGCACCCGACGGCCACCGCGACCCGGCCCACCTCGCCGCGCTCGTGCACACCCACGCGGTCACCGTGGCGCACTTCGTCCCGCCGATGCTGGACGCGGTACTCGACGCCGTCGAAGCCGCGTCCGCCCCGCGCATCACGTCGTTGCGACTGCTCCTGTGCGGCGGTGAGGCGCTGCCGCCGGCCACCGCCCGCCGCAGCGCCCGGCTGCTCGGCCCGACGCCGCACAACACCTACGGGCCCACCGAGGCCACCATCACCGCCACCGCGTGGAACCCCGCAGGCGCCCTCGACGCGGACGCCGTGCCGATCGGCCGACCGGTGTGGAACACCGGCGCCCTCGTCCTCGACGACCGGCTGCGACCCACGCCGATCGCGCTGCCGGGCGAGCTGTACCTGACCGGCGCGCAACTCGCCGAGGGATACCTGCACCGCCCCGGACAGACCGCCGAACGCTTCGTCGCCGATCCGTACGGACCTCCCGGCAGCCGGATGTATCGCACCGGAGACCTGGTGCGCCGGCGCGCCGACGGCGCACTCGTCTACCTCGGCCGGACCGACCACCAGGTCAAACTGCGCGGCGTGCGCATCGAGTCGGGCGAGATCGAGGCGCACCTGACCGCTCGGGCCGATCTGGCCGCTGCCGTGGTCGGTGCCCGGCCCGGGCCGACCGGTGCGCCGATCCTGGTCGCCCACGTGGTGCCCGCGCCGGCGGCCGACGTGGATCCCGAGGCGCTGCGCGGCGAACTGGCCGATCGTCTGCCCGAACACCTGGTCCCGGCGGCGATCGTGGTCCTGCCCGCGCTGCCGCTGCTGCCCAACGGCAAACTCGACCGCGCCGCGCTGCCCGACCCCCGCGTCGCACCGCATACCCCGGACACCGCGCCGAGCGACGGCGCACAGGCCGAACTCGCCCGGATCTTCGCCGAGGTGCTGCGGGTGGAGCGGGTCGGCGTGCGGGACGGGTTCTTCGCGCTGGGCGGCGACAGCATCGGGGCCACGCTCGTGGCCGGCAAGGCCCGATCGATCGGGCTGCGGTTCACCGTCAAGGACGTCTTCCGGCACCAGAGCGTGAGCGCGCTCGCCCGCGTCGCCCGACGCGAGGACCCGCAGGCGGCTCCGACCGCACCGGGGGTGCTCGCCGATCCGCCGCTGTCGCACGTGTTCCGCGACGGCGGGACCGGGCCGAACGGCCACCACGTGTGCGCGGTCCGCCCGGTCGGGGCCGGCCGGGACCGCCCCCTGGCCGGGATCGTCGCCGAACTGGACCGCCGATACCCGATGTTGCGGCTGCGGATCGAGACGGTCGGCAAGCGGCTGTGGCGCACCACCTCGGTCGCCGAGGCGAACCCGAGGGTGCGCGTCGTGGCCGGCCCGCCGGAGGATACGGCCGGGGAACTCGAACGGGCCATGGCCGAGTTGGACGTCACCGGCGGACCGACACTGGCGGTGACCCTGACGCCCGGGCGGCTGCTGGTGGTGGCGCACGCGCTCGTGTTGGACGCCGCGGCGGTCGAACGGGTCGCGGACGAACTGGCCGCCGCGCTGGGGCAGGAGCGACCGCGGACACCGGCCCCGCCCGCCGAGATGTCCGCCCCGGAGCGGGTCGAGGTGGCACCGGTCGAGGCGGACGAGACGACGTGGGCCGAGGAACTGCGCGACGCGGTGCCGGCCCCGGCGGTACGCGGCACGGCTTCGGGCCGCACGCTGTTCCTGGCGACCGTCCTCGCCTGCGGCGATCCCGAGCCCGGCGACGGCAGCGGCGAGGCCGCCGCCTCGATCGAGGCCGTCCGAGCCGCCGCCGGCGAGGCGTTCCTGGCCGCCTTGCACGCCCGCACCCCCGACGTCGACCGGCTGCTGATCGACCGGATCGTGGACCCACATCGGCTCCGGGCACCCGAATCGGCGCCCCCGGTGGGCTCGTTCGCCTACGCCTACCCGCTCGCCGCCACCCGGGGAGGACCCGCGCCGGACCTGTCCGCCGCCGACCTGCGCGGCGCCGGCTACACCCGCGTGCGCTACGCGAGCCGATCCGGCGCCCGGGTGCTGGGCCGGGTCGCCCGCGCGGAGATCGTGCTGCGGGACGCGCCCGCCCACGGGTGGGCCGACGACGTGCCCTCGGCGGTGAGTACGCGCTGGCCCCTGGACGCGGCGATCGCCGTGGCGGCAGGGGAGCACGGACCCCGATGCCGGCTCACCCTGTGCGCCGGACCGACCGTCGACGCGGACGACGCCCGCCGCCTGCTCGCGACCTGGGCCGCGGAGACGCGTGCCCGCGTCCCGGGCGCGAGGACCATCACCGACAGCGAGACGACCACACCGAACACGGACCCGGGGCGGACGACGTGAGCGACCTCAACCCTTCGAACGACCGCCCGACCCACACCCCCGCAGGACTGTGGCGGCGCGAGGCGTTCGAGCACGCGCCACCCACGGTGCGGGCGATGGTCGCCCCGCCCGAGATCACCGCCGAGACGGCACACCTGCGTGCGACCGAGGTACTGGCCCGACATCGATGCCTGCGCACCGACGAGCCCACGGCGTGGTGCGGCACCTTCACCGTCGGTGCGGACGCCCGGCGCTCCACCGCCCGAGTGGCCCGCGTGGCGGCGACACCCGCCACCGCGTGGGTGGATCGCGGCCCGACCCGCCCGGGACTCCTGGTCGTCGCACTGCCCGGAGGCATCGCCGACGGAACCTCGTGGCGCATCCTCGCCGCCGAACTGCGTGCGGGACTGCGCGGCGCACCGATGGGACCCGAGCCCGCGACCACCGCGGACTACGCCGCCGCCGTCGCCCTGGACGCCGCCGACCCGCAGCTGCTCGACCGCGCCACCCGCTGGTTCACCCTGATGGACCGGGTGGACGAGCTGGATGCGTCCGCGCCGTGGGCCTGTGGCGAATCCGGCATCCCCGACACGCCTCCCGTCGCCGTCGCCGAAATCCTCGAACTCCCCACCGAGGCGCAGGCGTTGGCCCCGCACACGCCGCTGCGCACGATCCTGGCCGCGAGCGTGGCCGAGGTGCTGGGCGAGCTAGCCCCCGGACCGCTGTACCTGGACGTCGCGGAGGACGACCGCGACCGGTACGGCGGGCGCTTCGCGCACACCGTCGGCGACCTGCGACGCGTCTTCCCCGCCCTGCTGGAGGCCGGACCGGGGGACCCCGACGCGCTGCCCGCCGACCCGCGCGGCGCGGCCGACTTCGGCATCGCGCTCTACCTCGCGGAGCAGACCTCGGGCGCTCTCGCCGACGCGCCCGAGGCAGGCGTGCTCCTGGCCTACGGACACACCGACCTCGGCGACGACCCCCTGCTCGCGCACGACCGCGACAGCGACGGGCATTCCTTCTCGCGCTATCCGCTGCGCCTGGACGTGTGGGTCGACCACTCGCCCACCGGAGCGGGGCGACGGATCGCACTGCGGGTGGTCGCCGATCCCAAGACGCTGCCCGAACTCGACGTCGCAGCCCTGCTCCGGGCTTGGCGGGGCGCCCTGCTCCCGGCCCTCCGCGACGCCGTCCCGCCCCCGAGCGAGGTGCCCGCCCGCGTCGACGAGGCCGCGCTCGACCGCGCGATCGGCGGGGCGGGCGTGGCCGAGGTGTTGCCGCTGTCCCCGCTGCAGGAGGGCCTGCTCTTCCACCTCATGCTCGACGGCGCGGCCCGCGACATCTACGTACAGCAGGCCGTGCTGTTCCTGACCGGCCCCGTGCACACCGACCGGCTCGCGGAAGCGGCGCGCCGGGTCCTGGAGAAGTACCCGAACCTGCGCGCGGGCTTCGTCGGCACCGAGGACGGACCCGTGCAGGTGGTGCCGGAGCGCTTCGCCGTGCCGTTCGCCTACGCCGACCTCACCGGAGCCGGAGAAGCGGGCCATGACGGTGAAGTCGCCGACGTCGAGGCCGCGTTCGAGGCGTTCGCCGATGCCCAACGGGCGATCCCGTTCGACCCGGCCCGCCCGCCGCTGATCCGTTTCGCGCTGGCCCGCACCTCCTCCGACGGCCACCGACTCCTGCTCACCTCACAGGTCGCCCTGCTCGACGGCTGGTCCGGCGGCCTCGCACTGACCTCGCTCCTGGAGTTCTACACCGACGCCGAGGCCGAAGCCGCGCGACCCACCACCCCGTTCCGGGATTTCCTGCGCTGGTTGGGCACCCGCGACCACGACGCCGCCCGCGACGCGTGGTCCGCGTACCTGGGCGATGTCACCGAGCCCACCCTCCTGGCCGGCCCGCGCCCGCCCGGCGACGACGCCACCCCGGCCTCGGCCGGGGAGATCCACCGCGAGGTTCCCGCCGCCCTCGCCACCCGCCTGGCGGCCCGTGCCCGCGAGGCCGGCGTCACCGTCGGCACGCTCTACGAAAGCGCCTGGGGCCTGCTGCTGGGCCGGCTCACCGGACGCGACGACACCGTCTTCGGCGCACTCGTATCCGGCCGGCACCCCGACGTCGAGGGCATCGAGACGACCGTCGGCGTGCTGTTCAACACCGTCCCGGTACGCGTGCGCCTCGCACCGCACGAGTCGATCGCCGACCTGTGGCGGCGCACCCAGGACGACAAGACGGACCTGCACGACCATCCGTACCTGGGCCTGAGCGAACTCCAGGCGATGGTGGGCGCCGGCCCGCTCTTCGACACCTTCTTCGTGTTCCAGAACCTGCCCCTGCCGGACAAGAACCGCGGATTCGGCCCCGACGCGGCCCTGCGCGTGCTCGGCCACGGCGTCCGCGACGCCACCCACTACCCGGTGTCCGTGGTGATCACCCCCGGCGAGGTGACCCGGCTGCGCGCGATGTACCACGACGACGCCTTCGCCCGGGCCGACGTCGAAGTGCTCACCGAACGCTACCTGCGGATCCTGGCAGCCTTCGCCGACGACCCCACCCGGGCCTGCGCCCGCATCGACGTACTCGCGCCGGCCGAACGCCGGCGCGTGGTCGATACCTGGAACAGCACGACGCACCCGGTACCGGAACTGACCGTGGCCGATCTGCTGGAGGAGCGGGCGGCGTCGGTTCCGGATGTGGTGGCGGTGGTGCAGGATCCGGATGGTGCGGCGCCGTTGGTGTGGACGTATCGGGAGTTGAACGAGCGGTCGAATCGGATCGCCCGGTTGTTGCGGTTGCGTGGGGCGGGGCCGGAGCGGGTGGTGGGTCTGGCGTTGCCGCGCACGGCGGACATGGTGGCTGCCCTGTTCGCGGTGCTCAAGACCGGCGCCGCCTATCTGCCCATCGAACGCGACCTGCCCGCGGACCGCACCGCCTGGATGCTCGACGACACCGCACCCGTGTGCGTGCTCACCGCCGGCGACACCGTCGGCGGGAACACCGTCGATCTTGACGATGCGTCGGTGCGGGCGGAGTTGGCGGGCTTGTCGGGTGCGGATCCGACGGATGCGGAGCGTCCGGATTTCGTGCGGGGGGATGCGCGGCGCCTGGAGCATCCGGCGTATGTGATCTATACGTCGGGTTCGACGGGCCGGCCCAAGGGTGTGGTGACTCCGTATCGCGGGCTGACGAACATGCAGGTGAACCACCGTCGGGAGATCTTCGATCCGGTGGTGGCTGCGGCGGGGCGGCGGTTGCGGGTGGCGCATACGGTGTCGTTCGCGTTCGACATGTCGTGGGAGGAGTTGTTGTGGCTGGTCGAGGGGCACGAAGTGCACGTGTGCGACGAGGAGTTGCGCCGTGACGCGCACGCGCTGACCCGGTACGTGGACCGTCACCGGATCGACGTCGTCAACGTCACTCCCACCTACGCCCAGCACCTCCTGGAGGAAGGTCTCCTCGACTCGGACCCCACCGCCGGACGCCATCGACCCGCCCTCGTCCTGCTCGGCGGCGAGGCGGTGTCGGACGCGGTGTGGAACCGGTTGCGGGACACCGAGGGCGTGTTGGGCTACAACCTGTACGGACCCACCGAATACACCATCAACACCCTCGGGGCGGGCACCGAGGACAGTGCCACGCCCGCGATCGGCCGGCCGATCCTCAACACCGCCACCCACATCCTCGACGCCAACCTGCAACCGGTACCCGTCGGCGTGCCCGGCGAGCTGTACATCACCGGCATCGGGCTCGCGCGCGGCTACCTCAACGACCCCGGACAAACCGCGGCCCGCTTCGTCGCGAACCCGTTCGGGCCGCCCGGCTCCAGGCTCTACCGCACCGGCGACCTGGCCCGGCGTCGCCCGGACGGCATCATCGACTACCTCGGCCGCACCGACGACCAGATCAAGATCCGCGGCCACCGGATCGAACCCGGGGAAATCCAGAGCGTGTTGGACGCCCACCCGCAGGTGGCCCGCAGCGCGGTCGTACCCACCACCGGCCCGGACGGCGCCGTACAGCTCACCGCCTACCTCGTCCCCGAGACCGCCGGCACCGGCGATGCCCACGCCGATGCCGAGCACCTCGCCCAGTGGCGGCAGATCTACGCCGACGAATACACCGTCATCGACACGGCCGTGTTCACCGAGGACTTCGCCGGCTGGGACAGCAGCTACGACGGCGCACCGATCCCGCTCGCGGACATGCGCGAATGGCGGGCCGAGACCGTACGCCGCATCACCGAACTGCACCCGTCCCGAATCCTGGAAATCGGCGTCGGCACCGGGTTGCTCCTGGGCGAACTCGCGCCCGCGAGCGAGAGCTACTGGGCCACCGACTTCGCCGCACCGGTCGTCGAGAAGCTGCGCGCGGACCTGGCCCGCGACCCCGAACTCGCCGCCAAGGTCGAACTGCGCACCGCCCCGGCACACGAACTCGACGACCTGCCCCAGGCGTTCTTCGACACGGTCGTGATCAACTCGGTCGCCCAGTACTTCCCCAGCCTGGACTACCTCACCGACGTCCTGCGCCGAGCCGTCGGCCTGGTCCGCCCCGGCGGAGCGGTCTTCCTCGGCGACATCCGCAATCTACGACTCGCCCGCACCTTCCACAGCGCGATCCGACTCGGCCAGACGACCCCGGACACCGACGACGCCACCGTGCGCGCCGCGATCGAACGTGCCGTCCTGATGGAGAAGGAACTCCTGGTCGACCCGGACTACTTCGCCGGCCTCGCCGATCTGCTGCCCGACCTCGCCGGGGTCGACCTGCGGATCAAACGCGGACACCTGCACAACGAACTGACCCGACACCGCTACGACGCCGTCCTGCGCCGCACCGGCGGCGCCCGCGCCACGGACCTCACCGACGTACCGACCCTGGCGTGGAACGCCGGTACCGGAACCGACGCGATCGTGCGCCGACTGACCACGGATCGCCCCGAGGCGCTGCGCCTGCGCGGCGTGCCCAACGCCCGCCTCGCCGGCGAACTCGCCGCCGAGCGCGTCCTGGCGAACGGCGGCAGCACGGCCCGGGCCCGGCTTGCCCGCACCGAGGCCGAGCGGGCTGCCGGCGACGCGGCGGTCGAACCCGAGGCGCTGCACACGCTCGGCGCCGAACTCGGCTACACCGTGGCCACGACCTGGTCGGCCGGCGGCCCCGGCGCCTTCGACGCCGTGTTCACCGCCGGCGACGCGGCCGAGCACGGCGTGCTGGGGACGTACGTGCCCACCGGGGCCGGTCGCGCCGACCCGTCGGGCTACGCCAACCACCCGGCCGCCGCGCGCGAGGCGGGAACCCTCGTCCCCCGACTGCGCGCGTACCTGCGCGAACGGCTGCCCGAGTACATGGTGCCCGCGGGATTCGTCCCGCTCGACCGCCTCCCGCTCACCGTCAACGGCAAACTCGACCGCCGCGCACTGCCCGCGCCCGACGCCGGCGCAGGCCGCACGACCACCCGCCCACCGGCCGGCGCCGCCGAACTCGCGCTGAGCGCCCTGTTCGCCGACGTGCTCGGCGTCGCCGACATCGGTGCCGAGGACAACTTCTTCGACCTCGGCGGCCACTCCCTGCTGGCCGCCCGACTCGCCGCCAAGGCCCGCGGCGCGCTCGGCGTCGAGATCGCCATCCGCGACGTCTTCACCGCCCCCACCACCGCCGCACTGGCCGCACTGCTCGCCGAACGCGCCGGAGCACACGCACCCGACGCCGAGCCGCTGCGTCCGGCCGTCACGCGTCGGGTGCGTCCCGACCGGGTGCCGCTGTCGTTCGCGCAGCGGCGGCTGTGGCTGCTCGGCCAGTTCGAGACGGCGAGCGCGGCCTACCACGAACCGATCGCGGTCCGGCTGCGCGGAAACCTGGACCGGGAAGCTCTCCACGCGGCCGTACAGGATGTGACCGACCGTCACGAGACATTGCGCACGCTGTGCGTCGCGGCGCAGGGGGTGACCGAGAGCGGCACGGACGTGTACCAGCACATCCTGGAACCGGAACACGCCCGGGCCGTCGTCGAGTTCGTCGACCTTGCCGCCGCCGAGCCGGTGGGGCGAGCCGAGGAGAGCCTGGCCGGGCTCGTTGCCGAGGCCACCCGACGCCCGTTCGACCTGGCCACGGAACTGCCGCTGCGGACCACGGTCTTCCGCGTCGGTCCCGACGAACACGTGCTGCTCGCGGTGTTCCACCACATCGCGATCGACGAATGGTCCATCCGGCCGTTCGCGCAGGACCTCGCCGCGGCCTACACCGCACGCGCCGCCGGACACGCGCCCGCGTGGGAGCCACTGCCGCTGCAATACGCCGACTACACCCTGTGGCAGCGCGACCTGCTCGGCGACCCGGCCGACCCCGCCTGTCGCTATGCCCGCCAACTCGCCTACTGGAAAACGGCCCTGGCCGGGCTGCCGGAGGAACCGGGGCTGCCCACCGACCGCCCGCGCCCCACGGTGGCCGGCTACCGCGGCGGCACCGTCGAACGGCTGATCCCGGCCGAACTCGCGAACCGGGTGCGCGCCGTCGCCTCGGCTGCCGGCGCGAGTGCGTTCATGCTCTATCAGGCGGCGGTCGCGACCCTGCTGCACCGGCTCGGCGCGGGTACGGACATCGCACTGGGCAGCCCGGTGGCCGGACGCGACGACGAGGCACTGGGCGAGCTGATCGGATTCTTCGTCAACACCGTGGTGATCCGCGCGGACGTGACGGGAAACCCGACCTTCGCGGAACTGCTGGCCCGGGTGCGGGACACCGACCTCGACGCCTTCGCCCACCAGGACCTGCCGTTCGAGCGCCTCGTGGAGGAGCTCAACCCGGCCCGCTCGCTCGGCCGCAACCCGCTGTTCCAGGTCATGGTCGGTTACCAGAACCAGGGCGTGGGCGAGGTGCGTTTCGGCGACATCGCACCGGTCGGCGCACGATTCACCCCGCCGACCGCCAAGTTCGACCTCGACTTCGTCTTCCGCGAGACCGATCTCGCGGCCGTGCCCGACGGCGCGGTCGAGTTGGGCATCGAGTATGCGGCGGACCTGTTCGACCACGGCACCGCCGAGGACTTCGCCGAGCGCTTGTTGCGCCTGCTCGCTGCCGTCACCGCCGACCCGCACCGCCGCGTGGGCGCCTACGAGCTGCTGTCGGCGGCGGAGCGCGCGCGCATCGTGCACGAGTGGAACGCGACCGAACTGCCCATCCCCGACGCCACCGTGGCCGATTTGCTGGAGGAGCGGGCGGCGTCGGTTCCGGATGTGGTGGCGGTGGTGCAGGATCCGGATGGTGCGGCGCCGTTGGTGTGGACGTATCGGGAGTTGAACGAGCGGTCGAATCGGATCGCCCGGTTGTTGCGGTTGCGTGGGGCGGGGCCGGAGCGGGTGGTGGGTCTGGCGTTGCCGCGCACCGCGGACATGGTGGCCGCCCTGTTCGCGGTGCTCAAGACCGGCGCCGCCTACCTGCCGCTGGAGCGCGACCTGCCGCACGAGCGCATCGCGTGGATGGTCGACGAGACCCGGCCGGTCTGCGTGCTGACCGCCGGTGACGTGACCGTGCCCGGGAACACCGTCGATCTTGACGATGCGTCGGTGCGGGCGGAGTTGGCGGGTTTGTCGGGTGCGGATCCGACGGATGCGGAGCGTCCGGATTTCGTGCGGGGGGATGCGCGGCGCCTGGAGCATCCGGCGTATGTGATCTATACGTCGGGTTCGACGGGTCGGCCCAAGGGTGTGGTGACCCCGTATCGCGGGTTGACGAACATGCAGGTGAACCACCGTCGGGAGATCTTCGATCCGGTGGTGGCCGCGGCGGGGCGGCGGTTGCGGGTGGCGCATACGGTGTCGTTCGCGTTCGACATGTCGTGGGAGGAGTTGTTGTGGCTGGTCGAGGGGCACGAAGTGCACGTCTGCGACGAGGAGTTGCGCCGTGACGCGCACGCGCTGACCCGGTACGTGGACCGCCACCGGATCGACGTCGTCAACGTCACCCCCACCTACGCGCAACATCTGCTCGACCTCGGCCTGGTCGACGGCGACCCGGCGCAGGGCGGGCATCGGCCGTGTCTGGTGCTGCTCGGCGGCGAGGCGGTGTCGGACGCGGTGTGGAACCGGTTGCGGGACACCGAGGGCGTGTTGGGCTACAACCTGTACGGACCCACCGAATACACCATCAACACCCTCGGGGCCGGTACCGAGGACAGTGCCACGCCCGCGATCGGCCGGCCGATCCTCAACACCGCCACCCACATCCTCGACGCCAACCTGCAACCGGTGCCCGTCGGCGTGCCCGGCGAGCTGTACGTCACCGGGATCGGCCTCGCCCGCGGTTACCTCGACAGCCCCGCGCCGACCGCGGCCCGCTTCGTCGCGAACCCGTTCGGGCCGCCCGGCTCCAGGCTCTACCGCACCGGCGACCTGGCCCGGCGCCGCCCGGACGGCATCATCGACTACCTCGGCCGCACCGACGACCAGATCAAGATCCGCGGCCACCGGATCGAACCGGCCGAGATCCAGAGTGTGTTGGATGCGCACCCCGACGTACTGCGGTCCGCGGTCGTGCCGAGTGCGGACGGGTCGCGGTTGACCGCCTACGTGGTCGGCGGAGCCCGATCGCAGTCGCTGCGCACGTGGGCCGCGGCCCGGCTGCCGGACTACATGGTCCCGAGCGCGTTCGTGCCGCTGGAGGTGCTGCCGCTGACCGTCAACGGAAAACTCGATCGGGCCGCGCTGCCCGAGCCGGACTTCGCCGCCGCGGTCACCGACCGAGGCCCTCGGGACACGGTCGAGGCCGTGCTGTGCCGGGTCTTCGCCGACGTGTTGGACCTGCCCCGGGTGGGCATCGACGACAACTTCTTCACTCTCGGCGGACATTCGCTGCTCGCGGTCCGCCTGGTCGGCGCGATCCGGGCCGCCTGCCCGGTACGCGACGCCGACACCGTCACCGTCGCCGCGGTGCTGACCGCGCCCACGGTCGCCGACCTCGCCGAGCGGCTGCGCGCCGGCGGCGACGCGGACGACCCGACCGCGCCCGTCGCGGTGCTGCGTGCGGGCGGTGAACTCCCGCCGCTGTTCTGCGTGCACGCCGGATTCGGGTTCGCCTGGCCCTACACGACGCTGCTTTCGCACGTGGGGGCCGAGCGGCCGATGTACGGCCTCCAGTCCGCGATGTTGTCCGGGGCCCCGGCGCCGGCCCGCTTCGAGGACGTGGTCGCCGAGCACCTGCGCAGCATGCGCACGGTCCGGCCGCACGGCCCCTACTCGCTCCTGGGCTGGTCCTTCGGCGGCGAACTCGCGTATGCGCTGGCCGCCGAGTTGCAGCGCGCGGGCGAGTCGGTGGACCTGCTGGTGCTGATCGACGCGGAGCCGCCCGCGCCGCGATCGAGCGCCGACACGGCTGCCGACGGCAACGGGTTCGGCGAGGAGGCCGCGCGGGCGCAGCTGTTGCGGGCGACCCCGGGCGGGGTGGACCCGGCCGGCGCGCTGGGCGAGGAGTTGGTCGCGACACTGCTGCGCACACGGGTCGCCTACGAACACCTCGCGCCCGCCGAGCCCTACCCGGCCTTTCGCGGCGACGTGTTGTGCGTGGCCGCGCGCGGGAACGCCGAGCGCACCGGCCGCCGGGCCTGGGCGGCGCACGTTCTCGGCGTGGTCGACGAGCACATCGTCGACCACGCGCACGACGATCTGCTGACCTCGGCCGCGGTGGACCAGTGGGGCCCGCGCGTACGCCGACGGTTGGACGCACCACACCGAGAGAGGCTCTGATCCATCATGCGAACATTCGCAGCGCCGGCCTTCGCCCGCCGGCACACCGCCGGCCGCTCCGGCCCCGGCCGGTTCGCCGCGGCCGGGATAGCCGCGGCCCTCGTGTTGGGCCTGGCGGCCTGTGGCGACGGCGACGACAAGAAGGACTCCGCCGGGAGCGGCCCTGCCCCGGCGCCGGCCTCTCCCGGGGCGGGCGGGGCGGCGGCGCCGACGTATCCGATCACCATCACGCACAAGCTGGGCACGACCACGATCAAGAAGGCGCCGAAGCGCATCGTCGCGCTGGGCGAGGGCGATCAGGACGCCGCGCTCGCGCTGGCGACCAAGCTGGCCGGCATGGTCGAGACGACCCCGCCGGACGGGGTGGCTCCGTGGGCCAAGCCCAAGCTGGGCGGGGACAAGCCGCAGATCATCACGATGGGCGAGAACGGCGCGCCGCTGGAGAAGGTGCTCGCGCTCCAGCCCGACCTGATCCTGGCGAACACCGACTACTGGGTCGAGCAGGAGTACGACAAGCTCAGCAAGATCGCGCCGACCACGGCGTTCGAGACCGGTCCCTCGCAGGACAGTTGGCAGCAGGTGACCCGGCAGGTGGGCAAGGCACTGGGCAAGTCCACCGAGGCCGAGAAGCTGGTGACCGACCTGGAGGCCAAGGTCGCCGGTGTGGCCAAGCGCCATCCGGCGATCGCCGGCAAGTCGTTCGCGCTGACCAATGCGCAGAACGCGGGCACGGTAGCGGTGCTCAAGGATCGCTCCGACACGTCGGTGAAGCTGCTCGCCGGGTTCGGGATGACCTTCCCGGACAACCTGGCGGGCCTGCCGGGGGCCGGATTCGCGGCCGAGTTGAGCATGGAGCGGCTGGACGTGCTCGAAGTGGGCGTGTTGCTGAGCAACTACAACGGCGACGACGTGCTGCGCAAGGCGATCGAGGGCAATCCGCAGTTCGCGAAACTGAACGTGGTCAAGCGCGGGTCGTATGTGCCGCTGGACTCCAACGACTTCTGGGCCCTGCGCGCACCCACCCCGCTGGCGGTGGAGTACGTGGTCGACAAGATCATGCCGCGGGTGGACGTCGCGGCGCAGGCCGCGAAGAGCTGAGCGCGGCGGACGTACCCGCGGATGGGGGCGCCGTCACCGGTCGGTGTGCGGCAGGCGGACGACGGCCGTTCCGCGGTCGAGGTCCACGGTCGTGCGGTTCGGGGGCGCCCCGTCCTCCTCGTCGTCGCGCAGCATGAGCGCCGTCCGGCGTTCCTTGAGTTCGTGCTGCTTTCCCGGCGAGAACGTTGCGTGCAGCTGTTCGAAGCCGGTTGCCGAGATCTGCCCCTGGCGCACGCTGTTGCGCCAGGGCAACAGCCCGGCCCGGCCCGCGCGCAGCAGTAGCTGATCGACGATGGCCACGAACGTCAGCACGACGACCAGGGTGGGCAAGGCCATGAAGACGACGAGTTGCATGATTCGAGTATCGAACGCACGGCGCGAATCCGCATGCCCCTTCAGGAGGACTTCCGTTCTCGTCCGAGCCCGGGGGGTTCGTCGGGCCGGGTGATCGCCGAGAGGCGGGCGATGCGCCCGGGGCCTCGACCCGCTGCCGCGCCGCGGAGTCGGGGCCCCTGCCGAGGTGTGGGGCGGGTCAGAGCACGGCGATGGTGGTACCGGCGATCTGGCCCGGCATGCCGGGGGCCGGCTCGGCGGGGTCGCTGCCGAGGGCGATGATGCGGTTGTCCGTGTCGACGTGCACGACGCGGGGTCGGTGTCCGGCGATCTCGGTCTCGTCCAGGAGCACGAAGGCCATCACGATGACCAGGTCACCCGGGTGGATCAGCCGCGCGGCGGCCCCGTTGGCGCCGATCACGCCACTGCCGCGGGGGCCGGGGATCGCGTACGTGGTCAGGCGCGCCCCGGTGTCGATGTCGACCACCTGGACCACCTCGTTCTCGGTGATTCCGGCCGCGTCCAGCAGGTCCTCGTCCACCGTCAGCGATCCGACGTAGTGCAGATCGGCCTGCGTCACCCGGGCCCGATGGATCTTGCCGCTCAGCAGCGTGCGCAACACCGGTGCTCCCGCTCAGTTCTCGGTGGCGGCGACGAGGGAACGCGGTCGCATGTCGGTCCAATGGTTCTCGATGTGTTCCAGGCATCGCGCTCGGGACGCGGGACCGTGCTCCGTGCGCCAGCCGTCGGGCGGGTCGAGGAACGCGGGCCACAGCGAGTACTGGCCCTCGTCGTTGAGCAGGGCCAGGAACGTCCCGGAGTCGTCGTCGAAGGGGTTCGTCACGGCGGTTCAGCCTTTCGTGGTCGTCGTGTTCGTCGTCGGCGGGCCGGCGGGGGAGTCGGTGGGGGTTCGGTCGGCGGCGGGGACCCGGTCGGGCGCCTCCGGCGTCCGGGCCGGGCCGGCTGTCGGTGTCTCGTCCGCGATCGGCGCGGACGTCGGTCCGGTGGCGCGCAGTGCGGGCAGCGCGCCGGCGACCGCGAGGACCGCGGCGACACACGCGACGCCGCCCGCCACGAGGGTGGTTCCGGGGCCGAGCAGTCTGGCGACGCCGCCGGAGAGCGCGTTGCCGGTGGCCGGGCCCGCGGTGGCCTGGGCCAGCCACAGGCTGCCCACCCGGCCCTGGAGCCGGTCGGGCGTGTGGTGCTGGAGAAGTGCGCGGCGCAGGATCTCGGAGATCGTGTCGGCGCCGCCCGCGAGGGCCAGCAGGAGCAGGCCCAGCCACAGGTGCCGGCTCAGGCCGAACGCCGCGATCGCCGCGCCCCAGAGCGCGGCCACCACGATCAGGGTCATCCCGGGGCGGCGGACCCGGCCGATCCAGCCGCTCGCCAGTGCGCCCAGGAAGGCGCCCACGGCGGGGGCGGTGTAGAGCAGGCCGACCGCGGTGGGCCCGCCGTCGAACACCTCGTTGCCCATCTCCGGGAACAGTGCGTACGGCATCGCCAGGACGACGGCGGCCAGGTCGACGAGCATGAGTCCGCGGATGACCCGGTTCGCGCGCACGTGCCGCAGGCCGTCCAGGATGGCCCGCACCGGGTGTTGCGCTGCGGCGTGGTCGGTGTCGGCGTCCTCCTCGTCGGGCCGGGGGTGCAGGTGCGGCAGCCGCCACAGCAGGGCCGCGCCGAGCACGAATCCGGCCGCGTCGATCAGGTAACACACCGCGACGCCCGGGCCGGCGGCGATCAGGCCCGCCAGGCTGGGACCCACCATCGCGCCGAACTGGGTGGTCAGGGTGAGCAACGCCCCCGCCGCGGCCAGGTGTTCGCGTCCGGCGAGGGCGGGGGTGACGGCCATCAGCGCGGGCGCGCCCAGGCCGCCGGCGATGCCTGCGGCGATGGCGGCGAGGTAGACGAACCACAGTTGCGGCTCGGGGGCGAGGGCGTTGCCGGCCAGGGCCAGGACCACGACGGCGGAGCCGGCCCGGGTGGCGAGGATCAGTCGGCGCCGGTCGGTGCGGTCGGCCAGGACGCCGCCCGCCAGCAGGCCCACGCACAGGCTGACGCCGATCACGAGGTTGACCAGCCCCACGTGCAGCGAGGAGTTGCCGAGGTCGTACACCTGGATGCTCGCGGCGACCGAGGTCAACGCGGTGCCGAGCATGGACAGGGCGGTCGCGGTGAACAGCAGTCGGAAGTCGCGGTTGGCCCGCAGCGGTGTGACGTCCACCGCGATCTCGCCCAGACGCACGGATCAGCCCTGTCGGGAGGAGGTGACCGGGCCGGGCGCGGTGGCGGTGCCCGTCATGGTTGGGGGCGCGGTCTCGGCCTCGGGGGCGGGGCCCGGGCCGGTGTGGTCGTCGATCGAGGCGAGGATCTCGCCGGCGCGGACCGCGATGTTGGACAGGAGCGTGGAGCCGAGGCCATGGGTGTGCTCGGTCCCGCCCTGGAGGTAGATCCCGGCGTCGAGCGGGGGTTCGGTGACCACGCGGTAGTCGCGGCCCAGCCGGGGGCGCCCGTACTCGTCGCGTGCGCAGGCGTCGGCGGTGTCGCCCAGGAGGGCGAGCCCGTCGCCCGGGCGGTAGCCGGTCGCGTACACGACCACGTCGGCGCGCAGCGTCTCGGTCTTGCCGGTGGGCAGGAACTCGACGTCCACGTGGGCGGCTTCGGGATCCTCGCGGACCTCGACGACCCGGGTGGCGTGGCGGATGTGCAGGCGCTGCCGGCCCTGGACGCGCTCCTCGTATACGCGCCGGTACAGCTCTTCGATCAGATCGCCGTCCACCACCGAGTAGTTCGTGTTGCGGTGGTATTCCGTCAGTTGGCGTTTGACCTGCTCGGGCGCCTCGAAGTAGTGGTCCACGGCCCCGGGGTCGAAGATGCGGTTGGCGAACGGGCTGTCGTCGGCGGGGGAGTAGCCGTAGCGGCTGAAGACGGCGTGCACCTGAGCGTCGGGGAAGCGCCGGTGGAGGTAGTCCGCGGTCTCGGCGGCGCTCTGGCCGGCCCCGACCACCACCGCGGTGCGCACGTCGGCCGGGTCGAGGGCGGCGACGTTGGGCACGAGGCGGGAGTTGTGCCACACCCGCGCGGTGGTGCCGACGCCGTCGGGCAGGTGCGGGGTCAGGCCCGGGGCGAGGACGACGTTGCGGGCGCGGTGTACGACCGGGTCGTTCGCGACGGCGACGTCGAAGGCGGTGATCCTGCCGTCGGTGACGACGGGTTCGATCGCGAGGACCTCGGCGCCGTAGCGCACCTGGTGGGCAACGCGGGCCGCGGCCCATTCGAGGTAGCCGTGGAACTCGGCCCGGAGCGGGAAGAACACCTTGTGGTTGACGAAGTCGACCAGGCGGTCGATCGAGTGCAGGTAGGCGACGAAGCTGAAGTCACTGGTCGGATTGCGCATCGTGGCCAGGTCCTTGAGGAACGAGACCTGCATCGTCGCGCCGTCGACGAGCATGCCGCGGTGCCAGCCGAAGGCCGGCTGTTTCTCCAGGAACAGCGCGTCCATCCGGTGGTCCGGGGCGGCGAGTGCGTTGTGCTCCTCGATCGCGACGGCGAGCGCCAGGTTCGAAGGCCCGAATCCGACCCCCACGAGGTCGTGAACGGTCTTTCCGTCGTGCCGAGATGAGGTCAATGCACGTGTCCCTTCCGGGTGGTGGCCTCGAAGGGCACACAGAGCACTTACGGCCTTCCATAGGCGAGGCTAACCTAACTTCATTGGATGTGACCAGAGGTCGGAGCCGGTGTTCCGGCTTCCCCGACCTGCTTGTGTGCCCAATCGCGGAGGCTGCGGGGTCCGACCGGGTCGAGGGTGAACTCCTGCTGTCGGACCGCGCTTTGGGGCGCGGGCCCCCGACGCGGGCGAGCTCGCGGCCCGCCTGCGGCGCGGCTCCGGGCCCTGTTCCGCCGGGCGCACTAGCGACGGCCGCCGAGGGGGATGACCAAGGGGGTTCCGGCGATGGGGCATTCGATCACTGCGGCGCGCAGGTCGAATACGTCCCGTACCAGGTCGGGGGTGACGACCTCGGCGGGTGGTCCGGCGGCGACCACGCGGCCGTCGCGCATGGCGATCAGGTGGTCGGCGTACCGGCACGCGTGGTTGAGCTCGTGGATGACCATCACCACCGTGCGGCCTTCGGCCCGCCCCAACTCGGCCACCAGTTCCAACACGTCGACCTGGTAGGCCAGATCGAGGTAGGTGGTGGGTTCGTCGAGCAGCAGCACCGGGGTGTCCTGGGCCAATGCCATGGCGATCCATACGCGTTGGCGCTGGCCGCCGGAGAGTTCGTCGATGGCTCGTCCGGCGAGGGTGTCCACGCCGGTGGCCGACAGCGCGGCGTCCACCACGGCGTCGTCGGCGGAGGACCACTGTCGCCACCAGCGCTGGTAGGGCGTACGACCGCGGGCGACCAGGTCGCGCACGGTGATGCCCTCGGGGGCGGTCGGCGACTGCGGGAGCAGCGCGAGTCGTTGGGCGAAGTCCCGCCCGGACAAGCGGGCGACGCTCTCGCCGTCGAGGAGGACGGTGCCCTGACGCGGTTTCAGCAATCGGGCCAGCGCCCGGAGCGCGGTGGACTTTCCACACGCGTTGGGGCCGACCAGGGCGGTCACCCGGCCTGCGGGGATGTCGAGGTCCAGGTCTCGGGCGACCACGCGCTCGCCGTAGCCGAGGGTGAGCATTTCGGCGCTCATCCCGGGAGCGGGCGTGGGGGATGTCGCCGGGGCGGTGGGGGAGCCGGGAGTGGTGGACGTGTGCGGAAGAGTCGACACGGGGCCGGATTTCGGAGCCCGGGCCTCGTCTTGCGTCGCCGACTCGCGGTGTTGCCTCATGTGCTCCGCATGTTCGGTCCGTTCGGTCCGTTCGGTCGGTTCGGTCCGTTCGGTCGGTTCGGTCGGTTCGGTCGGTTCGGTCGAGCGGGACGAGACGCTCGGTTTCGTCGGTCGGGTCGGTGTGGCCGGTGCGATCGGTGGCCTCGACCCGGTCGGTTCGGTCGGTTCGGTCGGCTCCGTGCCGTCCGGGTGCCCCGTCGGCCTGGTCTGCTCTGGCGCGGAACCCACGTCAGCCTCCCTTTCCGGCCCGGTTGTTCCGGGCGAGCAACCACAGCAGGTACGGCGCCCCGACGGCGCCGGTGACGATGCCGACCGGGAGTTCGGTGGGGAACGCGGTTCGTGCGACCACGTCCGCCAGGACCACCAGGGCCGCTCCGACCAGGCCGCTGACGACCAGGGGCAGCCCGGGGGTGCCGGCCAACCTGCGGGCGATCTGCGGGGCGGCGAGCGCGACGAAGACCACCGGTCCCGCACACGCGGTCGCCGCCGCCGTCAGCGCGGTGGCCAGCACGAGCAGGGCGATCCGCGAGCGGGTGACCGGCATTCCCAGGCTCGCGGCGGTGTCGTCGTCGAACTGGAGCATGCGATACGGCCGCGCGAGCGCGATGGTGGCCGGCACCAGCACGACGAGCGCATAGCCGAGCCAGCGCACATGGGTGTACTCGCGTCCGTCCAGGCTGCCGGTCAGCCACGAGGTGGCCCGGGTCGCGGCATCGATGTCGACGCGCGCGAGCATCCAGCGGGTGGAGGCGGCCAGCATGCCGTTGACCGCGATGCCGACGAGGACGAAGCCGTAGCCGGAGATGGTGCCGCCACGAAACGCCAACAGGTAGATGGCCGCGGCGGTCGCGAGCGCACCGATCAGCGCGCCGAGCGGGACCGCGCCGTAGGTCGTCGACCGCGTCGTGCTCACGCCGCCCAACAGGATCGCCAGGACGGCGCCGGCGCCGGCACCGGCTGTGATCCCGATCAGGTCCGGCCCGGCGAGCGGATTGCGGGTCACGGCCTGGAAGATCGCCCCGGCCATCCCCAGCGCGAGCCCGACCAGCATCCCCACCAGGGCGCGCGGCAGCCGGAGTTCGTGCACCACCAACTCGGCATCGGCCGGTCCGGCCCAGAACAGGCCGGTGACCACGTCACGCCATCCGAGCGGGTAGTCGCCCAACGCCAACGACGCGATCAGCCCACCGAAGACCAGCGCGATCAGGGCGACGACCGCGACGAGCGTGCGCGGGTGCACGGCGATCCCGAGCGGACCGCGCTCCCATCGCACGATGTGCGGTACGCGCCGGGCGGTTTCGATCCGGGCGGTCTTCATCCGGAGTTCTCCCCGATTCTTCCGCGCCTGACCAGATGGATGAGGAAGGGCGCCCCGAGGAAGGCGGTGACCACGCCGACCTCCACCTCCGTCGGGCGCGCGATCACTCGCCCGATCACGTCGGCGAGCAGCAACAACACCGCGCCGGCCAGCCCCGAACACGGCACCAGCCAACGGGCGTCGGGCCCGGTGAAGGCCCGCAGCACGTGCGGGACCACCAGGCCGACGAACACGATCGGTCCGGCGGCGGCGACCGCCGTGCCGGTCAGCACGACCACCGCGAGTGCGCCCAGGGCCCGGGTGGTGCCCGCTCGGGTGCCGAGCGTGGTGGCGAGTTCGTCGCCCAGGGCCAACGCGTTGAGCCGGCCGGTCAGACCCAGTGCGAGGCACACGCCGACCACGACGAACGGCACCAGGAACAGCGTGGTTTCGCTGTCCCGGCCGGCGAGCGAACCGACCGCCCAGGACCGGTAGCGACCGAGCGAACCGGGGTCGCTCAGTACGAGGGCGCTGGTGCCGGCCTCCAGCAGCGCGCTGACCGCCGCCCCGGCGAGGGCGAGCTTGGCGGGCGTCGCGCCGCCCACGCCCGCGCCGCCCACGAGATAGGCGATCGCGCCCGCGATCGCCGCGCCCGCGAAGGCGAACCACAGGTAGCCGTGCGATCCGGTCAATCCGAGCAACCCCACGCTCGCCGCGACCGCGAATGCCGCACCCGCACTGACTCCGATCAGTCCGGGGTCGGCCAGCGGGTTGCGGGTCACGTCCTGGGCGACCGCACCCGCCACGCCGAGCGCGACGCCGACCAGGAGCCCCAGGAGCGTACGGGGAACCCGCAGGTCGCGGATCAGCCCGGCGTCACCCGCGCGTTCGCCGCCGAGCATGGCGAACACCTCGCCGGGCGCGACGTTGCGGGTGCCGATGGCCAGGGATGCGAACAGTGCGCCGAGCAACAGCACGGCCAGGATCACGAGCAGCGCGAGCCGTCGCGAACTGCCGGACCCGGCCCGGGCGTCGGGCGCGGCGCCGACGACGGACGGAGCATCGGGGGAATCGACCCGGAGAGACACTCCAGTAAGGTAAGGCATGCCTGACCAACTTGCCCAGTGTGCCCGGTCACGGTGGCATCCCGCCGAGCGTCGCATCCGGGGCGGCGCGCTCGACGGGCCGGTCCGGGATGCTCCCGCCCCCGAACTCGGGTGTGGAGCGGCGGGATTCGCTCGCCTCGGGGCGCGGCGGCGTCGCGCGGCTCGACCCGGTGGGCGGGCGGTCGCCCGATCGCGCGCGGGCCACCCGGCGGCCGACCCGCTCGTCCACCTGCCCGACCGCGCGCATCCAGCAGACGATCCCGGCCACGACGACCCGGAGCAATCGGGTCCGCGACGACGAAGGAGCGAGCCCCATGGCGCGAGACGACGAGGCCACCGACCGCCGCGGACGCACCGGGCGTTCGCCGATCCGCACCTGTCTGGCCACGGTCGTGCGCTCGGTGGAGGTGACGCCCAGGATGTTGCGACTGACGCTCGGCGGGGACGGGTTGCGCGGCTTCGAGGGCGGCAGGCAAGCCGACGAACGGGTCAAACTGTTCTTTCCGTCGAAGGGCGAGCCGATCCCGGTGCTGCCCGAATTCGGCCCGGACGGCCCGGTGTACCCCGCCGGCGCCACTCCGTCGCACGCACGCAACTACACCGTGCGACGCTTCGATCCGGCCGGGCCCGAACTCGACATCGACTTCGTGATCCACGGCAGCGGCCGAGCCGTCGAGTGGGCCCGGAAGGCCCGACCCGGTGCCGTACTGGGCATCGCTGGCCCCGCCCTCGGAGAGCTCCCGCCCGCCGACGCAAGGCAGTTGCTGATCGCCGGCGACGAGACGGCGCTGCCGGCCGTCGCCTCGATCCTGGAACGTCTCGCCCCCGGCACCCGCGCACACGTCTTCGTCGAGGTCGCCGACCGACACGAGGAACAGCCCCTTGCCGCAGCCCCCGACACCGACGTGCGCATCCACTGGCTGCACCGCGACGGGGCGACCGACCCCGACGAGGACCGACTGGCCGACGCGGTCTGCGAATTTCCCTGGCCCGAAGGCACCGTGCACGCCTGGGTCGCGGGCGAGGCACTCACCGTCCGCACCATCCGCCGCTACCTGCGCAACGAACGCGGCCTGAGCCGGCACACCCTGCACGCCGCCGGCTACTGGCGCCGCGGGAAGACGGTGGAGGAGTGGCTGGCGGAACCGGAGGACACGGACCGCTGAGGGCGGGCCCGGCCCGAAAACAATCCCGACCAGGGTGTTATGAAACCGCGCGGTCGAGGCGTTACTCGTGTGACGCCAATGTGTGGAGGCCCCATGTCGGGAAGCAAGGCTGCGGACTTCGAAGAGTTCGCGCATGCGCGCAGCAGCCAACTGCTGCGCACCGCCTGCCTGCTCACCGGCGACTGGCACCTTGCCGAGGACCTGGTCCAGGAGACCTTCGGCAAACTCTTCCCGCGCTGGAATCGGGTGAGCACCATGGATTCCCCCATGGCGTACGCGCATACGACGCTGGTCCGCACGTTCTTGTCCGCCCGCCGACTCAAACGTTGGTCGGAGCATCCCGCCGAGGAACTCCCGGAGCCACACGCGCCCGTCGGCGAAGACATCGAATTGCGGCTGGCTCTCCTGGAGGGCCTCGCCCGACTGTCCCCGGCCGACCGCGCGGTCCTGGTGCTGCGCTATTGGGAGGACTACTCGGTCAAGGAGACCGCGGACATCCTGCGGACGGCGCCCGGCACGGTACCGGTCCGCGCCAAACGGGCGCTGGGCCGGCTGCGCGCCCTGCTGGGCACCGAACTGCGAGCCCCGGCGGCGACATGCTGACCGGGCCCGGACCAGGGCCCCGACCCCAACCCCGACCCCGTGACCACGACCGGAAGGACGTGCAGGCCGTGTTCACCGATGCGGACCCGTTCAGCGACGAGGACTTCGAGCAGTACGAAAGGGAGTTGCCCGGGGCGCTGCGTGCCGCCGGTGACTCGTTTCCCGGGCCCAGCTCCGACCTGGTGGCCCGAGGACTCGCCCGCGGCCGACAGCGCCGACGGTTTCGAAGGCTGCGCCGGAGCGCACTCGCTGCCGTCCTGGTGACGGCGAGCGTGGCCGGATGGGCCACCGTCGCGGGCGTGTTCGACAACTCGAATTCCGGACCGGCCGACCGCACCGGTGCCCCCTGGGTGACCGATGCGCCACGCGACCTGGTGCCGCTGCTGGCCAAGGCTGTTCCTCCGGACGGCCAACTGATCGACGCTTACAGCAACTTCGCGGCAGGCTCACCGAGGGTGCTCCGTGCCCAGGCGGAAGTCATGGCGACCTACACGACCGCGTCCGGATCCTCCGAACTCAGCGTGGTGGTCTCCCGCCCGGCTCCCGGCAGCCGCGACGACAGCGACGCGTACTGCGACGAGAACGTTCCGAAAAGTACGTGCAGCCGGTCGCCGGAGCCGGACGGAGCCGTGCTGACCACGCGCAGGACCATCAAGGACAAGGGCAGCACCGACCCGGCGCAGTTGTGGCGGGCTCTGTACACCCGACCCGACGGCGTACGCGTCGACGTCCGGGCCAATGGCGACTATCTCGTGGTCGGTGATGTCGCCGGTGTCTCGAGCCTGAGCATGGAACAGATCGTCGCCATCGCCCGCAGTGCGAGCTGGGAACCGGTCGGCGCGGCCGTAGCCACCCCCGCGCAGCAGATCACCGGGTTGGTGCCCGCCCTGTTGCGCTCCGGGGTGCGCGTGCTCTCGGCCGACGGGTCGTCGAGCACGGGCGAGTTCGTCGTGGACACCGACTCCGGGATCCACGAGCTGAATGTGAGCGTCGACTCCGGCCCGATCGAGGTCTGCCCGCCCGCCGCCGCCAAAGCAGATCCCACTACCGGGACCTGCGAGATGGTGAAACTGTCCGACGGGACATCGGCGAGGATCGACCGCGCGCGTACCGAGCATGGCAGATACGTACCGTGGGCCCTGACCGCGTTCCGCGCCCACGGACTTCGGATCCGGTTCGAGCAGGACCCGCCATCCAAGAGCAACCGCGACAAGCCGACCCCCTCTGCCGGACCCTCCATGCTTCAGGACCAGGTAAAGGAGATCGCGGCCTCGCCGCGCTGGGACGCTCCCTGACCCGCGGCCACATCTGATATCGGCTCGGGCTGCCGACCTGCCCGGGCCGGGCCCCGCTCTCCCGGCCCGGGTGCACGATCGCCCGCACCGGAACCTCGATTCCCGGTTCCGGGCCGCCGATCGCCGGGCCCCGGGCCCCGATTTCCCGTCCCGGCACCCCGGAGCACCCGCCCCGTCGGCCACTCGATCCCTTGTAGGCAACCACCCGCGCCGCCTCGGCACGGACACACCGCGTCGGGGCGTGCTTCGCGCTGCCCGAAAACGCCGAGCCGCGCGCATCGGACCCGCCCCCCACAGCGACGAGAAAGCACTCATGTTCCCTGCACCATTCGAGCCCCTGCGCGGCTTGGCACCGGAGGTATCGCGGTTCGCCCTGGTGGGCGGCCTCGGCTACGCCACCGATGTCGCCCTGTTCAACATCCTGCGGGCGCTCCTCGACACACCCTCCCTCCTCGCCAAGTCCGTCTCGCTCGGTGTCGCCACCGTGATCGCCTACCTCGGCAACCACCGCTGGACCTATGGCCACCGCGCCATTTCCGAGCACGCCGCCGACGCACGACGGCGATTCCTGCTGTTCGTCGGCTGGAGCTGCGGCGGCCTGGCCATGCAACTGGGCTGCCTCTCGCTCTCGCACGATGTCCTGGGCTTCGACAGCCTGCTCGCGGACAATGTCTCCGGCAACGTGATCGGCATGGCCCTGGCGACGGCTTTCCGCTTCTGGGGCTACCGCACCTGGGTCTTCCGAGCCGCGCCACCGCCGGCCGAGGCGGTGGCCGCGGAACAGGGCGCCCACGACGTGTACGGGTCGGCGCGGTGAGCACCGCCGCCCTCGTGATCGCGCTGCTGTGCACGCTGACCGGATGCTGGCACCTCGCCTGCGCGAGCGGGATGCGTCGAGCGGTGGACGTGGTGCTGGTGTGGCTGCTGCTGAGCACGGCCCAACTGTCCGCGCTGACCCTGGTGGTCGGCGGCCTGCTGCGACAGCTGGAAGCGGGTGCCCTGTTCGGCGCCGCCCTCGCGCTCGCCGCCGTGGAGATCGCGGCCACCCGACGCCCCGGCCCCGACGCGGCCCGACGTCGCGGGGTCGCCGTCGCCGCCGGACTGTGGCCACGCGTACGGCGCTGCGGGCACCATCCACTGGTCGTCGTCCTCGCACTGCTGGTGGGCGCCCAGTACGGCTGGCGTGCCGCGCTCGCCGCGTTCCTCGGCCCACTGGACTACGACGGGCTGTGGTACCACCTGCCCGGGCCCGCCATCTGGCTCCAACAGGGCTACGTCGGCCACACCCCGCAGGTGTTGTGGGCCGACGTCTACCCGCAGGGCCAGGAACTTCTCACCGGCTTCAGCGGTGCCTTCGTCGGTGACACCCGACTCGGCTGGGCATCCGGCCTCGTCTTCCTCGCCCTGGGCGCGGTCGCCACGGCCGGACTCGCCCGTACCGCCGGCGCCCGCCGCGCGCACGCCACCCTCGCCGGCCTCGGTATCCTGGCCGTCCCCGCGGTATTCCTGGAAGCCTCCACCACCTACGTGGACTTCGCCACCGCCGCGACCACCCTGACCGCCCTGCACCTGACCCTCGGCATCCATCCTGCCGTGCGAGCGGTCGTCGACGGCGGCGGGGATGCGACCGGCTGCCTGCGTCGCCGGGTCCTGATCGTCGGGATCGCCCTGGGACTGGCCATCGGCGTCAAGTCCGCCAACCTGCTGACCGCGGTCGTGGTCGGCGCCCTCGTCGTGGTGCAGACCTGGCGCACGGTCGGCTCCGCGCGCCGCGCCTCGGCGTCCTCGGAGCGGCAACCGGCCACGCGCGCAGCCCGGTTGCGCGCCCACGGCGCCGCCACCGCCCGGCTCGCGCTGCCGAACGCGGTCGTACTGGGCCTGCCCGCACTGGCGTTGGGCGGCTACTGGTACATCCGCACCTGGATCAGCTACGGCAATCCCTTCCACCCGTTCACCATGCTCGGTTTCCACGGCAAAGGCACCGTCGACGAACTGATCATCGTGCACAACACGGCAGCGCAGGTCGCCGGCGAGAGCAAGCTCCGCGCCACCTGGCACTCGTGGCTCTACGACCGCGAACGCGTGGCCTACACCCACGACCAACAACCCGGCGGCTTCGGCCTGCAGTGGATCTACGTCCTGCTGCCGATCGTGCTCGTCGCCCTCGCCCTGTTCGTGCTCAGCCGCCGTTTCGACCTGCTGTGGGGGTTGTTGCTTCCCGTGCTCGTCTCGGCGGTGGCCTCCCCGGCGCCGTGGTGGGCGCGCTACCAGTTGCTGGTGCCGGCGTTCGGCTGCGTGTGCCTGGCGGCCGTGCTGACCGCCGTCGCACCACGGCCGAGGGGGCGCCCGGGTGTGCGCGGCGCGCCGGTGCCGCCGATGCTGCGACGCGGTGTGGCCGGGCTGGTGGCGGGCGCGTTCGTCGCGACCACGGCGACTTCCATGTGGTGGGCCACCCAGCCCACGAACACCTGGATCGGCGACCGTGCGTTCGCACACCGCGCGACCGTCGGCGAGGCGCTGGACCTGATGCGCGACCCGGGTCGGGACCGACGCATCCTGCCCACGGCCGCCTACGCCGCGATGAACCGGGTCCCCGACGGCCGCACCGTGGCCTTCACCGAATTTACCCACCAGCGTTTCGTGCAACTGCTCCTGGGCGAGCGTGCACAGCGGCGCGTCACCAGCCTGGGCGAGCCGCGTGACGCGGAGGACTTCGCCCGCCGACTGGGCGCATCCGGCGCACAGTACGTGCTGCTGACGACCGGCGGCCCGGATCACGACCTGCTGCGCGCGGTCCGGCGCGACCGGGCCCACTACCGGCCGGTGGCGCGCGGAAGCGGTGCGATCGGCTGGTTCGGGAGCGGACCCGACGCGGAACTCTTCGAGATCGGCGACTTCACCGCGACCGTGTGCACGGACCGCACACCCCGATTGGCCGCCGTCGGGTCGGACCGGGGCATGATCGCCGTCACGCTCCGGGATGCCTGCGCGGCCCCGCTGTTCGAGGTCGAGGTGACGCTCGTGGACGAGACCGCGCCGCCGGCCTCGGTCCGCGCGTGGACCACGCGGGAGGGCGAAGCCGTGCTGCGCGTACCGGCCGACCCGACCGGAAAGCCGCTGCGTGTGCGCTTCGCGGGCGACGGCTACTACGGTCCGGCGGAGACGACGGTGGGCTGAGCCCGGGGACCGGGTCGCCCCGCCGCGCCGCGTGGGCGGTTCGGCGGGGCGGGAGTTCCGGTCGGTGGGTGCGCGCGGGGTCAGTGGGTCAGCAGTTCCACCGCCTTGTCGGTGGCCGGGTCGCGACCGGTCGAGATGTCCTCGGGGGTGGTCGGTATCCGGTGGTCCACCGGCACGCCGATGCCGGAAATGATCTCGCGGTTGCCGCCCAGGATGTGGGTGGACGGCATGCCGATGACGGTGTTGTTGTCGTCGAGCAGATAGCCGTGCGCGTCCCCGGACGCCATGCCTCCCGTGCGGTCGCCGACGAGCGTGCCGATGCCGAAGTCCTTGACGGCGGAGGCGAACGCATCGCCCGCGGAAACGGTTTGGCCGTCCGTGAGCGTGACGAGCGGCAGATTCAGCAGCGGCACCGTGTCGTCGGTGCGGTGGATGGGTTTGCAATGGTCCTTGACGTCGCAGCTGTGGCCCCACACCTTGCCGTGTACGAACGCGCCCAGCAGCGTGCCGACTTCCGCCGGATCGCCGCCATGGTTGCCGCGCAGGTCGAAGATCACCCCGTTCACCGAGCCGGCCCGGCGGAAGTCGGCGATGGCCTGGAGAACCCGTCCGGCGATGCCGGGGGAGAACCCGGCCATCCGGACCTTGACGATGCCACCCGGGAGCAGCGTCGCCTCCGGCCCGCCGCCCGGACCCGGCCCACCTCCCGGTGCGGGCCCACCTCCGGGCGCGGGACCGCCCCCGGGTGCCGGGTCACCTCCGGGCGCGGGACCGCCCCCGGGTGCCGGGCCGCCCCCGGGGCCGAGCCGCGCCGGTGTCATCTCCACCGTCCGGGTCCCGCCGTCGGCCGGCCGCCGAACGGTCAGTCGCACCGGATCGGTCTGCGTGCGCAGTGGATACAACAGCGCGAAGATGCCGCCGTTGAGGACCCCGTTCGAGAACGCCGGTACACCGTCGACCGCCACGACGAGATCGCCCGGCCTGAGCCCGGCCAGCGCCGCCGGCGTTCCCGGGGTGACATCGTCCAGGTACACCGGCTCGGTGACGCCTTCGGTGGTGGTCGGGTTGTGCCCGCCGACCGGGAAGGTGCGGAACCCGAACCCGAACGACGCCTCCGATCCCCCGGGCGGCGCGAACAGCGTGCCGACGGCGGCATGATCGTCGTGCAACGCCGCGACCATGCCGCGCACCGACGCGGTGAACAGCGCCTGGCGCAGCTCGGCGTCGTCCGCGAGAGTGTCCAGAATCTCCTGGTACCGTCCGGCGAACGCCCGCCAGTCCCGGGAGCGTTGCCCCGTCAATGCGGGCAGGACGGCATTCGCCCGATCCGAACCGCGCCGCCGCAGCTCCTTGGTGAATGCGCCGAACGCGCCGACCAGCAGGGTCCGCGAGTCCAGGATCGGTCCGCTGTAGGAGTTGTCGAAAATGCAGTGGTACGCCTGCTCCAGGGTGGTGAGGCCGGCCGCCCGGGGTGTCGGCGGGTGCTCCGGCGGCTTGTTGTCGTCCAGCCGCACGCACGCGGGCGGCCTGTCGCGGTTCTTGCTCGCGCCACCGTCGGACGCGTTCGCACCGGCGACCCCGATATTCACGGCCAGAGCCGCCACGACGACCACTGCGGCCCCCGCGCCGATCCTGCGGGACGCCGTGCCCGCTCGCCCGGTGCGGCGCGGTTGAGCACGCCGATCGCGGCCCGGCGCGACAGCCCCGGTGGTCGGTTTCTCCTCGGACATCCGTACTCCCGTTCAGACGATTCACGAGTGGGTGGAGGCGACGCGCCGAACCGGCGGGCCACCGAAAGCAGTTCTACGGACGCACCGGTTGCGGGGCCGTGGCGCGCGCTGTCACCTCCGTGCAACCCGCGGCCGGGCATCATGGGCGGTGTCGACCTCATCCGCGAAGGGACCAGCGTGCGCGTGCTCGTGATCGACGACGACGAGGAACTTGCCGAGACGATCGCCCTCGGGTTGCGGCGCGAACGCATGGCGGTCGACGTGGCCTTCGACGGCGCCGCCGGACTGGAACGTGCGCTGGTCACGACCTACGACGTGATCGTCCTCGACCGGGATCTGCCGCTCCTGCACGGCGACGACGTGTGCGCGGCCCTGATCGCGGTCGAACGCGGCAGCCGGGTCCTGATGCTGACCGCCGCCGGCTCGACCGAGGACCTGGTCGACGGCCTCGGCCGGGGCGCCGACGACTACCTCGGCAAACCCTTCGCTTTCGCCGAACTCATCGCCCGCATCCGGGCGTTGCTGCGCCGCACCCACCCGGCGGTGCCGCCGGTGCTGGTCGGCGGCGGGATCGTCCTCGACCCGGCCCGCCGACACGCGTCGCGCGGTGGACGCAGCCTCGACCTGGGTCCCAAGGAGTTCGCGGTCCTGGAACTGTTGTTGGCCGCGCGGGGCCGGGTGGTGTCCGCCGAGGAACTGCTCGAACGCGTCTGGGACGAAGCCGCCGATCCGTTCACCACCGCCGTCAAGGTCACCGTCAGCCGGCTGCGCCGCAAACTCGGCGAGCCGCGGATCATCCACACGGTCGCGCAGGCGGGCTACCGGGTCCGGGAGGATCCGTCGTGACCCGCCCGGCGTCGCCGACACGCCGCCGGCAATCGGTGCGACTGCGGCTGACCGTCCTGTACGGGACACTCTTCCTGGTCTCCGGGATCGCCCTGCTGGCCATCACCTACCTGCTCGTGGCGCACGAATCCGGCCAAGCGCCGTTCTCCGAACGGACCGTGCGCGGCGGAGACCACGCATCGCCCGCCGCCGGCCCGCCCCCGGCCGAGGGCGGGCTGCAACAGCGGGTCGACGCGCGCTCCACCGACCTGCTGCACGAACTCCTCACCCAGTCCGGCATCGCGGTGGCGATCATGACCGTGGTGTCGGTCGGACTCGGCTGGTTCACGGCCGGTCGCGTGCTGCGTCCGCTGCGCACCATCATCGTCACCACGCGCGACATCTCGGCCGGCAGCCTGGATCGCCGCCTCGCGCTCCGCGGCCCCGACGACGAGCTCAAGGAACTCGGCGACACCATCGACGACTTGTTGTCCCGGCTCGAAGCCGCGTTCAACGCACAGCGCTCCTTCGCCGCCAATGCCTCGCACGAACTGCGCACGCCGCTGACCCGAGCCCGCACCCTCGTCGAAGTCGGCCTCGCCGACCCAGAACCGACCGTCGAATCACTGCGCCGGGTGTGCGAGCGCGTCCTGATCGCCGGTCGCCACCAGGAACGCCTGATCGAAGCGCTCCTGACCCTCGCGCGCGGCGAGCGGGGCGTCGAACGCCGGGACCGCCTCCAACTCGACCGCATCACCCGCGACGCGCTCCGCAGCGCTGCGGCCCCCGACGAGGGGGCCACACCGACCCCGCGCCCCCACATCCGCTCCCGGGTCGAGGCGGCGCCCATGTGGGGAGACGGTCGCCTGGTCGAACGGCTCGTGGCGAACCTGGTGGACAACGCCGTACGGCACAACGTGCCCGGCGGCAACATCGAGGTGGCGACGTCGAGCACGCCTGCCGGCGGCGCGACGCTGACCGTGGCCAACACCGGCCCGATCATCCGTCCCGACGAGATCCCCGGCCTCCTGCGGCCGTTCCGGCGCCTCGGCCGCGACCGCACCGCCGCCCGCGACGGGCACGGCCTGGGCCTGGCCATCGTGCACGCCGTCGTGACCTGCCACGGCGCCGAGCTCGCCGTGGCTCCTCGCCCCGACGGCGGACTCACGGTGACCGTGACATTCCCACCGGATCGTCCCGTCCCCCATGCGACGACCGAGAGCCCGGCCGGGCGGGGCATCCCGGTGGCCTGAGCGCGCACCCGGACGAGGGGGCGGCATCACGACCGGTCGAGGAATCGGGCGAACGGCGAGTGGAACAGGAGCACGCCGACGGGGCCGGAGCGAGGGAGCGCTCCGGCGGAGCCCTGCCTGTCGGCGGGTGTCTTCCGGTGATGTCTTCCCAGGTGAGAGCCCGTGCAGCCGGCTTGCACCCGGCCCGCGGCGGGGCATCCCGGCCCCGGGTACTTGTCGTATCCGACGGAAGGGGTACCGGAGTCCTGGGTCTTTCGGACGAGGCGCACGGCGCGGTGCATTGCCTAGCGTCGGAGTCATGAAATCCGATGATTTTCCCCCACCCCAGGGCGTCGAGACCCGGACGGCCGGGTACCGGCACGGGCCGGGGTCGCACCCGGCCCGGGGCCCGATGCCGGTCCTGTCGCCGTGGGATACGACCGCCACCACGCCCACGTGGACCACCACCCCCTTCGCGACGCCGACGGCCGGCGCCACATCACGTGGTGACCCGGTGTCCGGGCTGGCGCGCTCCGCGTACACGTTGGGCAGCACCGTGCCGGGCGGTTCCGGGGCGGATCTCCGGGCGTTCGACACGATGGTCCGCGATGCGGACGTGGTCGGGGTGGGCGCGGCCACGTACGGTTCGAGCGAGTTCTGCACCGTCAAGCATCGGCTGTTCCGGCACCTGGTCGAAGGCCAGGGGTTCCGGAGCTTCGTCTTCGGGGCCTCCTGGGATGCCGGCGTCCGCCTGGACGCGTGGGTACTGCGCGGCACCGGCCACCTGCGGACGATCATGGACGAGGAATTCCGGGCCGGCAGCGGCCAGTGGAACACCACCGAGACGCGGGACCTGTTCCGGTGGATGCGCACCTGGAACGTGCGCCACCCCGAAAGCCCGGTCCGGGTGGCCGGGAACGGTGCCGACCACGCCGACTCCGCGCTGCCCGGTCCCACCGACGAAGCCGCGCTGCGCCACCGCGATCGGGGGCCTGCCGACACCACTCTGTGGTGGCAGCGCCACACCGGCACCAAGGTCTTCCTTTCCGCGCACAACAGCCAGGTCGCCGCCGGCCCCGCGCTGCCCGACCGGCGGCCCGCGACCCTGGGCCGCCTCCTGCGCGAACACCTCGGCTCGCGTTACGTCAACGTCGGATTCACCTTCGGCCAGGGGTCGTTCAACGCCATCGACGCGAACGCCCCCGGCACGCCCTGGCGTCGGTTCGACGTCGGCCCGGCGATGGCGCACGGCAGCGAGGACGTCCTGGAGCGGGTCTCCCGGCGCGACTGGTACCTCGACACCCGCGCCGTGGCCGCCGGCACCGCCCGCGACTGGCTCGCCGCCGCCCGCCCCACCCGCAACATCGGCGCGTACCGGCCCTGCGGCGAATACGAGAACACCCGCCTGCTCCCGACCCACGACATCATCGTCCATCTGCACCACATCGGCCCGACCCACCGCCGCTGACCCCACCCCTGAACGCGTCGGCGTGGTCGTGGGCGAAGTCCGCTATGCCGCGCGGCCGTCGGCCGGTGACGTCCTCGACGTCGGTGGTGGTGAAATCTCCCCAGCCGGATGCGTAGGCCCGCGCGTACTCGGTCAGCATTCCGACGATCCAGGCCGGCACGCCGAACCCGAGGAGACGCGCCTCGCGTTCGTCGTCCGCGGTCGGGATGTAGCGGACGGGTGTGCCGAGTACCCGCTCGAATTGTCGTGCCACGTCGGCGAAGCCGATCGACTGCGGCCCGGTGGGGGTGTAGATCCTCTCGTGGTGGTGGTTCGGGCCGTCGGTGAGTACCTTCGCGGCGAGTGCGGCGATGTCGCGTGCGTCGACCATGCCGAGGCGAGCGTCCGCGGTGTTGAGCCGGAACGTGCCCTCGGTTGCGATGTCGTCGGCCTCGGCGAGCAGATTCTGCATGAACCAGTGCGGGCGCAGGATGGTCCAGCCGAGTCCGGACCGTCGGACTTCGTGATCGGACAGCGCGTGCAGGCGTCCGCTGCGGGTGGGGGCATCGTGGGCCGCGTCGACCGCGGACAGGCGCACCACCCGCTCGACGTCCGCCCGGCGAGCGGCCCAGATGGCGTTCATGTTGTTCTCGGCTGCCCGTGGGCCGTTGGGGACCACCATCCAGAGGTCGTGGACGCCTTCGAAGGCCGGGGGCAGGGAGCGTGGTTCGTCGAGGTCGCCGATGCGAACGTCGATGCCGCGCGCCCGCAGCGCTTCCGCCTTCGACGGGTCGCGGATCAGTGCCCGCAGCCGGAACCCGCAATCGTCGAGGGCCTCGATCAAGGCGCCGGACACGGTTCCGGTGGCTCCGGTGATCAGCAGGGTGCGGTCCAAGGTTCTGCGTCCTTCGTGAGGTGAGGGGTTGTCGTCGATCAGCGAACGTCGGTGCGCTTCCTGCGGATCAGCGCGCGTGCGGCGTCGGGGGTGAGCTGAGCGGCGGCGATCGACGCGAGGGCGAGGGCGAACCCGACACCCTGGAGCGGGGTGAGGGACTGATCCAGCACCAGCCAACCCAGGGCCGCGGCCACCGCCGGTGACAGCAGCGTGAGGAACGAGACGGCCGTGACCGGGAGTCGGCCCAGTCCCTGGAACCACAACGAGTGCGCGAGCGCCGTGGCGACGAGGGCCAGCCAGGCGTATCCGCCGAGCGCGGCGGCGTCCGGTGCCGGCGGCAGCCCCTCGACGGCGAGCGCGACGGGGACGAGCACCAGACCACCCGCGGTGAGCTGCCAGCCCGCGAAGGCCGGCGCCCCGACGCCCGGCGGACGCCCCCAGCGCTTGGTCAGCACGAGCCCGAGTGCCATCGACGCGGCACCGCCGAGGCCGGCCAGTATGCCGATCAGGTCGAACGAGACCTGGCCGCGGAGCACGATCAGGCCGACCCCGACCACGCCGGCCAAGCCCCAGCCGAGTTGCCATCGAGTGGGGCGTACATCCAGCAGCACGAGGGCGATTCCGGCGACCAGGAGTGGCTGTACGGCGCTGAGCGTGCCCGCGACACCGCCGGGGAGCCGGTAGGCCGCGACGAACAGCAGGGCGAACAGCGCCCCGATGTTCAGCCCGCCCAGCACGACCGAGCGCCACCACCAGTCCCCGCGCGGCAGCGTCCGGGAGATCAGGAGCAGGAGCAGCCCCGCCGGAAGCGCTCGGATCACGCCCGCCCCCAGGGGAACGCCCGGAGGCAGGAATTCGGTGGTCACCAGGTAGGTGGTGCCCCAGGTCACCGGCGCCACGGCGGCAAGACCGGTGAACCCCCACGTGTGCGCCGGGTTCCCGGCGGCGCCGGTGCCGGCGGCGGGGCCGGTGACCTCATGAGTCTGGGCCATCGCCCGTCCTTTCAACGTTGAACTATTCAACGTTGGCCGACGGTAGTGCTCCTGTTAGCATCAGGTCAAACAGTTCAACGTTGAGGAGTGCCGTGCGGGACAACGTCGACTGGCGCCTGGACCAGTGGAGAGTCGAGCGACCCGACATCGACCCCGCGCCGATGGGCGTGGTCGGCCGGATCCAGCGCGCCTCCCGCATCCTGGATCGCGAACTGCACCACAACTTCGGCACGCACGGCCTGCAACTGTGGGAGTTCGACGTACTGGGCACGCTGCGCCGGGCCGGGCCTCCCTTCCGGCTGACCACGGGCGCTCTCGTCGAGGCGTCCATGGTCACGTCCGGGGCGATCACCAACCGCATCGACCGCCTGGTCGCCAGAGGACTGGTGACCCGCGAGACCGATTCCACCAATAGACGCTGCGTCCTGGTCACGCTGACCGAGCAGGGCCGCGAACTCGTCGACGAGGTCCTCGTCGACCACGTCGACCGCGAGAAGGAACTCCTGACGCCGTTGAACCCCACCGAGCAGGAACAGTTGGCCGGGCTGCTGCGCAAACTCCTGATCGGCCTCGGCGACGGGGCATCCGACCCGACGTAGGCCCCCGTCGGGCGGGCGGCGGCACGTGGATGAGATCCAGCCAACATCCGCGAACTCCCGTGCAACCCGGGACGATCCCGTCGCGTGTCCATCCCGAACGGGAGCCCGCGCGCTCCGACGTCCCATCGGTTCCGGAGTTGGAAGTTCATGCGTTCGTTTCGGCAATCCGCCCTCAAGACCGTGCTCGGCCTCTCCTGCGCCGCACTGATCTCCCTGACCACGGCGTGCAACGACGACGACTCGAAGGACAACGCCGCGGGCACGGCTCCCCCGGCCCCCGCAGCCGTACCCTCCACCCGGACGACGCCCTCGGCGCAGGGCACGGCCGGGGCCGCGGGTGGATCGGCCGCCGTACCGCCTACCGGAGGCGCCAGGACGGCTACGTCCTCCGCTACCGGCGGCGGCACGGGCGACACCGGAGGCGGGGGCGGGAGCGCCCGGCAGTGCAAGGACGACGATCTGACCTATTCGGTCACCACCGAGAGCGTGGCGGGCGGCTACTTCCTGGTGAAGGCGACCGCGAAGAGCGGCGTCACCTGCGTGCTGCCGGAGACGCACCCGGTCGTCACGTTCGGCTCCAAGGCGCAGGCCTCGCCGGCCGAGCACTCGGTCGGCCCGAAGCTCACCCTGAGCGGCGGTTCGTCCGCCTACGCGGGGATCAACCCGAAGACGACGAACGACAACAACGAGATCCTGTTCGACTCCTTCCACATCGGCCTGACCGACGGTGGCGCCGGGGTGAAGCTGACCCCGAGGGGTGGGGACACCGGTATCGACAAGCCGATCGTCACCAACTGGCACACCGACAAGGTCGAGGCCGCGCCGGGCGACGGCGGCGGCCACTGACCCGACTCGCGCTCGCGTCCCGCGACACCCGGCGGCCCGCTCCGATACCCGGGAACGGGCCGCCGGGCCGCCGGATGCGGAGTCGGCGGATCGGCGTGATCAGTGCGCGAGCGAGCGTCCCGGGTCGATCCTTCCGTGATCGAACGCACGACTTCTCGGCGGTCGACCACGTTGCCCCGGGCGGGGCCACCGGCGGCGGCCCATGCGCATCGGGGAATCCTGGTTCCTGATCCGCTCCAGCCGCGCCGTCTCGTCCCGGTCGCCCCCCGAGCCGTACGGGCCGGTGAGCGGGACCGGATGGCGAAGCGGGTCGGACAACGCGACGAGGAACGGCAACTCCTCGTCCCGGCTGTCGGGTTCCTCGAACTCCATGCTCCAGCCCTTCACCACCAGAACCGGCCCCGACTGCCGACACCGGCCGTAGTCGATCAGGCCGGACAGGTCTTCGATGGTGGGCACTCCCTTCGCGTCCGAGGGCAGACGCCCCCGGCGATACGCCTGCCGCTCACGAGCGGAAGCGCCCTCGTACTCCGGCACCTTCACGCTCCAGTAGGCGTGAATCGCCTGCCACAGCACCGATTCGGGTGCGGTGACCAGGCCGTCGGTCCAGTGCCGGCCACCACCCACCTCGAAGTTCAGGAAGCCGCCGTCCCAACTGTTCGGCTTGATCTCGGCGATGCCACGGGCGCCGGAATCGTCGAACCCGAGCAGATGGTGCGGGACGTCGATGTAGAGGGCGAGGCCCTTGTCGACCGCGGCGCGCTCGAACGTGCGCCGCCCGACGGCGAGATGCCCTCCGTGCCGGTAGGCCAGGCTCGGACAGCCGGCCACCGCCTTCTCGTAGCCGGCGACCGTATCCGAACGCCCGGTCCGTTCGCCGTACAACTGAATGATCACGCGTGACTCCCCACCTCAGCGCGATAACCGACAGAAGTCAGCCAATCACTTTCAGCGAACGCCCCACAGGTAGGTTTTGCGCCAAGCTCCGTGCTCCACCAGGTGATTCGGCCACACGTGGCCGGATGTCGATCCATCGACCGGGCCCGGGCCCGCCCCGAACACCCGCCGCCCGGAGGCGGGTGTGGAGTGCTCCGCTGCCCCGGGAGGACGTGGCGCCGACTCCGGCTTCGGGTCAACTCGGGCGGGAGGTACGGGTGTTGCCGGCATCGGTCATTCGATGCCCTGGTCGCGCAGGCCGCATTCGAACTCCCGGAGGCGTTGCGGCAGCGGTTCGGTCGCCGAAGCGGCGTCCACGGCGGGCTCGGAGTCGGGGGTCGTCGAACTCGGCCGCGGCCAGCCGTCGAGCGCGTAGAGGATGTCGAAGTCGCAGAGGTCCATCCAGCCGATGGGGTGGCCGGGGTCGTGTTCGGCGTCGCCCAGGAGGACGGCCGCGGTGCCTTCGTGCGGGCGCAGGTCGACGGCATGGCGCACGGCAAGCACCCGGACCAGACCCGGAGAGAAGTCCGCCGTGGGTGTGAAGTCCCCGCGTAGGCGCCAGGTTTGCCCGGTCTCGGCGATCAGCCAGGGCGAACGGTCGGCGAGCCGCTCGCACGCCACGCGAGTGGCGGCCGCACGGCTGAGGAGGTCGTCGGTCATGAAGGCGTCGATCCACGCGTTGACGAGGGCCCCGGCGGCCCGGCCGCCGAGGATCTGGTCGATGTGCTTGTCGTCGGGGTTCACGGAACTCTCCTGGGTCGAGGGCCTTCGGGGAAGGCGCGCTGCGGATGGCGGTTGCGTGCGGGTGGGCGGCGAGTCCGAGTCTCGCCTGCCGGTTCGCCGGTTTGCCGTAAGTCGGTGTGAATCGATGCTGATCCGTACATTTGTGCGAGTTGTGAGACGCCGGGCGTATTGCGCGGGGCTGTGCGGATTGTGCGTGAATTCCATGAACGTTGCGGCCGACGGCGTCCGTTCGTCCGCCGACCGGCACCCGAACCGGCACAACACGAAGGACGACGAGACCCATACCGGCGAGGAATGTGATCCTGACGACGGCTCGACACACTGGGGCGATGGCCGCCTTGTGCGGGTCGCGGGTCGCGGGTCGCGGGTCGCGGTTCGGGGTGTGCGTGGCGCCGGGCAAGTCGGCCGCCCTTGACCGAATACGAGTCCCGGATCCGTCCGGTTGCCTGTGCGGCGCTTCTTCTTTCCCCGGGACCTGCTCGCGGCCGCGCTCGGCGTTCGGCCATGCGCGAGAGCCTGGCATCGGTCGCGGCAAGATCGGTAGCGGCGCACCGACGGCGCACACGTGCCTCCCGCAGCAATCGGGGAGCGCACCGGGGGAGGCGCCGACCCGGGTGGGCTTCGACCCGAATGGAAAAGGTTCCATCCGGTAACCGAAAGGTTCGATCCTGCTACTCTTCGGCGCAGAATACGGAAGAGTTCCGGGGGAGGATTCCGATGGTCGAGGCAATGTCCGCGGACGGCAATAGCGAGACGGTGACACTTGGTCCCGGTTGTTTCTGGTCCTTTGATGCGGTGGCGCGTCGGACCCCCGGGATCGCGTCGAGCGTCGCGGGATACGCCGGGGACAGCGGTCCGCCGCCCGACTACGAGGCGTACGTACGCCACGGGCTCAACCCGCAGAAATTCGTCGAGGCGGTACAGCTGACATTCCGGCCGGACGAGATCTCCTTCGAAGAAGTATTGATCTTCTTCTTCCGGAGTCATGATCCGACCACGCCGAACCAGAGCGGCGCCGACCACGGCTCCATCTACCACTCGACGATCTTCTATGCCGACGCGGAACAACGGGCGCGTTCCGAGAAAGTCATGGATTCGGTACGGCGGCAACTCGGCCGGGATATCGTGACCGATCTGCGGCCGTACGGGCAGTTCATCGAGGCGGAATCCGACCAGCAGGACTTCTACAACAGGCACCGTTTCGAGCCGTACTGCCGCGCGGTCATCGAACCGAAACTCCGCACGCTGGGGCTCGAAACCGACTGAGCCCGAACCGGCCGCCGCGGCCGGGGATGCCGGCACCGGCCCGGTCTCGATCGCCGGGTTCGGTCGCCGGTCGAGGCCCTTGCGACGTCTTGCTGCGCCTCAGTACAATGTCACATCCTACAAAGGAGTCGTCATGTCTACGAGGACGTCGAGATGAGCCCCGAACCCGTGATCATCGACACCGTCGACTACCACACCGCCGGCGAACCCTTCCGGATCGTCTCCCGCGGGCTGCCCGTCATCGCCGGCGACACCGTCGCCGAACGCCGCGCGATCGCCCTCGGCGCGGGCGGTACCGCCACCGCCCCGCGTCCGGGTCCGCTCGACGACATCCGACGGCTGCTCACCCACGAACCGCGCGGACACAGCGGCATGTACGGGGGCTTCGTCGTACCCGCGGACGACAACGAGGCACACCTGGGAGTGCTCTTCTGGCACAAGGACGGCTACTCCACCGCCTGCGGCCACGGCACCATCGCACTCGGCGCGTGGGCCCTGGACTCGGGGCTGGTCGCGGCGCCCGCGGACGGTCCGGCACGGGTGTACATCGACGTGCCCTCCGGCCGGGTCACCGCCATCGTGCACCGTCGCAACGGCCGCACCACCTCGGTGACCTTCCGCAACGTGCCCACGGCCGTCGCCGCCAGGAAGATCCCGGTGGCCACCTCCCGCGGCGTCGTGCACGTGGACCTCGCCCACTCCGGTGCGTGCTACGCCTCCGTCTCCGCGACCTCGCTCGGCCTCGTCGTGAGCCCGGACCGCCTTCCCGAAATCACCGCGATCGGCCGGGAGATCCGCGCCGCCCTCGCGGACGAACCCGCCACCCGGCACCCCGACGACCCGCGACTCTCCGGCGTCTACGGCGTGATCCTGTACGAGGATCTCCCCGCCGGCCCGGCAGGTCCCCACCAGCGCAACGTCACCGTGTTCGCGGACGGACAGATCGACCGATCCCCCTGCGGCTCGGGAACCTCCGCCCGCCTCGCCCTGCTGGCGGACAGCGGACTGATCGGACCGAACGACGAACTGCGCCACGAATCCATCATCGGCACGGTCTTCACCGGCCGGGTCGTCGCCACCCACCCCGCCGGGGTGATCACCGAGGTCACCGGCACGGCCCAGCGCACCGGCGAACACCGCTTCATCCTCGATGCCGAGGACACCCTCGGAACGGGATTCCTCCTGTGATGACGGAGCAACTCCCCACGATCGCGGTCGCGTTGACGCCGATCGAGGCCGTCGGGGCGATCGAGCGGACGCTGCTCGCGGGGTTGGATCCCGAAGATGGCCCACCCCGGTCGAGCGTCGCCGTGCCCGCCGGCGAACTGCTGCTGATGCCCGCGGCCGGAGCCTCGCACGTGGGCGTCAAGATCGCCGGAGTGGCCGTCGGTAACCCGGCCAGGGGCCTGCCCCGGATCACCGGCAGCTACCTGCTGCTGGATGGACCCACACTCCGACCACTGGCCCTGTTCGACGGCGCCGCGCTCACCGCCGTGCGTACCCCGGCCGTCACCGCGGTCGCCATGCGTCGCCTCGCGGTTCCGGACGCCGCGCACCTGGTGCTGTTCGGCACCGGACCGCAGGCGTACGGGCACCTGGCCGCGATGCTCGCCGTCCGTCCGCTGACCCGGCTTACCGTGGTCGCCCGCAGCCCCGTTCCGGCCCGGGCGCTGGTCGAGCATGCCCGCTCCCTCGGCCTCGCGGCGACGACCGGGACGGCGGACGCCGTGACCGACGCCGACATCGTGGTGTGCGCCACCACGGCCCGCACCCCGCTGTTCGACGGCACCCTGGTGCCCGCCCACGCGGCCGTGGCGGCGGTCGGCTCGCACGAACCGACCGCGCGGGAAGTGGACACCGCGCTGGTACGTCGCTCCGCCGTGTACGTCGAGGCCCGCACCGCGGCAGCCCGGGAGGCCGGCGACCTGCTCGTCGCCGGGTGGGACGAGACCTTCGAGAAGGGCTCCGGGCCGACCAACCTCGCGGAACTGGTGCGGGGGAGCGCGGCCGTTCCCGCCGACCGACCCCGCCTGTTCAAGAGCGTGGGCATGTCCTGGCAGGACCTGGCCGTCGCGGTCGAGCTCCACCGCCGCGGCCGGTGACGCGCCGACGGCTCCGGCGCGGCGCTTGTCGTTGCCGGGCCGTGTCGATTCGGTTGCCCCGGCCGGCCACTGAACGCGCGGTGTCCGTGCCGGGCGGGCTCCCTCAGCGGCCCGGTGCGTCCGCGTCCGCGTCGCAAGCGGGTTGCCCTGCGGCGGACCCGGACCCGGACCCGGGGCCGGGAGTGCCCGGGGGCGGTGTCGGCCCGTGGACCGCCGGCGGCGCGGCCGGCCGCGGAACGACGGTTGCCGGTGCCGAAGGCCCCGGGACGGCGCCGAAGTTGCGGGCCCGGTCGGTGTACGTGGCGATGGCCTGCCACAGGTCGCGGCGGTCGACGTCGGGCCAGCGGGTGTCGGTGAAGTGCAGCTCGGCGTACGCGGCGTGCCAGGGCAGCAGGTTCGAGGTGCGTTGTTCGCCGCCGGTGCGCCACAGCAGGTCGACGTCCGGCAGGTCGGGCAGGGCCAGGTGGGCGGCGAACGTGCGCTCGGAGATGTGTGCCGGGTCGATCCGGCCCGCGGCGGCGGCTCGGGCCAAGGAGGCGGCGGCCCGGGTGAGTTCGATCCGGCCGCCGTAGTTGATGCACAGGGTCAGGGTCAGGCCGGTGCGTTTGCCGGTGACGTGTTCCAGGCGGACCAGCTTTTCCTGGATGTCCTGGGGCAGCCCTTCGGCGGAACCGGCCCAGCGGGCGCGGATGTCGTGGTCGAGGACGGTCTCCTCGACCACGTTGTCCCGCACGAGCGCGAGCAGGCCGTCGATCTCCTCGGGTCGGCGGCGCCAGTTCTCCGTGGAGAAGGCGTAGAGGGTCAGGTGGCGCAGGCCGACTTCCAAGGCGCCGTGGACGACGTCCCGCATCGATTCCCCGCCCGCGCGGTGGCCCTCGGTGCGGGAGAGGCCCCGGTCGGTGGCCCAGCGGCCGTTGCCGTCCATCACGACGGCCACGTGCCCCGGGAGCCGGTGCGCGGGCCAGGCCGGCGGGCGGGCGCCGGAGGGATGCGGCCGGGCGGGTGCGGGAGTGTCCGAGCGGGGGGTCGGCAGCAGGCCGGCCAGGGTCGGCGGACGCGCGGTCGTGCCGTCGCATCCGGACCGGGCGGGGGAGATCGGGGTGAGGAACGTCCACGCGACGTGGGCCTTCAGCCGGGCGGGGATGAAGATGCGCCAGGTCGCCAGGCAGGGCAGGCGGGGCCTGCGGCGCAGCAGGTCGGTCCCGGCGCGTTCGACGCCGTCCAGCCGCAGCCGGCCGATGTCGGACACCGCGCGGGCCACCACCGCGAGCGCGGGCGGCAGTTCGCGGAACAGGTCGGGCTGGGCGAGCCCGAGCCGGGCCCGTGCGGCCAGCCGGCCGATCAGGGCCTCGACGGGCGCGACCGGTGCGCCGCTCGGGGGGCCGCTCCGGGTCGCGTCCCGGGCGGCGCTGGTGAGATTCGCTGCGGTGAGGGCATGTTCGTCGAGCACCTCCAGGGGCAGCGTGATCCGGCCCTGGGCGAGATCCTCGGCGAGGTCTTCGAGGTTGTCGATGATGCCGAGCGCGTCCACCCACTGCCGGGCGGCCTCCAGGTAGCGCAGCCGCAGCGGCAGATACAGGCCCGCGGCGGCCAACAGCGCCGCACCCTGGGCGAAGAAGGAGGTGTTGACGGCCTGGGAATAGGCGCTCCACGCCTGCCAGGTGGGGTGGGTACGGCCGTCGATGTCCGCGCGGGTCGCGGCGAAGGCCGCGGAGAGGCCGTCGGTCGGCAGGTCCCACGTGCGCATCGTGTGTACCAGGGCCCGGCGTACCGGGTCGGTGCCGGCGCCGTTTCGCAGGTCGTCGTAAAACGCGGTGGTCCAAGCGTCGAACAGTGCCTTCCGGCCGTCGGGATCACCCGTGTCGGCGATGTCGTCCATCACCCGGCCGGCCGCGTAGATCGCCCACAGCGCCGGCCGTAACGCCGGTGGCATCAGCTGCGCCGTTCGGTACTCCGTACCGCCCGCCCTGCGGACCGCCGTGCGGCACGCCTCGTAGGCTTCGACCAGGTGCGGGTCGTCGATCGCGGCCGCGCGGTAGACGGAGCGGGGACGCGGCATGGGACTCCTCGGCCGGACGTGACGGGATCCGCCGGGCGGCGGGCATCGTGGTGCGGGACGGCACACTCGTCGGGGGAGACCGCGCGGATCCCACCCGGTACCGGGCAACGCCCATGCCACGACGCGGCGTTGGCGCATGGCCCGGACACGGGAAGAGACAACCGGCCGGCGGCGCGCGGTGTCACGCGAATGGCTCAGAAATGCCTCGTAGGAGTGACGCGCAGGGGGCCGAACGGGTGACGGTCGTGAGTGGGAGGCTCCCGCCGACGGCCCACATGCGTCGGGGACGTGCTTCCTTGCCCGGGCCGGGTCGGGATCGCCGGGGTGTGGACGGGACGCACTCTGTGCCGCGCCCTGCGCGGCGCCGCGGACCGCCTCGCCCGGCGCAGCCGTTCGCCGGGCGAGGCGGTCCGGATGTACGTCGGCCGCCCGCGGGTGGTCGGTCAGAAGGGTCGACCACCCGCTCGCGGCGTTTCGCGTCCGTTGATTCGGATGACGTGGTAGCCGCTCGCGGTGACCACGAACGGGTGTGCGACCGTGGCGGGCTCGGTGCTCAGGCGCAGGGCGCCTTCGGTGCCGACGTCCAGGACCGGGCCGTTGTCGATGATGGCGCTCCAGGTGCGGGGCAGGATTTCGCCGTCGATGGGCCAGTCGAAGAGGTCGAGTGCGACCTCGACCTCGGTGTCGTGGCCGGGGATCGTGAGGTGTCCCTTGGCGTGGTGGATCTCCATCGTCCGAGTCTGCGTCGCTCCGCCCGATTCCGCCGGTCAGGCTTGCGCCGAATTGCGGTCGACGGAGGAGAGCGGTGGGGCGATGTCTTCCAGGGAACGGCCTTCGGCGTTGATGGCGAGGAACGCGGCGACGATGCCCGCGCCGAGCATGAGGCCGGCGCCGATGCAGAAGGCGAGGACGGTGTCCGCGACGTCGCCGGACTTGGTCAGGTCGGAGAAGACCAGGGGGCCGGAGATGCCGCCCGCCGCGGTGCCGACGGCGTAGAACAGCGCGATGGCCGAGGCGCGGGCCTCCATCGGGAAGATCTCGGAGACGGTCAGGTAGGCGCTGCTGGCGCCGGTGGAGGCGAGGAACAGTACGACACACCAACACGCGGTCAGCGTCGTCGCGTTCAGGTGGCCCGCACCGAACAGCCAGGCGGTGGCGAAGAGGGCGACGGCGCTGCCGATGTAGGTCGAGGTGATCATCACGCGTCGACCGATCGAGTCGAACAGCGGGCCCAGCAGCAGCGGGCCGAGCAGGTTGCCGACGGCGATGACGGCGAAGTAGTACCCGGCGCGGTTGCTCGGCACGTCGTAGAAGGTCTCCAGGATCGACGCGAAGCCGAAGGTGATGGCGTTGTAGAGGAAGGCCTGTCCGATGAACAACGACAGGCCCAGGACCGAACGGCGCGGATGTTCGCGCACGACGCTGCGGGCGATGGCGCCCAGGCCGGTGGCCTTGCTCGGGTCGATGGTCAGTTCGCCGTGCGGTTCGGGCAGCGTACGGCGGTCGCCGGTGCCTTTCGCGGTTTCGGCCACCACCTCCCGCTCGACGTCGGCGACCAGCTTTTCGGCCTCGTCGCCGCGGCCGTGCAGGTAGAGCCAGCGCGGGGATTCGGGGACGTGCCGGCGGACCAGCAGGATGACCAGACCGAGCACGACGCCGAGGGCGAAGGTCAGCCGCCAGCCGAGATCGGCGGGGAAGAACGCGGTATCGAGCATCAGCACGGACAGCAGCGCGCCGCCGGCGGCCCCGGCCCAGTAGGTGCCGTTGACGGCCAGGTCGACCCGGCCTCGGTAGCGGGCCGGCATCAGTTCGTCGATGGCGGAATTGATCGCCGCGTACTCGCCGCCGATACCCAGGCCGGTCAGGAAGCGGAACAGGAAGAACATCCAGGCCTGGACGGACAACGCGGTCAGCGCGGTGCCCGCGAGGTAGACGGCGAGGGTGACCATGAACAACTTCTTGCGACCGAACCGGTCCGTCAACCATGCGAAGAGCAGCGCGCCCACACACGCCCCCGCGACGTACAGCGCGGCGCCGGGCCCGGTGACCTGAGCCGCCGTGATGTCGAGGCCGCTGTCCGGCTCGGACAGCCGGCCGGCGACGTTGCCGACGACGGTCACTTCGAGACCGTCGAGGATCCAGACGGTGCCGAGACCGATCAGAATCCGCCAGTGCCACGGTGACCACGGCAATCGGTCCAGGCGAGCCGGGACGTCGGTGCTGAAGGTCGTGGGCTCGGCCGGTGTGTTGCTGCCTGGGGTCGTCGCGGTGGGCATGGCGGGGGTCCTCCGATCGGTTCGCTTTCGCGGCTGCCCGAGCTTCGGCCCGGGAAACCCCTTTCCTGATCGGGACGTTGCCGCCGCGCCGGCCGAATTGTGCGGTCGGTTTCGTCAGCGGTGATCGGGCCGGCGGTCGGCGACGGGTCGTCGGGGTGCGGGAGCGGCCATGGTGCCTGTGGCGAGGTGTGCGGGGGCGGCGGGCGGGGTCCGGGGACGGGACCAGCGGCGCATGATCGGGAGTTCGTAGTAGCGGTACACCGCCAGGGACACCGCGATGGAGAGCGTGGTCAGGGCCGTGATGATCGCGATGCCGGGCAGCGCGGCGAAGGTTCGTTCCACGCCGAGCATGTGGCGGACGGTCAGCATGAGCGGGTAGTGGGTCAGGTAGAGGGCGAAGGATGCCTCGCCCAGGGCGATGAGGTACGGGTGGTGCATCAGGCGGGCGCGGCCGTGGAGGTCGGCCCGGGTGAGGGCGGCGATGATCAGGGCGAGCGGGGCGGCCATGGCCATGCCGAGGGTGTACTGGGCGGGCAGGTACGGCAGTAGGCCCAGGACGGCCACCGCGGGGACGGTGACCTGCACCCGGGTCAGGTGCGGCCAGCGGCCGGTCCGGACCAGGCGGGCGGTGAGGATCCCCAGGGCGAATTCCGACAGCCGCACCGGTGGGCAGAGGTAGACGAACCACATGCTGTTCGCGTTGATGGGCAGCCAGTCGTACAGCGGCGGCCCCGGCACGAGGGTGGCGACCAGCGGCATCAGGAGCGTCGCCGCGGCGAGTGCCGCCCAGCAACTGCCCAGCCGTCGCGCGGGGATCCGCGACACCGCGGCCAGGACGGTGGGGAAAACGGCGTAGAAGAAGGCTTCACAGGAGATCGACCAGCTCGGGGCGTTGAAGCTGAAGAAGAAGTCCGGGTCCGGGATCCAGCTCTGCAGCAGGAACAGGTCCGCCACCGCGGCGCCGGCACTGTCGCCGTCGGCGAGCACGGTGGCCGGTGTGGCGACGATGACACCGAAGAAGGCGACGGCCAGGGCCCAGGCGAGGACGTGGTTGGGGGCGATCTTCCAGAAGCGCCGGCGCCAGAACGCCCGGTGTGTTTCCCCCGGGGTGTGGGCCCAGGTCAGGACGAATCCGGACAGCACGAAGAAGCCGCTGACCGCGCCGGTGGCGATCGGTTCCAGCAGTGCCGGCGGACTCTCCGGTCCGATGTCGAAGATGCCCGAGATGAGGGTGAGATGACACAGCACCACGGCGAGGGCGAGGACGAACCGCAGGCTGGTCAGCGACGGAAGACGTGCGGGGAGGACCTGGTCGGACACGGGCTGATCTCCTTGGCCGGGGATGGCCGGCACTTCGGGGAGGCGTAACGGGGGTGCGCCTGTGCACCTCGGGCCGGCGGAGCGCGCCGGGGCCGAGCGGGGAAGCGGGGCCCGCCGGGGAGGCCGGGCCCACCGGGGAAAAAGCGCGAAGGAGACGGCGCCGGGCGGCTTGCGGCGATCGTCAGCGGACGTCGCCCCGGCCGGCCGGGCCGGTGGTGTGCACGGGCAGGCTGTGCAGGTGCCGCAGACCGCCGCGATGCCAGGACAGCTCGGCCGGGTCGGCGGCCGGGGTGAGGTGCGGCAGGCGGGTGAACAGTCGGGTGAGCGCGATGCGGGTCTGGGTGCGACCCCGGGCGGCACCCAGGCAGTAGTGCGCGCCGTGCCCGAAGGAGAGGTGGCCGCGGGGTGTCGGGCGGGCGGGGCAGACCTCGGTGGGCTGCGGCCAGCGCCGCGCGTCGAGGTTGGCGTGCAGGAAGGACGCCACCACCACGTCGCCGGCCGCGATGCGCGTGCCGTCCAGGACCAGCGGCTCGCGGGCCATGCGCCAGGCGCTGTGGTGGAACGGTGCGGACAGGCGCAGCAGTTCCTCCACCACCGCGTCGGTGCGTGCGGCGTCGCCGGACCGGAGCGCGGTTCGTACCTCGGGACGCTGCATGGCGATCAGGGCGGCGGTGGGGATGACGGTGGTGAGCGACTCCACCATGCCGACGAGCAGCAGTCCCACCATCGCGGCGGTCTGCGGGCCGGTCAGACGTCCTTCGTCGTGGGCGGTCAGCAGCGCCCGGGCGGCATTGTCCCGCCGTGTCCTGCGGGCGGCGGCCACGATCTGCACGACCCGCAGGACGAAGGCCTGGTTCGCGGCCCGGCCGTGCGGGGTGTCGGGGTGGCCGGACAGGCCCGCGGCCGTGGTGGCGCGCACGACGGCCGTCGCCCGCTCCGGGGTGAGCCCGAGCACGGCGGCGACGCCCGCGGCGGCCAGTGGCACCGCGAGGTCGGCGACCAGGTCGGCCTGCGGCCGCTGGGCCAGGGCCTCGACCAAGTCGGCGGTACGGGCTTCCAGTTCGGCCTCGTCGAGCCCGGCTCCGGTGGCCTGGAAGTAGGGGCTGACGATCCGGCGCATCCGGCGGTGCTCGGCGCCGTCGCGCGCCAGGAGTTGGGGCTCGGTGGACAGGAAGCTCTCGGGGTAGCGGGCGTGCGGCAGCCCGTGCGGCGTTCCGGTGGGGAGGGCGCCCAGCATGGTCATGTCGTTGACCAGCCGCGGGTCGGTGAGCATGGCCTGGACGGCCGCGTGCCCCGTCACCGCCCACGCCGGCAGCCCGCCGGCCAGACGCACCGCCATCACACCGGGCCGGGCCGGCGGCCCCGGGTACCGCTCGGCGAAGTCCTGCGCGGGCACCGCCGGGCAGTACAGCGACGGGGCATGCGACCAGGGCGCGGACAACGACTCTTGCAAGATCATGGATCTCCGAACCATCGGGAGATGGCGGCCCGACGGGCCGCCACCGACGGGTCGAAGCGTATGAGCGGGGTTTTTGGGAACGAAATTGATAAATCGCACAAGTAGCCCAGGTGGTGGGCGCGCGACCCGTGCCGACCGGGTTTGCCCGGAGCACTCGTTCCGGGCTCGCCCGTGCCGCTCGGCGTGGACCCGGCGTCCGGGGCCGGGTTCGGCTACTCGGAGTCCGTCACGTTCCGGCTGCCGCCGGCCTGGTCGTTGTCCTTGAGCGTGCCCCAGCCGTGCCAGCGGTCGATCCGGACCCAGGCGCTGACTCGACCCCGCTCCCGCTGCGGGTACTCCTGGTCGGTGTAGTGACGGGCCAGCCGGTCGATGTCGACCATGTCCTTGTCGTCGCGGATCTCGTCGATGTGGCCGATGATGCTGAGGTGGGTGTACCAGTTCCCGGTGTCGAGCACGGTGAGGGAGACGCGGGGATCGTTGCGGATGTGGTTCAGCCGTTTGCGTCCCTCGTCCATGTTGAGCAGGATGCGCCCCTCGTCCCACAGGTACCAGGTCGCCGTGGAGACGGGCTGTCCGTCGGCCCGGAGCGTGGTCACGACTGCGGGATTGGGCTGCCGCAACATCGCGATCGCCTGTTCGGGCAGCGGCGGCTTCGACATGTGTCCTCCTCGTCGGTGTCCGGCCGCGGTGGGTTCTTCACGGCAGTTCGCCGCACCGGACCGCAGCAAAGACACTACCTGCGGGCCATGGGATTCGGTGGGTGCCGCACGCGGGATCGGGATCAGCTCGCGACGACGTTGCCGTCGGCGTCGAAGACGACCGTCGACCAGTGCCTGTCCCACTTGTCGTCGAGATAGCGGGGCACCTTGCCCTCGGGATAGCGCACCCAGCCCGGGTCCGGCGGCCGGCCATCGGGAACACACGCCCGGCCGGTGCTGCTGCCGACGGCCTTGACCGGATATTCGCCGGAACCGCAGACGCGCTCACGCGTCGAACACCCGGCCGTCAGGAGGCACGCGACCGCCGTCATCCCGACGAGGGGGACGACGACGCCGCGGAAGCCGCGGCTCGCGACGACGGCGCTCGGCACCCGGCGGGGTGTGCACACGATCCACACGATCCGCCCACTCCCTTCCGTCGTTCGGTCGTTCCGTCGACGCCTGCCCCCGGGGCATCGCGCACACACCCGCCGATGCGGCGTCATGGTGGCGCCGAGCCGGGTCGCGGCCACTGCCTTGCCGCCGGCGGCCACCGCGAGGAATGCGGCGCGTGCCGAAGAGAACGATCACGGTGGGCGGACCGGGCGGCCTGCGATCGTCGCCGGGCACGAAGGTCCACCGCCGCATCCGTACGCACCGGCCACGCCCGACCGGGACCGCCTTCGAGGTGACCGGGGCCGTTCGGCTGGACAGGTATCCGGGTATGGCTCCCTCTCAGCGGTATCTCGACGACATGTCGGCCGAACTCGACGCGATGGTGGCCCTGTTGGGCGACCTGGTGACCTGTGAATCCCCGTCCGAGGACCCTGCGGCCCTGGACCGGTGCGCGGAGCTGCTGGCCACGGTCGGCGCGCGGCTTCTCGGACGCGAACCCGAGCGGGTCGTCCTGGGCGGCGTCACGAACCTGGTCTGGCGTCCGCGGGGCAGCGGCCCGTTGCTGCTCGGGCACTACGACACCGTGTGGCCGATGGGTTCCCTCGCCGAATTGCCCTTCTCGACGCGGGACGGTGTCGCTCGCGGCCCGGGCGTGTTCGACATGAAGGCCGGCATCGTGCAGATGTTGTACGCGGCCCGGATCTGCGCCGCGCATGATCGCGTCGGGTTGCTCCTGACCGGCGACGAGGAGACCGGATCGATCATCTCTCGTGCCCTGGTCGAGGAACTCGCCGCCAAGTCCGGCGCCGTACTGGTGGGCGAACCGAGCGGGGACGGCGGCGCGGTCAAGGTCGCCCGCAAGGGCGTGGCCCGCTTCCGGGTGACGGTTCGCGGCCGGGCCGCCCACGCGGGCCTCGAACCGGAACTCGGGGTGAACGCCACCGTGGAACTCGCCCACCAGGTACTCGCGATGTTGTCGGCGGAGCGCATCGACCTGGGCACCACGGTCACCCCCACCGTCGCCACGTCCGGATCCACCATCAACACCGTGCCCGAGACGGCGACGCTCGACATCGACGTTCGCGGCTGGAGCCGGGCCGAACTCGACCGTGTCGCAGGGCACATGCACGGTCTGCGGGCCACCCTGCCGCAGGCCGAGCTGTCCGTGACCGGCGGTGTCAATCGTTACCCGCTCGAAGAGGCGATGTCTGCCGAACTGCTCGCCCACGTACGCGCCGCGGCCCGCGAGATCGGCATCCCCGAACCGGGGTCGGTGCGTTCCGGCGGCGGCTCGGACGGCAATCTCACCGCCGCGATCGGGGTGCCCACCCTCTGCGGAATGGGCGCCGTGGGAGGCCATCCGCACGCCCGCGACGAATTCGTCGACATCGCGACCATGCCCGCCCGCACGGCACTTCTGGCGGCGACGCTGGACCGACTCGGCGGCGAGGAGTAGCCCGGGCACGACCGTGCGTCGGCCCGTCGGCCCTCGGCCCGTCGGGGAGCGCCGCGCCGGTCCGGCCGGCCCCACGGGGGGAGGGTCGGCCGGATCCGGCGCGGGTCCGTCGTCGCGGGCCGGGAGAGCCGGCGTGTCCGCGACGACGGAACACGTCCGGTACGGACCGGACGTGGGTCGGGTGGTTCAACGGGTGCCCGGCCGACGCGGCTCGTTTCGCTCGGAGTTCGTGCGCACGTCGGTGGATCCCTCCCGGTGTCGGGCTGATCCCATGGTCACAGGAAGCGCTTCCGGCGCGCGTCGCCCTGCGGGCTGAGCGAGCGCGTCGGCCGGTCGGCCGACTCGGGCTACCGCAGGAGGAGACGAAACCGGTCGTGTCCGGCGCAGACCGGTACGCGAGTACCGGGACCCCTCCGTCGTCGTCCGGGCGCGAGAACGGACGGCGGGGAACCGGTGGGCCGAAGGGTCCGTGTGGTGCTCGCATCGGGGGGTAGTCGTTCCTGGCCACCGGTCCGTACACCGGGGCGGGGTCGGGCCGATCGTCGAGGTCCACGCACCTGCCCGCGGTGAACGAGCGGCAGGCGGAAAGGCGTTGTTCGTCTCGACGGGTGGCGCCATGGGGATCGTGGAGCGGGGGGTGACCGGGCGTGGGAGCTCGAACTCACGAGAACGCGGCGGGGGACGAGGTCGACTCCGACCCGGCACGGCGCGCGGGTGGTCGTGACGACGATGCGGGAACCCGCCTGACGGTGCTGGTGGCACTCGCGGCCAATCTCGTCATCGCGGTCGGGAAGGCGGTCGCGGGTCTCGTCGCCGGAGCGCCGGCCCTGCTGTCGGAGGCGGCGCACTCGGTGGCGGACACCCTCAACGAGGCATTCCTGCTCGCCTCGCTCGACCGGAGCCGGCGCACGCCGGATGCCGAGCATCCCTTCGGGTACGGCAAGGACCGCTACTTCTGGTCGCTGTTGGCGGCCGTCGGCATCTTCGTGCTCGGCGGCGGCTTCTCCTTCTTCCAGGCGTGGGAGGCGCTGCGAGAGAAGAGCGAGCCGGATGTCGCCGGTTATCTCGCGGGCCTGGCCGTCCTGTTCGTGGCGCTGTGCGCGGAGGGCGCTTCGCTGGTGCGCGCCGTGCTCCAGGTACGCCGGCAGGCCCGGGAGTCGGGCGTCTCCGTGATGCGCGCGATCCGGGACGTGGACGACCCCGCCCTGCGCACCGTGCTGGCCGAGGACGCCACGGCCGTGCTGGGCGTACTGCTCGCGATGGGTGGGCTCGGTCTGCACATGGCGACGGGCAATGCGGTCTGGGAGGCCGCGGCGTCGTTGTGCATCGGCCTGCTGCTGGTGCTCATCGCCTACCGGCTCGGCCGCGAGGCGCGCGGCGAGCTGATCGGCGAAGCCGTGGACGTGGCACTGCAACGCGACATCCTGAAGTACCTGGACGCGCAGGCCGAGATCGACGTGGTGACCCAACTGCTGACCATGCGCCTGGGCCTGCACTCCACGCTGCTCGCGGCACGCATCGACCTGGCCGACGGTCTGGACAGCGAGGCCGTCGAGGTGATGTCGGTACGACTCAAGCGCTCCATCGGCGAACGATGGCCACATGTGGACCAGGTCTTCCTGGACGTGACGCGGGCCGGCGCCGGGGAGCGGCGGGAGGCGCACCGGTACCGCGCGTCATTGGACGAGGCCGCGGCGGACCGCGAGCCGCGGTCGGTCGAGTGAGCCACGGTCGGCCGCCTGCGGCAGCCCGCGATCGCGGCGCCCGTCGGCCGGGATGCCGGCACGTACGGTCGCCCGTCGATGCGTGCTGCTCCGACCGATGAGTTCGTTCGCCGCGCGCAGTCCAACCATGGACAACGTTCACCGAGCACCTCGCGCGAAGGAAACATCATGCGGAAGATCACCGCCGGCCTGTTCATCTCCCTCGACGGAGTCGTCGAGGCGCCCGACCAGTGGCACTTCCCGTACTTCAACGACGAGATGGGCGCAGCCGTCGGCGCCCTCGCCCAGGCGGGCGACACCCTCCTGCTCGGCCGCAAGACCTATGACAGCTTCGCCGGCGCGTGGCCGGAGCGGGAGGCGGCCGGTGGCGAGGACGCCACGTTTGCGAAGGTCCTCGGCGACACGCGCAAGATCGTCGTGTCGACCGGGCGGCCCACGTTCACCTGGCGCAATTCCGAGCAACTCCGGGGCGACCTGGTGGAGGCGGTCACCGCCCTGAAGAACGAGCCGGGCGGGGACATCTCGCTGAGCGGTTCGATCTCGATCGTCCGCCGCCTCCTGGTGGCCGGCCTCTTGGACGAACTGCACCTGCTGCTGCACCCGATCGTGGTGGGCAAGGGCATGCGCCTGTTCGAGGAGGCGGAGAGCACGCTTGCGCTGACCCTGATCTCGTCCCGGACCTTCCGCACCGGTGTGATGCACCTCGTCTACGCTCGGGCCGAGTCGACGGACGGCGGCACGTATCAGGAGGCGAAGCCGCACCTGCCCCAGGGCGAATAGCCGCTAGGCCGGTGTCCTACCTCGGCGCCGGATGGCGGTGTCCGGTCGGGGGCGGCATCGGGGCCGGGCGGCCCGAATGGCGGTGTCCCGACATCGGGCCCATCCGGGATGCCCTCGCCCGAGGTGGCGCGCGGGAGCGGTGGGGCACGGTTCCGCGCGCCACCTCGAATCGGGTTCCGGAACGACACGTGGGGCGGGGGGCGGCGAACTGCGCGGTGTGGTCCGGCGAGTGCCGGGACATCGTCTCCCCCACACGCGGAACCGCCGACGGAAGGCACACCATGGGCGAGCAGGACGGCCGACGCGAGAGCGCGGACGAGCGCGCGGATCGGCGCTGGAACGAACTGCTCCAGGAGGTCCGCGTCGTACAGACCGGCGCGCAGGTGCTGTTCGGATTCCTGCTGAGCGTCGTCTTCACGCCCAAGTTCGACACGCTGGGCGACTTCGACAACGGCCTCTACGTGGCCGCCGTCGTGCTCGGCGCGGCCTCGATGGGTGTCCTGGTGTCCATGGTTTCGCTGCACCGCGCGGTCGCCGGACAACACCTCAAACCCCGCCTGGTGCACCTGGCGAACCACCTTCTCACGGTGGGCGTGGGACTGTTGGCGTGCACCATCGGCTGCTCGTTGTTGTTGCTGCTGCGGGTGGCCACCGACGCGGTGACGGCCGCGGTGCTCACCACGCTGGCCGCGGTGTGGTTCCTCTGTTGGTGGCTCGTCCTGCCCTTGGTTCTTCGGCTGCGCGTACCGGGGTGGCCCACAGGGAAGTGAAGCCCCGCGACGCCCGGCCGGCGAGGAGTCGGTTCGCGGTCGCAATGCCCGCGACGGCCGGGGCGCTCAGGGCGTCGTCTCCTCCCGGGCCGCCCCGCGGCTCGGCCCTGCGCCGGTGTCGTCCCCCGCCCCACGAGCCGACGGCGGCACGGCGAGCGGGTTGAACAGGTGTGCGGTGTCGGTGACTTCGAGCAGGCGGCGGAATTTGTCGCCGGGCACGAGTCCGAGTCGGGTCCCGATTTCCAGGGCCCTGGCACGCGCATACAGCAGGGCGTGCAGACCCGTGCTGTCGCAGAAGGTGATGCTGCGCATGTCCACGTCCACCCGGGGCGCACCCGAGTCGAGCGCGGTGTCGAGGGCGCGGCGCAGCGGTGGCCCGGTGTCGATGTCGAGTTCACCGCCGATCCGCAACAGAACCCCGTCCTCGACGACGGTCACCCGAATGCGCAGGTGCTTCGGCGTGGCTTCGCGATGGCGGATCCTGGGGCGGCCCGGTGGGCGCAGCGACTGGCGGGTGGCGGGGCGGCGTGGGGCGGCCATGACGGGCTTCCCTCCCTGGCATGTCGGGCGGGGACCTCGATCGTTGGGGGTTGACATGTGCTTTCGCGGGATTCGGGTGGCCGGTGGTTCCGGCCTGCGGTGTGTCAAGCATCGGTCGTCGCCGAACGTGCGTCAAGTAATTCATGAACTGCAATTCGTGTATCGAGTTACCGGAACGATCGCGCCTATGATGGTGGGCATGAGCGATGCGGAGCAGTCCAGGCCGTCGTGGACGTTCTTCACCAATCACGCGCGTGTGCTCTCGGTGATCGCCCGTGATCCCGAGGTGCGGGTGCGCGACATCGCGGCTGCGTGTCTGCTGACCGAGCGCGCGGTGCAGGCCATCCTGACGGACCTGGAGGACGGCGGGTATCTGACCCGGCAGCGCAGCGGACGGCGCAACATCTACCGAGTCGTGCCCGGAACCGAGGTGCGACATCCGGCCGACCGGGGCCGGGCCGTCGCCGACGCCCTCGACCTGCCCGAACAGACCCCTCCGGACGGGACGGACGCGGACGCGGACCTGCTTCGGGCCGACGCGGGCGAGCGGGAGTTCGGGCGGCGCGACCGCTCGGATTCCGGCGGCTGACCGACGACCTCGCACCCGGCGTCGGTCCGCGCCCTCCGCGACCGTTCCGCTCCGTCCGTTCCGCATGCCCGGTCGGACATCGGGTAGCGGCTCGGTGTTCGAGCGTGGGAGCGCGGTTCGAGCGTCGGACTGCGCGAGAAGCGAGGTGAGTGCCATGCCGAGGGGATCGAGTCCCAAGCGGGAACGCCAGTACGAGCACATCAAGGAAAGCGCGAAGAATCGCGGCGAAAGCACCAAGCGCGCCGAGGAGATCGCGGCTCGCACGGTGAACAAGGAACGCGCCCGCGCCGGCGAGGCCGAGACGGCGAGTCGGACCTCCCTCCAGGACATGTCCTCGTCCCGGCGCGGTGGTCTGCGCTCGCACAGCGGCGCCCAGGGCCCCACCTACGACCAGCTTTACGCCGACGCCAAACGTCGCGGCATCAAGGGGCGTTCGTCGATGAACAAGAAACAACTGGAGCAGGCCCTCGGTCGTTGAGCACGCCGACCCCGGCTGCCCGATGTCGGCGGCCGATCCGGGTCCGGGTCGGGAACGGCAGGCAGGCGTCCGGGGTCCGACGCTCCTTCTGCCGGCGAGCCGGCCGCCTGCCTGCGTCCTGAAGCCGAGCCGACCGACCGTCACATGCGGACCGGCTCGGCCTTTTCCGTGCCGAGACGGGTTGCTTGCTTGTACAAGCAGTATGTAGGTTGAGGCCATGTCGGACTTCACGCCGACCGGCGGGGCCGAGGCGGAGCCTGCCGGTGACGACGAGGACGACCGCTGGTGTATGGCGGTGCGCCTGTTGGGTCGGATCGAACAGCGCTTGGACCGGGCCCTGCAACAGGCCCATGGTCTACAGCTCTCGGAGTATCGGGCGTTGTGCGCGCTGAGCCGGGAGGACAGCGGGGGAAGCCTGCGGATGGGGGAGTTGGCCGAGCGCATCGGCCTGAAGGTCAGCTCGGTCACCCGACTCGTCGGGCGACTGGAGGCCCAGGGCATGGCGGCACGAACCTCCGTCGGCGGTGAGGACGGTCGAGGGGTGCGAGCCACCGTCAGTACGGCCGGGCACCTCCGCTGCGAGCAGGCGACGGCCACCTACCGGGCCGCACTCGGCGCGGAGTTGCACGCAGCCCGCGAGAACGTCCACCTGGCCGAACTCGCCGGCTGGGTCCGCGGCACCTGACCCGACGCCGACGCCGACGCCGACGACACGACGGGTCCGAGGGGCATCCGGATCCTGCACGCCGTCAAGGTCCGACCGGCGGCCTCCGGGCCCCGGTGCAGGGCTGCGGCCCACCTCCCGATGCGCTGCCAACGGCCCCACGCACCCCCGAGGCACCGCGAGAACCGATCCCGCCGACAATTCGACGATTCCGAGGCCCGCACCGGGCAGATCGTAGGGCCGACCATGACGGACACGACCGATCCGACCAGAAGGGGCGACCTGTTCGTCGGCGTCGCCGGCCACCGTCGGTTCGAGGGTCCCACCACGGGCGACGAGCGCGCCATCCTGATCGACGTCCTGGCCGCCCAGCGCTCGACGCTGGAACTGAAGTGCGCCGGTCTGGGAACGGAACTGGCCCGGCGATCCGTCGAGCCCTCCACACTGTCCCTGCTCGGCATCGTGCGGCACCTCGCGGACGTGGAGCGCCGCTGGTTCCGGCAGGTCCTGGCCGGGCAGGAGGCACCGGCCCACTTCTCCTCCGGCGCCGACCCCGACGGCGACTTCGACGGGGCGGTGCCGGACGCCGCGATCGTCGAGCAGGCATGGCAGGCATGGCGTACGGAGGTCGCCTTCGCCGAGCGCTTCACGATCGAGGCACCCGACCTCGACGTGGCGGGCGACGACGTGTGGCGGGGGACGGTGTCGTTGCGCTGGGTGCTGATCCACATGGTCGAGGAGTACGCCCGGCACAACGGCCACGCCGATCTGCTGCGCGAACGCATCGACGGCGCCATCGGCCTGTGACCCGCCCGCCGCGACCGCTCCCGCGGCAACCGCCCCCGCCACGACCGCTCCCGGCTCGACGGCGATGGCGCGACCGGCGTCGACGGGGGTTGGCGGGGTGGGTCGTGGTGCGACCTCCGTCACGTGTGCCGGCGTTCGCGGGGAGATCGTGACACAACTGATCTGACGGGTCGTCAGTTCGGTTGGCGGCCCCTGGATCCGGGAGCCGTCACATGGCAACCGCCGTACCTTCGTCCGGCCTTCGTTCCCGCCTGATCGTGCCCACCCTGGCCTTCGGCGGCACGCTCATGGCACTCATGCAGACGGTGATCGTGCCGCTGCTGCCCGCACTTCCCGGCGATACCGGGTCGTCGCCGGGCACGGTGAGTTGGATGCTGACCGCGACGCTGCTGTCCGGTGCGGTGCTCAACCCCGTACTGGGCCGTGCCGGCGACATGTACGGCAAGCGCCGCATCCTGGTCGGCGCCCTCGCGGTGATGACGGTCGGATCGGCCCTGTGCGCGATGACGACCGACATCGGCGTGCTGATCACCGCGCGTGCCCTGCAGGGCACGGCCGCCGCGGTCGTGCCGCTGGCCACCGGCATCCTGCGGGACGAACTGCCGCCGCACCGGGTCGGCTCGGCGGTCGCGCTGATGAGCTCGACGGTGGGGATCGGGGCCGCCGCCGGGTTGCCGCTGGCCTCGATCGTGGTGCAGCACGCCGACTGGCACATGTTGTTCTGGGTGACGACCGGCCTGGGCGTGCTCGGCGTGGCGCTCTCGTGGTGGGTGGTGCCGCGCTCGGCGACGCGTACCCCGGGCCGTTTCGACGTCGTGGGGGCCCTGTTGCTCACCGCCGGCCTGGTGGGGGTGTTGCTCGCGGTCTCCAAGGGTGGTGACTGGGGCTGGACGAGCCCGCTCGTGCTGGGGGTGGGTGCGGCCGGTGTCCTGGTCCTGCCGATATGGGGATGGCATCAGCTGCGGGTGCGCGAACCGCTCGTGGATCTGCGCCTCGCGGCCCGCCGTACGGTCCTGCTGCCGCACCTGGCGGCTCTGGTGACCGGATTCGCCTTCTACGCGAACTGGCTTGCCACCGTGCAGTTGGTGCAGGCGCCCGAGGAGACCGGGTACGGCCTGGGGGCGTCCGCGTTGGTGGCGAGCCTGTGCCTGCTGCCCGGCGGGTTGACGATGGTGGCGATGTCGCCGGTGTCGGCTCGGCTGTCCGCGGCGCGCGGCGCCCGGTCGACGCTCGTGACGGGGGCGCTGGTGATCGCGGGGGCGTACGTCGTGCGGGTGTTCACCAGCGAGCAGATGTGGTCGATCGCGGCCGGGGCGACGTTGTGCTCGGTGGGGACCGGCCTGGTGTACTCGGCCTTGCCGACTCTGGTGATCCAGGCGGTGCCCTCGGCACAGACGGCGGCGGCGACGGGCTTGAACGTGCTCATGCGCACGATCGGCCAGGCGCTGTGCAGCACCGTGGTCGCCGTCGTGTTGACGACGGTGACGTCGACCCTGCCGGCCGGGGCGGGGGGCGGCACGTACGCCTCGCTCGACGCCTACCGCATCGTCTTCGCGCTCGCCGCCGCCGCGGCGCTGGCCGCGGCGGTCACCGCGGCGGCGATCCCGCGCACCGCGATCCACCCCGCCGGCGTCGAGGCGCGTGGCCCGCTCCGCCGCGCATCCCGGGCGCGCTCGTGACACTCGGCACGTGACGCCCGATGCCCGGATGCCGGTTTCCCGGCCCGGCAGCCGACCCGGGAGTGAACCGAGGCCGCCGCGCGCCCGGCACACGCGAGACGGTGTGCGCGCGGGTGCGCGGCGGGAGACTTCGGGACGCTCGCCATGCCTGCCCGGCGTGGGTGTGACGTCTGCGCGAGCAGGGACCTCGTCGTGGTCGACGCGGGTACGTCCGCGGTAGCCGGTCGTTTGCGCGGCCCGCGAGCGGAGCGGCGAACCGGCCGACGGGCGGGCGTCGTTACCGGGGTGCGTGCGGGTGGCCGCAGCGGAACAGGGGGTCGCGGGTGTCGAAGGGGACGTCCTCGCGGGACTCCTCGACGGCCCGCATCGACGAGGGCAGGTCGAAGGGCAGGGTTCCGGGAGTGGGGCTGTTGCCGAAGACGGCGTCCAGAACCAGGTCGTCGTCGGCGCCGAAGTCGGCCAGGAGGGCGGCGGCGCAGCCGGCGAGTTCGGTGAGGATCGCGGCGCGGTCGAGGAAGACGTCGACGGCGGTGGGTACGGTCGCGCACAGCTTGCGCAGCCGTTCGAGTTCGGCGGCGGAGAAGTCCAAGGAGCCGGCGTGGAAGTGGCGTTCCAGGAGGCCCTCGCGGGGTTCGTAGGGGGCGTCGATCCGGATGACGGCCAGGTCCGCGTCCTCGGGGCGCTCGACCACCGTGCCGTAGCGGGACGCGACTTCGGGGTCGATGTTCTCGATGTACAGGCGGCGCCGGGGAGTTGCCGCGAACGCGTTTCCGGTGAGGCGGACCAGGGAGCGCTGTTGTACGCGGCGGCCGAGTTCGGTACGGGTGGGGTGCCCCACCACCTGTTCGGCGACCTCGGGGTCGACGTAGGGGTCGTCGAACAGGCCGAGTCGGAATTTGTCGCGCAGGATGCGCCGTGCCGATGCGTCGATGCGGCTCTCGTCGACGGTGCCGGGGCGCACCGCGTCGACGATCAGGTCGGATCGGGTCTCGCCGCCGAACTGGTCGACGCCGGCGTGCAGCATCATCGCGGCCTGTTCGGCGAGGGAGAGGTGTTCCACGCCCCAGTTGCGCGCCGGCAGGGCGACGACGCCGGGGATCTCCATGCCGGTGAGCACGTTGAAGTCGCTGCACACCACGCCGTCGAAGCCGTACCGTCCGCGCAGCAGGCCGGTGAGCACGTCGCGGTTGAACGAGGAGCCGACCTCGGCGAGCGCGGTGCCGACGGGGATCGAGTAGCACGTCATGACCTGGGCGGTGCCCACCTCGAACGCGGCCTCGAAGGGCTTGAGGTGGTAGTCGAGGTTGCCGCCCGGATAGACGGTGCGGGTGCCGTAGGCGAAGTGCGGGTCCTCGCCGTTCTCCTGGGGTCCGCCGCCGGGGAAGTGCTTGGTCATGCAGGCGACGCTGTCGGCGCCCAGGCGTTCGCCCTGGAAGCCGCGGATGTAGGCGGCCAGGATGCGTGCGGCGCGGTCCGCGTCCTCGCCGAACGTGCCGCCGGTGCGCGGCTTGCGGGGTTCGGTGGCCAGGTCGGCCATCGGGTGGATGGCGACGCGGACGCCGACGGCGCGCAGTTCGGCGGCCATTGCGGCGGCGTATTCCTCGACGAGTGCGGGATCGTCCGTGGCCGCGAGGCCGATCGGTTCCGGGCCGCGGCTGAAGGCGCCGCCGGTGAACGCGGTGGCCGGGTTCTCGGTGAAGCCGTGCCGGGGATCGGAGGCGAGGGTGACGGGTATGCCCAGGCGGGTGGCGGCGGCCAGGTCCTGCACGTGGTTGTTCCACCGGGCCATTTCGACCGGTGCGGGCATGGCGGTCAACCCGAAGGTGTTGATGCCGCGTTCGGCGATCAGTTCGGCCCCGGAGGGTCTGCGGGCGCCGTCGCCGGGGATCATCCGGCCGCAGCACATCAGTCCGGCCTTCTCCTCCAGGGTCATTCGGCCCAGCAGGTCGGCGACGCGTTCGTCGATCGGGAGCCGGGGGTCCTCGTAGGGCTCCATGGTCCCGTTGTGGTTCAGGTCGCGAAAGCGGGTGCCGTCGTGGTGGCGCAGCGTGCGGGGCATGGCGGATGACTCCTCGTGATGGGTGGCCGGTGTGGGCGACGGCGTGGGCGGCGGGTGGTGGCAGGCGACGGTGCGTTGTTCGCCGACGGCGCGTATCGAGGGTCCGCGGTCGCGCGCAGCCGGGTCGCACAGGGGCAGCGGGTGCGGAACCGGCAGCCGGACGGCGGGGCCGACGGGGAGGCGGGTCGACGGCGAGCAGGGGCCGTTGCCGAGGGCGACGTGCTCGCGGCAACCGGGTCCGCCGGTACGCCCGGCACGTCGGTGTCGGGGTGGATCGGCTCAGCCCCCCGGTCGAGTGGCACAACTGCCAGGCGACAGTAGTGCAAACGCTTGCGGTGGGGAAGGTTGTAATCCGGGATCCCGGCGGGGAGATCGGTCCGCACCGGACCCTGAGCCGGCGTTGGTCACAGCTTGGTAACGTGCGATCCGTATGAGCAGCGATACAATTTCACATGTCACATCATGCGTGCATGAGAAAAGTCATAGCCCTGTTCTCGGCAGCCGTGGCACTCGTCGCCCTCAGCGGAGCCTCCGTCGGCGCCGCACCCGATTCCGCCGGCCCCGAGGACACCGGGCAGGGAAAACTCGTCTGGAGCTCCTGTAACGACGCCACCACGCCCGCGCTGCAGTGCGCGATGCTCGACGTGCCGGTGGACTACGCGAACCCGCACGGCCCCAAGATCAAGATCGCGGTGAACCGGCTTCCCGCCACTGCACCCAGGCACAGGCAACAGGGTCCGATCCTGCTCAACCCCGGCGGCCCCGGGAACTCCGGGCTGTGGATGCCCGCCTTCATCTCCGGGCAGATCCCGCAGGACGTCGCCTCGACCTACGACTGGATCGGCTTCGACCCGCGCGGCACCAACAGCAGCGAACCCCATGTGGTCTGCGACGCCGAGTACTTCCATGGTCCGCGGCCCGACTACCGGATAAGCCAGGGCACTTCCAAGGCCTGGCTGTCGAAGGCGGCCGGGTACGCCGCCGATTGCGCGGCCGACTGGTCCTGGCTGATGCCGCACATGACCACCGTCGACAGCGCACGCGACATGGACAGCATCCGGCGGGCGCTCGGAGCCCCGAAGATCAACTTCTACGGCGGCTCCTGGGGCACCTCGCTGGGCTCCACGTACGGGCAGCTCTTCCCCTCGCGGGTGCGGCGCATGGTGCTGGACAGCATCGTCGGCCCGACCATCCCCTGGTACGACCACAACATCCTCCAGGACAAGGAACACCAGCGCCGCTTCGACGCCTTCGCCGACTGGACGGCCAAGGCCGACTCGGTCTACCACCTGGGCACGGACGCAGCCGGCGTCAAGAGGGCGTACGACCGGGTCGAGGCCGCGCTGCGGACCGAACCGGTGGACGCCGCCCCGGCCCCCGGCAAGATCGGCCCCGCCGAGTTCGAGGACACCTTCTACGGCGGCGGCTACAACTTCCTGCGCTGGCCCAGGATGGCCACCGTGCTCTCCGCCTACGTCACGCAACACGACACCCGGCCGCTGAACATCGCGTACAACCGCTACGCGGCGCCGGGCACCGACGACGCCAGTTTTCCGGCGTACAACGCGGCGCAGTGCAACGAGAACGCCTGGCCGCGCGATTGGGAGTTCTGGAAGAAGGACCAGGCCAGGGTCGACGCCACCGCGCCCTTCTACACCTACAACAACATGTGGTACAACGCGGCCTGCATGTTCTGGCCGGGCCAGGGCAACCCGGCGGGTCGGATGAAGATCACCGGCAAGGGCCTGCCACCCGTCCTGCTCTTCCAGGCCACCGAGGACGCCGCCACGCCGTACGAGGGCGGACTGGCCATGCGTGACGCACTGCCCGGTTCCAAGCTGGTCGTCCAGACCGGCGGCAGCTTCCACGAGATCCTGTTCCACGGCAACGCCTGTCTGGACGACACGTTCACCGCGTACCTCCGCGACGGCAGCCTCCCCAGGGGCGGTGGCCGCATCGCCAAGACGTGCGCCCCCCAGGCCGATCCCACTCCCGTCTACGTGACCCCGACGCTCAGCGCCAGGACCGCCGGAGCGGCCACTCCGCTCCCGCCCACCGACCCCGAGGCCCTCCGCGGCGTGCTTCGCTAGTGGCCGGCAACGGATGGTTTCAGCCGGCACGGGGGGCGCGGAATGCACGTTTCCAGGGGTCCGGAAGCGACTTCCGCGGTGCTGTGGCGACATTTCACCCCCGGCGATCGCGGCGCCGCGAATGCACTACGGAGTAGGCCAGGCACTGTGAGTCGTGGGGGGGGGGGGGGGGGGGGGGGGGGGGGGGCGGGGCGGGGGGGGGCCGGGGGGGGGGCCGGGGGCGGGGGGGGGGGGGCGCGGCGGGGGGCGGGGGCCCCCCCCCCCCCCCCCGGCCGTGCGCGGCGGGGCGCCGATGCCCCGGGGGAGCCGTCGAATGGCGTGGATTCGGCTCCTCAAGTCGTGATCATCAATGCGACGATCTGGTGATCGACGGGGCTTCCGCGCCGGCGCGGCGGCGTTTCCCATGACCGGAAGGGGCCACGTTCGTGGACTCGCTGGATCTGAAGACCGTGCGCACCAGCCTCGAAGGGGCGGTGTTGCAGGTGCGGTTGGCCCGGCCGGAGGTCGGCAACGCGCTCGACGAGCAGATGTTGGACGACCTCCTGGCGGTGCTCTCGTACCTGCGTGCGCGCTCCGACGTGCGCGTGCTCGTGCTGTCGGGGGAGGGCGATTCCTTCTGCCTGGGCGGCGACCGCGGCGAGTTGCTGCGGCTGGCCGCCGAGGACCCCGGCGGACCGGCCGTGCGCAGGATCGGCGACAAGGCACGGGCGGTGTGCGAGGGGTTCGCCGCGGCCGATCCGGTCACCATCGCCCGGGTGCACGGTCAGGTGGTCGGGGCCGGGTTGGCCCTGGCGATCTTCTGCGACCTGCGGGTGGGCGACACCGGGACACGGTTTCGGATGCCGGAGTTGGCCCTGGGACTGCCGACCGCGTGGGGTGGTGCGATGGCCCGGTTGATCGGTGAGGTCGGTGCCGCCCGGATCCGCGAACTCGTGCTGACCGCGGACGCGTTCGACGCCCATACGGCGCACCGGTTGTCGATCCTGCATCAGGTCGTGCCGGCCGAGGAACTCGACGGCGCGGTGAGCCGCTGGGTCAAGCCGGTGATCCGTAGGCCCGTCGCGGCACTGCACGCGTCGAAGACGCTGATGAACGCCTACAGCCGGGGCGACCGGTTCGGTGATCTGTCCATGCTCGACGGCCACTTCCTGTCCGCGTTCCTGGGCGCCGGGACCGCGCGCTGACGCCGGCGGGGGGCGGGGCGGGGGGGGGTTGCGGCCCGGCCCCCCCGCCCCAGCCACAGCGCCCCCGCACCCCCCACCAGGGGTTGAGACCAAAAGCCCCCCCCGGGGGCC